>SXRM01000134.1 GCA_005792545.1 Pseudomonadota bacterium | reverse complement strand
TCGACGAGCGGCCGTATCTGCGCGACATCGAGCGGTTGATTCGCCAGTCGGTGCCGGTGGCCGACGCCGGGCCGCTGCGGTCGTCGGTGCCGATGGGGCGGTCGGCCGCGCCGGCTTCGCAAGGGCAGGGGCAGCGCCCGGGCGGCCAGAGCGCACACCCGCGGTCGCACACCAGTCCGCGTCCGCAGCACGACAACCAGCGGCCTGCGCAGCCGTCGCAGGGCCACGGTCAGCGGCGGCATGGCGCGGCGAGCGGCAGCGGGCGCGATGGCCAAAGTCAAGGTCAGCGCCAGGGCCAGGGCCAGGGCCAGCGCTCGGGACAGCAGCGTCCTAGCCACGCTCAGGGTCAGCCGGCACCGCGCTCGACACACGATGTGATGCAGCGCGGTTTTCGCGGCGCGGAGGCTGAGCGCGACGAAGGCTTGCCGGTGCGCGCGGACTTGTGGTTTTCCTAGGCGGCTTCGGAACCCAAGCGGAGCGGCCGGGTCCGGCCTGGGACCGCGGACGTCCTCGTCCGCCTGCTGAGCACCATGGCGGCAACCGGCCGCTGTCAAGCGAAAGCCACTGCGGCCGCGGCGGGCAATAGGACCATAGACAACGCCCGCCCCAGGCCATACCTTTGCCGCCCGCGGCCGAGTTCGCCGCCCACGGACCCCTTGCATGTGCGGCATTGTCGGCGTCGCCGGCCCCCAAGCCACCGACCTCGCACGCGGCTGGATGGACGGCGCCTTGCAGGCGTTGCGCCACCGTGGCCCAGATGCTCAAGCCATCGCGCGCCTGGACGGCGCCGCGCTTGGTCATGCCCGGCTATCGATCATCGACCTGTCGCCGGCCGGCGCGCAGCCGATGACCTCCGCCAGCGGTCGCACCGTCATCGCGTATAACGGTGAGGTCTACAACACCGCAGAGTTGCGTCGAAAACTCGGACCAATGCCGCTGCGCGGCCACAGCGACACCGAACTGGTGTTGGAGCGCATGGAGCGCGACGGCCTCGCCGCGCTGCCAGAGTTGAACGGCATGTTTGCGCTGGCGCTGTGGCAAAGCGAGGAGCGCAAGCTGGTCCTGGCTCGCGATCGCACCGGCATCAAGCCGCTGTACGTCGCTGAGTTGCCCGGCGCGGTGGCGTTTTGCAGTGAACTGCGCCCGCTGATGACGCTGCCTGGCTTGGACTGCCGCATCGACCCGGCGGCGCTGCAGCTCTACCTGGCGCTGGGGATGGTGCCGGCGCCGTACTCGCTTTGGCTGGGCGTTCGTCAGCTGCTCCCCGGCGAGGTGTGGACGGTCGACGCCGAGGCGCGCATCGCACGAACGCGGTTGGCTGAGCCAATTGGCGCCTGGCACCCTGCGGCACCGGCGAGCGACCCCGATGACTTGCCCGCGCTATTACAGACTTGCGTCGCGGACCAGCTTGTAGCTGATGTGCCCGTAGGCGTGCTGCTGTCGGGCGGCGTGGACTCGTCGCTGGTCGCCGCCGCCGCCGCGCGCACTGTCGGCAAGGTCCGGACGTTTTCGGTGGTGCACGCCGACCCGCGCTACGACGAACGCAAAGCCGCGCGAGCCGTTGCTGAGCACATCGGCAGCGATCACGTCGAGCTCGAGCTGCCCGCCGCCGGCCTGACCGAGTCGGAATTGGACGAGTTGGTCGATCACCATGGCGATCCGTTTGCAGACAGCTCGTCGCTACCCACCCGACGGCTGGCGCGGCTGGTGCGCCGCCATGTCACCGTGGCGTTGTCGGGTGACGGCGGTGACGAGCTGTTCGCTGGCTATCCGCGCTACCGCGAGAACGGCTGGGTGTCCACCGCGGCGCAACTCGGGCACCAGGCGACGGCTGCAATGGGCAACGCGGCCACGACCGTCAATCGCCGCGCTGGCGCCAACCAGACCGTGCGCGGCAAGCTGCGCCGCGTCGCGCGCTTGTTCGACCTGGCCAGCCGTCCAACGGCAGAGCGTGCAGTCGGCACGCTGACCTTCTTTTGGCCGAACGAGACGCGGCGGCTGCTCCGCCCGGCGTTTCACGGTCCGGCGGACGGGCTGGCCGCGCTCATCCGCGACCGCGCTGCTGCTGGCCTCGACCCCACTCTGGCCGAAGGTTGCCACCGCCTGGAACAGCGCCTGGTACTGCCCGACGACATGCTGGTCAAAGTCGACCGCATGACCATGGCTGAGTCGCTGGAAATCCGGCCGCCATTGCTCGACAACCGTATGGTGGCATTTGCTCAGAGGTTGCCGCTGCGGCACAAGCTGCACCGGGGCGAGGGCAAGGTGGCGCTCAAGGCCCTGGCGCGGCAGTGGGTCCCGCCGTGGGTGGTCGATCGCCCCAAGCAGGGCTTCGCCGTGCCGCTGCTTGCCTTTGGTGGCGCCGTCCTACAAGACCGCACGCGCTGGGCGCTGCAAGGCCACGACTCGCCATTGCGGACGCTGTTCGAGCCCTCCGCGCTGCTGCGACTACAGGCCGAGTTTGCCCAACAGGGCGAAGGCTGGCAGCCGGAGGACTCGCCGTATCGGCGGGCGCACCGCCAATGGACGTTGGTGCTGCTTGCGACCGCATTACAGCGCAGAGGTTGGCAACCGTGAGCAACCCTGGCCTGCGCGTTGCGCTGTGGGCACCGGTGCCGCCGCCCATGGGCGGCATTGCCCGTTGGACGATGCAGTACCTTGATGCAGCGCCGCGCCACGGCTTGGACCTGCGGTTGGTCAACATCGCGCCGCCGGTGGACGAATTCAGTGAGCGCTCTGCGTTTCGCTGGGACCGGGTATTGCACGCAGGCAACTGTTTGGGTCAACTTTCGACGCTGCTGGCCCGCCGACAAGTCGATGTCGCGCACCTGACGACGTCGCTGTTTTGGGCCACGCCGCGCGAAGCAGCAGCAATTGCGCTGTGCCGGGCAACGGGCGTACCGAGCATCTTGCATATCCGTGGCTCCAACCAGTACATCGCCTGGCGCAAAGTGCTGCCAGCCTGGAAGCGGCGCAGCCTTGACGCCACCCTGCGTGGCGCGGCCAGTGTGCTGGTGCTGTCAGCCGAACTGGAAGACTACTTGCACGCTGAAGTGCCTGGCGCTCGCGTCGACCGCATTGGCAACTTCGTGTCCGAGCCGATAGCGAGGCAGTCCAGCCCGGTCTTGCCGCCCAAACGCCTGCTGCGGGTACTGTTTGTCGGCGCAGTGACACCGCTCAAGGGCGTCGGCGAACTCGCACGCGCGGTCCTCGGCCTGCCACAGTGCGAACTGGTGCTTGTCGGCGCGCCAGCCCCCGCCATCGACCTGCAAGCAGAGCGCGCCATGCACGCGGCGCTGGCCGCCCTGCGCGCTACCGGCCGCTTGACTGAGATGGGTGCGCTGCCTGCAGATCACACGCTCAAGGCCTATCACGAAGCGGATGTGTTCTGTCTGCCCACCCATCGCGAGGGCCTGCCCAATGTGCTGCTCGAGGCCATGGTAGCGGGGCTACCTGCCGTGGTCACGCCAGTCGGGGCCATCCCCGAGGTCGTGGCCCCCGACCTGGCAGAAGTCGTGGCGGTCGGCGATGCGGATGGCTTGCGCAACGCGCTGGGCAGACTGGCCGACAACCCGCAGCGCCGCAGCGACCTGGGCCGGCGTGGCCGGGATAGCGTGCGGCGTCGCTACGGCGTTGATGGTGTCATCGGCCAATATCTGGCGCTGTACCGGGATCTGCTCGGCCGGTAGCCTCACTGGGCCTACGGCGCGACCGGCACCTTTGCGCCGCACTTAAGCATCTCGGCGCCCCAATAGGGATTGCCCATCTCATCGCCGAGCTGCAGCCACGTCTGGTAGGTCTTGGCCATCGGACAGCGGTAGCACACCACGCCGCCCGCGACGCCCTTGTCGGTCGCGACCAGCCCGATGAGCGCACGCGACAGCTCGCCAAACACCATCCGCGCGGTCGCGATATCCGAACTGGCGGCCACCTTGTTGGCAGCAGCCACCATCGCGTCGATGTCAGCGGCCTTGTCGACGTGCTCAGCCTTCATGGCAGCCAGCCTAGTGGCGGTTGCGGGCGCGGCGGCCTTGGCGGCGGCCAGGTCGTCTGCCGCCAGCGCCTTGCGCATCGGGGCGTAGCCGTTGAGGCCTTCAACCAACGCCTTAGCTTTGGGCGTGTCGGCGACGATGGCCGCTGGCGTCGCCGATCCGGGGGCCGGGTCGGGCTTTTCGCCGACAGGCGTCGGGTGTTCCGGGCCATTGCCAGCCGCGGCGCTCTGCTTGGCACACGACAATAGCGCGATAGAAAACAGCGCAGTCACAAGGTGAACTGCCACGACGGAGAGACGAATTGATGTGGACATGACGAACCTCACAGGAAAAAGTGGCGACGTCGCGCCATCAGGTGGACGGACTTTGCGGCGCCTGCCACGCCCGCAAGCGCAAGCTGTTGGCCACCACGCAAACGGACGACATCGCCATCGCAGCGCTCGCCAGCATCGGCGACGGCAGGCTGTGGGTCCAGGGATAGAGGACGCCAGCGGCAAATGGCATCGCAAGGGCATTATAGCCGAACGCCCACAGCAGGTTCTGGCGCAAGATGCGATCGGTCGCCTTGGCCAAGAGGATGGCATCGGGTACGGTGCCGAGGTCCGGACGCAGCAGCGCAAGGTCAGCTTGTCCAGCTGCAACCGCACTGCCATCGCCAATCGCAAAGGCGACGTCAGCAGCCGCCAGCGCCGGGGCGTCGTTGGTGCCATCGCCGACGACGGCGACCACGTGACCGTCGCTGCGCAGATCGGTGACCCAGTCGACTTTGTGGTCGGGCAGCAGGTCGCCTGCGGCTTTGTCCAGCCCGAGAGCTGCCGCCACCGGGCGCGCGCTCGCGTCGCGGTCACCACTGGCCAACAGAGTCAGCACACCCATGGCCCGCAGACGCTGCACCGCCGCCGCCGCGGAAGGTCGCACGGTATCCGTCAACTGCGCGCCACCCACGATGGCGCCGTCGGCCGCAACGAACACCAGCGCACCCGGCAAAGCTTGCGCGTTGGCCACACCTGCACGGACTTCAAGTCGCTGGGCCTCCAGCGCGGCCACCTCGGAAACCCAGGGCAGGGCACCCACACGCCAGCGTTTGCCTGCGACTGTTGCCTCAATGCCCCTGCCGGCGACCGAATGCACGTCGAGGTTGTCTGTGGCGCAGGACGCGGCTTCGCCTTGCAGGTGCCGAGCCAGCGCCTGAGAAAGGGGATGTGTCGAGTGTCGCACCAGCGCCGCCACGGTCGCCCAGCCGTGCACGCTGTCGTCGCCCCACCACCACGAGGCTTCGACATGCGGTTTGCCGGTCGTCAGCGTGCCGGTCGTGTCGAACACCACGGCCGAAATGCGACCCGCCCGCTCTAGCGCGACACCGCTGCGAATGAGCAAGCCTCGGCGGGCCGCGACGCCAGTCGCCACCATGACCGCCGTCGGCACGGCCAGCCCCATCGCACACGGACATGCCACGATGATGACACTGGCGGCGACGGACAGCGCAGCGCCCCAGCCGTGCTCTGCGGGGAGCGCAAGCCACGCAAAAGCCGCAAGCAGCGCGACGCCCAGGACCAGCGGCGTAAACAGGCTGGCTGCCCGATCGGCGGCGCGCTGTAGCGCAGGCTTGGACAGCATCGCAGTCTCGGTCGCGGCAATGATGGCCGCAAGCGCGCTTTGCTCGCCGAGCGCCGTCGCCTGCACGACCAGCGAACCATCGACAACGGCAGTACCGCCAAGCACTCGGTCGCCCACACTGCGCGCGACCGGCAGCGACTCGCCGGTCATCATCGACTCGTCCACGGCGCTCTGGCCCTGGACCACCGTTCCATCGCAAGGCACCTGCGCACCGGCTGCCACGCGCACCCGGTCGCCCGGCCGCAACTCGGTCACCGGGACCTCAAGTTCTATGCCAGAGGTGATGCGCAAAGCCGTCTTGGGCTGCAGCCGCACCAAAGCGTCGAGTCCCTGGCGGGTGCGCGCTCGCGCCTCGCCCTCGAGCCAACGGCCCAACAACACGAAACCCGGCACCCACGGCACAGCGTCATACCAGACCTGCGCCTGCAACCCTTGCTCGACAAACAGCTGTGGCCATGCGGTCGCCACCAGACACATCGCCCACGCGGCCCCAATGCCGAGCGCCACCAGCGTGTTCATGTCGGTTGCGCGACGATGTACCGCGAGCAGGGCCGCAACAAAGAAACGCCGCGCAGGAAACAGCACTACCGACGTACACAGGGCGAACAGCGCCCAGCGCAGCACGAACGGATCGACCTGCCACAGCTGCGGCACCACGCCCGCGAGCGTATCGGCAGCAGCCATCATGGCACGATCCAGCGGGTCCGCGCTGTGCGTATGTGGCATCAACGGCAGTGATCCCACCATGGTCACCACGCCCACGGCCAGACACCAGGCAATCGCCCCGCGTGCGGGCGTTTCCGAATCTGTCCCGCCAGCATGTGGACTGGCCTGCCGCTCTGCGGACGACCTGTCAATCGAACTGCCCGTGTAGCCTGCCCCCGCCACAGCCGCGATCAGTTGGGTCTCGGTGACATCGGCGCCCGCGGCAAGCTCCACGCGCGCCGACTCGAGCACGAGGCTGACACTGGCGCCCTGCACGCCCGCGACTTGCGCCAGCGCCGACTCGACATTGCGCACGCAAGCGGCACAGGTCATGCCGGCAATGCGCAAGCGCACAGCGCGACCGCCAGTCGCTGCGTTGGGCGCGGCCGGCGGGTCGGGACCGGACGGCGGTCGCGGACTCGCAGGGTCGTCGTCGTCGTTTTCTGCGGGCTCTTGCCCCACCAACTCGGCCTCGTAGCCAGCACCCTGCACGGCTTGCACCAAGTCATCGGCGGAGACTGCGCCGCTGTGTGCGATTTGGGCAGAAGCTTCGCTGGCAGACGCTGCCGCGGACTGCACGCCTGGCACCGCTTGAAGCGCCTTGACGACCCGGCCCTCGCAGTGGCCGCAAGACATGCCGGCGACGCGCAGCGTGGTGGTATTGTGGACGGTTTGCATCTTACGCTCGCGTTCGCGCGACCAACCATGCGCGCCGGACGCCAAGGTAGCACAACGAATTGCGCTGCCAACGGCGTGGCGCGCGAGGATGCATGGCTGTGACAAACTGGCGGGGCAAGGCACCCTGGCCGGCGCTTCCTTTCCAGCGGCTGATGGCCTACAAACCACGGCCGTGCCCGCCGAAGGGCCGCCGCGAGCCGCACACGATGACGCCGATTCCCGCTGTTCTGCACCAGCATCTGGGCCAGGCCCCCGTACTGCTCGTCGCCCCGCACACGGTGGCGCCGCTCTTGCCGGCCAGCAGCCTGGTGCGCGACGACCCGCAAACGCAAGCCGAATTTGCAGCGCACGTCGCTGAATGGCACGACGTGGGCAGCGCCGAGATGCTGACGGCCGCGGCTGCGGCGCTCGACGCCACCGCGCTGTGCAATGCGCTACCGCGCGGACTGCTCGACCTGAACCGCGGCTGGCGCGGCCGGGTTGAGGCCAAAGAGACGCTGTTTGGCAAGGGTGCGGTCGACGGTACTGTGGCGCCATGGCTGATTCCCCAAGCGCGTGAAACGCTGCAGCAATGCCACCGGCAGGCGCACGACGCGGTCCGCCGCGCCGCACAAGGCCTGCGCGGCCTTGTCGAGTTGCACAGCTACGGCGAGCTCGGCTCGACCTATGACCGGCTCAACGGCGGCAGACCGGTGCGGCGACCCAAGACCGCGATTGTCGACGCCACGCCGTGGGCCAGTGCGTTTCCGGTTGGGCTCGCCAAACTGGTGCCGGGCGACTTGCGCGGCGCACCGTGGCCACTGTGCAACGCGGTAGCCGGTGCGCTGTCGGCCGCAGACCTGAGCCCGGGTCCGCATCCCTATCCGACCCAAGGTCCCTGGACGCTGTCGATGCGGTTTGTCGCCGACCGCTGGTTTCAGTGGCTTGGCGACATCGGCCAATTGCCCAAAGCGACGGCGGCGCGGCTCTCGGACCTGGCGTGGACCGATGAACAGCATCCCGACCTCGATGCCGCGCTGGTCGGCGAGTTCGCCGAGGATCTGGCAGGCCTGCCTGAACTGGCGCAAGTCACGTTGGCATGGTCCGGCGATGCCAGTGACCTCGGAGCGCGCTTCTTGCGCGAAACCGGCACCTTCGGCACGACTGTAGAGATCCGGCTTGACCTGGCGCCGCGGGCGGACGCGGCGGGCCGGGCCGTGGCTGCGGGCCTGCAGCAGTTCCTGGCAACTGGCACTTGATGATGATCGGCGCCAAATCTGCGCTTTGACCCCTGTGCGGCGCTATGGGACCATCCCCTGCCCGCATACAGCGAGCCTGACCGTGACCTTGCGCAACGACCCCTCTCAGACCTGGACCATTGCGCTGCCATCGGTGCGTCAGTGCAGCAACATGACGCGCGCCGAGATGCAGGCCGCCATCCGCAACGGCAGCCTGACCGGCGCCACCTTGGTCTGGCGCAAAGACGAGTCCGACTGGGTGCAAGCTAATGCGATCGCCGACATCGCGCTGTTGCTCGCCACCGAAGTGCGCGACGTCGATCCGCTTGCCGACGCGGACGAAGGCCCCAACCAGCGCACAGGCCGCAACCGCGCGCGGCACGCCACCAGCAGCGGACACTTTCGCAAGCTGGTGCAGCGCAACGCGACGCCGCGCAAGCCGCCGCCGCCGATGGCCTCGCCCGATGCGGTGCGCACCGCAGAAGCAGACTTGGACGAAATCGCCGTGCGTCTCGCGCAGGCCGACGTTGCCCGTCGCAAGAAATCGACCGCCAACCGACCCGTGGCCGCCCCGCGGACGCTGCACAGCAACCCGACGATTGACGCACCCGTCCCAAAGACGGTGCCCGCCGCGCCGCATCGACTGGCGTTGGCTGGCTGGCTGGTCGCGGTAGGTCTGGCCGGCGGCTGGTTGTGGCATTCGCGGCAGGCGCCTGCATCGCCACCGCCTAAGCCTGCTGCGGCGCCTGTTGCCGACCCCGCGCCGAAACCGCCAACGCCGTCGGTCGCCGCCCAGCCGGCCGAACCCGCATCTGCTACCACCGATGCAGGCGATGGCGGCTGGATAGCCGCTGTCGTCGCAAGCGTGCCCGGTGTGCGGGTCAGCGCCGACCGCGCTGCTGCTGCGCTCGACAGGACGGCGCTGGTCCCGGCCGCGACCGTCGGTGCCTGGCGACGCGTAGGCACGCAGTTGGTCGAGCGCCGCAACGGCCAGCCGCCAGCCCCGCGAGGCGCGACTATGGACGTGTGGTTGACGCTGGCCGGTGAGCCGGGCGGCAGTCAGACCCTGGCCCGCATCGGTCGCGCGCCGAGCCCACAAGGTGAGGGCGAGGTTAGTGTCATGGGTCGGCGAGTCGTCGGACCCCGCGGCGAATTGGCCTGGGCGGTGCACGCCGCTGCCACCTCAGCAACGGGCCCCTTGGCAGCAGCCGACCCGCCGGAACCGTTGCTGGTGACCGCACCATGGCAGCGCGCGCGCACCCTTGCCGATGGCGAACGCGCCGCTGAGCGCTTGGAGCCCACTGGGCTTGCGGACGTGACTGTGGCCGGCACGACCCACCGCGACGCGCTGCACCTGTATGGGCGCCGCACCTGGCTCGGCCCCGACGGCGACGTGTTGGTGCGCCACACCCACTCTTGGTGGGCAGCCGGCGTCGGAATGGTCTTGCTGGCTGTGTCGGTTGAACACGACGGCCGCTGCCCGTCACCGGACGGCTGCGAGACGTGGATCGAACTGCTGGTTGACCAGGGCAAGGTCGCGACGCCGGAACCTGGTGTGGCAGGCGCCGATGGCGTTGTTTCGGACGTCAGCGCGGCAGCAATGACTGAACTGTCGCTGCTTTTGCCAAGAACACGCGAAGCGATAAATGACGTTCTGGCAGGAAAAGCCGCGCAGTAAAAAGACTGCGAGCTGAACTTCATTACACGTCTGCCCAGCGCCTGGCCGGGTGATACTAGCCGATCACTTCGCCGAGTTCTCGCTCAATGTCCTGGCACTGGCGCTGCACCGCCGTCAGCCGTGGTCCACCACCGCGCTTGGCCAGGTAGCTTGCGTACGACCGCAGCCCCTGAATGCAATGCACCAGATCGCCCATGGTGCGCAAAGTCTGCAATCCAGCGTCGAAATCGGCAGTACATGCGTGGTTCAACGCCGCAGCCCCGGCGCCACCCTCGGTCAGCACCCGACTGCCAAGCACGCAACCCCGAATCAAGCGGGCGCGCGCCACGGCGTGACCGGCGCCAGAGGTCTTGACCACATCGACCGCCCGGTCCGCGTCGCGGCTGGCACAGTCGAGGTCGCCATCTTCCAGTGCCAACGACGCCTGCACCCGATACCAGGCTGACCACATTTCGGGATCCGCCACCTCGCGTGCCAATTCGAGCGTCCCAGCCATCGCCGACCGCGCAAGATCGACTTCGCCGTGCAAGGCGCAGGCTTCTGCTTTGGACAGGGCGACTTCCAACTGCCTTCTGTGGTCGCCGACCTCGTGCGCCAACCGCGCGGCCTTGTCCCACAACGCGCAAGCCAGGGTGAACTCGCCGGACGCCAGGGCCAGGTCACCTGCCGCAAGTCCAACCTCGGCCTTGATCCAGCGATCGGGCGCCTGGTCGGCGATGTTCTGCGCCTCCTGCATCGCCTCGGCGCCATCGCGCAGGTGGCCGCGGCTCAGGTGGACGCGGGCAATCTGGCACTGCGCACGGGCGACGGCGTTCTTGTCCTTGCCGCGCCGTCGCAGCACCAGCGCCTTGAGAAAGTGCTGCAAGGCCACTTTGTAGGCGTCCGTCGGTCCACGCGCGATGTGGACACGGCCGACCTCGTCGCTGACGTCCGCCACCCAACGATGGGCGCCGAGCGCGCCGAAGTGCTCGTGGGCTGCGTCGAGATTGTCGAGCGCCGCGTCATAGTCGCCGAGCAGGCGCGCAACCTGCGACAGGCGCAGTCGGACGATGCCGCAGCGCTCGTCGTCATCCGCGCAGCGCCCCAGGTGCAGCGCCTCGAGCAGCACGGCCTGAGCATCGGCATGGCGGCTCAGACGCAACAATCCGCCGCCCAAGGCCACCCGCAAGTCGCAGGCAACGGCCGCGCGGTCGGTGCCACTGAGGGCGCGCCCCCGCGCAAACAGGGCAAGTGCGCGGTGCAAGTGCCCTGCCGATCGAGCCACGGTTCCAGCGTGCAGCCAGGCCGCCGCCGCGCCCGCCTCGTCGCCACCGGCCGCACACAGCTCGCCATGTCGGACCGCCAGCGCAACATCGTCTGCGGGCAGTCGCGCGCCCAGCCACTGCCCCGCCAAGCGCGCCATTGCGCGCCGTCGGTCTTCGGAAACCGTGCCAAGCATCGCTGGACCCTCGGCCGCAGGCGTGACCCGAAACTCGTAGTCACCCTCGACCCGACTGTCATCGGCAAACACAACCAGGTCGAGCGCCATCAGTTGCAGCAGTTGCCCTTTGAGGCGTGAGCGGTCAGCTGCGGAGCCACTGTCGGTCGGATCACTGCGCAGGCCGCGCAACACCGCGAGCGTGCCGCCCAGCCACGCCACCTCGCCAAACACCGCCGCTGCGGTCAACACCGCGCGCAAGTCGGGTGGCAAGCCCAACAACTTGGGCGTCAGTGGTCCTGAAGCCAGCCCGGCCAGCACTGCGGTCGTCGCAAGTGGGGCAGACACCGATGGGTCACCGGCGCCAACCCAGCGCCACGCACCTTGCACATTCGCCAGCTCTCCGGCGGCGGCGCGCTCGGTCAGGGCGTCGCGTAGGTGGGCTGGCGAGCCGTGCGCAGCTTCGACCAGCGCCGCGCGCAGACCGGCCGGCGCGCCCCGCACCCGGTGCAGCCATGTCGTCGCTTCGCGCTCCAGGTCGCCGGGACTCAGGGTGCCCACCGCGATGCAGATCGCAGCGCCAGGGCGCGAAGGCGCGGCCCGCGACTCGACGACCACCGCCAGCGACTCTGCGGCGCCCAGCTTGGCCATACCGGTCAGCAGGTGGCTGACTTCGCGGAATTGCGCCGGCTCTGCGCTCAGCTGGACGACCAGTGGCTCATCGCGCGCCAGCCGCGCCAGCAGCGCGACCACCATGTCGGCACCCTGGTTGTCTTTAGGCTCGGCTAGGAGCATGTGTTCAGGCTCTGCCGGTTGCCGCAGCGCAAGCAGGCCCGCGATCTGCGGCGCCAGCGCCAGTGCAAGCTCGGGGCCGCCCCAGCCGGCCACGCGCCGAACGATAGCGGCGTAGGCATCGGGCAACCTGCGCTCGCCCTGACCCAAGACCCGCAGCAACAGGCGACCTGCGAGCGTTGGCGGCGCAGTTCCGTCCGCCGCCGGCACTTCAACCCAGGCAAACGTGCCTTGTGCGCCGCGCAGCAAGTCGCGAACGTGTCGGGCTAGCCGCGTTTTGCCGGTACCGGGGCCGCCGTGTAGCCACACCGCACGAAAGCCGCCTTCGTTGAGCGCCTGCTGCAGCGCCGCGTAGAGCTCGGCGACCGCGTCGCGGCGCCCGCAAAATGGTGGGTCAAGAGCGAACAGGAGCGCCGGATCGCGTCCAGCAGCCAGCGCGGCACCAGGCGTCTCGGCCAGCGCCGGTTGCACCCGCTGCAAGTCGCCGACCTCGGCAGAGCGCGCGGCTGGCGAGTCGATGTTGACCCGCGGCGCCAGCAAGGTCGTCCAGGTGGTGGCGTGCCAATCCAGCGCGTCCGCCTGGAAAGCGGGCAATAGCGCACCCGATTCGAACGCAGCGGCGCGCCGAAACGACTGCGATGCGGCAGATGCTGGACGCGGTGCGTTAGCCATGGACTTCCTACGCGGAGGGGCCGGTCGGTGGCAGGTTGGGTGCAGGGGGCAGGGCGAACACGCTGGAGTCGGCGCTGTGGTACCGCACCAGGGCACGCAAGGCGAGCTTTAGCTCCTCGTCACAAGCCTGGAGCTCGGCAGGCACCTGATCGGCCAGGCGCGCGCGCGCAGCATTTTCGAGCTTGCTCAGCGCCTGAGCCAGCCGGCGTGCACCGACGCTGCTGGCGGTGCCGCGGTTGCGGTGCGCCAGCCCCGCGAGCTGGCCCAGGTCGCGGGCCGCGGCATGCAACTCGCTCTGCGTCTCCGCCGCCGCCTCTTCGAACAAGCCGATGACCATCTGCACGACTTCGCGGCCGCCCGCGCGCTTGAGGTCGGCGAGCACGCCCGCGTCGATGGTCGGCGTCTCCAGCGGCGGACGCACGGTGGCAAATGCCCCTGACTCTGCGCGCTGCGCTTGCGGAAGGCGACGTAGCACCGCATGGCGGAGGTCGTCCGCGTGCAGCGGTTTAAGCAACACCTCGTCCATCCCGGCATCGCGACACTGGGCATGGTCGTCGGGCAGCACGCTGGCGGTAACCGCCAGAATCGGCACCTGGCCGGCCTTGCCCGGCAGCGCCCGAATCTGCCGCGCGGCGCCGTAGCCATCCAGACGCGGCATCTGGCAGTCGAGCAGCACGACGTCATACTGCTGTTGCGCCGCTTTGGCCACCGCCGCCTCGCCGTCCGCGACAATGTCGACGGAAACGCCCAGGGTCTCAAGAATCCGCGCCGCAATGACCTGGTTAATCCGGTTGTCTTCGGCAACCAGCACCCGGCCACCGTGCGCAGCACTTGGTGTTTCGGCCTTCGCAGCCTCAGCAACTGGGGCCATGGCGCGCGGCAGCGGTGCCTCGAACCAGAACGTCGAGCCAAGGCCAGGCTGGCTGGTGCAGCCGATCGATCCCCCCATGGACTCTACCAGTTGCTTGCAGATTGCCAATCCAAGGCCGGTGCCGCCATACACGCGCGTCGTCGAGCTGTCGGCCTGCCCGAATGGCTCAAAGATGCGGGCCATGGCTGCGGGTTCGATGCCAATGCCGGTGTCTTGCACTTCGACGCGCAGTTGCACGCAACCGTCCGGCGCGGCCTGGGTCCGCGCACCCAACGTTACGCCGCCGCGATGCGTGAACTTGGCGGCATTGCTGAGCAAGTTTACCGCAACTTGCCGAATCCGCAGGGCATCGCCGCGCAGGTGACGCTCCAAGTCTGCCGGCAGTTTCATCTGCATGTCGAGGCCGCGATCGCGAGCCGCCATGGCCACAAGCTCAAATGCTTCTCGAAGATTCTCTGCAATATCGAAATCTGAGACTTCAAGTTCCAGGCGGTTCGCCTCGATTTTACTGAAGTCCAGTACATCATTGATGACCGAAAGCAGCAACTCACCGGAACCCAGCACCATCTCAAGGTATTGGCGCTGTTCCCCGTTGAGCGGCGTTTCGGCAAGCACTTGGGCCATGCCCAGGACGCCATGCATCGGCGTGCGGATCTCGTGGCTCATGCGGGCTAGAAATGCGCTCTTGGCCTGATTGGCGGCGTCGGCGACTTCGCGGGCCTCGTCGGCAATTCGGCGGGCCTCGTCAGCTGCGCGCCGGGCCTCGTCGGCGGTCTGGCGCGCGGCATCAAGCTCAATTTCACGCTGCCTGCGCGCAGCAACTTCGCGATCGAGTGCTGCCTGCAAGTCGCGCAAGCGACCGACGACCGCGCCCACTAGTGGCAGCGCCAGCGCCGTGGCCAGGCCACCTGCCGTCGCAAGGCTGTCGATGCCGTTGTAGTATAGCGCAGTGATCACGCAGGCGGTCGCAACGGTCAACCCGGGCGCCAGTCCGCGCGACGATGCGACTGCGAGCACTGCGAGGATGCCGAGCGAATCTGCGCCGGGACCCAGGGCAGCGCGCAGCCAGCCAAATGCAGCGACGTAGCCGGCGCCTATGACCAAGGCCAGGGCCCACGTCCAGGCCATCGACTACTCCGGCGCCGAGGGCGCCACACCCGCGCGCCGCAGTATCTCGGGGACGCGATAGAGTTCCGTCGCCTTGTCCAAGGTCCATGCACGCTGGAGCTGCGCCGCGCCCGAGCGCAACTTGTCGGTCGCGACGCTGGTACACAGCACTACAGCACCATCGTAGCCCGCCCGCCGCGCTGCCGTAATCATCGATAGACCGTCAAGGCCCGGCATCAGCAGGTCGGCGACAATCGCGTCTGGCGGCGGGTGGTCGCGCAGCCATTGGACCGCCTCCAGGCCATCGTTGACGGCGTCGCAGTCGCAGCCTGCAGCGCGGACCAGTCCCGACACCAACCCGCGCAGTACCTTGTCGTCATCAACTACCAGTACGACCCCGGACTTGCGCCCCACCGGTCTGCGCAGTGGCGGCAGCGGCGGATCAATCGGAACGGTGATTTGGGCAACGACCTCAGGTGCCAGGAAAAAGCGCGCCCAGGCCTTCTCCGCAGCCGGCAGCACGACTTCGAAAGCACTGCGCATCTCTGCAACGGTCTGCCAGCGTTGTGCCGGTTCGCGTGCGATCGACGTCATCAAGAACTCTTCCAGTTCCGGGGGCACCCACACGCCGCCCGCAAGGCGCGTCGGCTGGACCGGCTGGGTCGTGGTCATGACCCGAAGCAGGTCGTCGATGGTCATCGCGTGGTACGGCATTTCGCCAGCGAACAGTTCGTAGAGCACGACGCCCAGACCGTACAGGTCGGCGCGCGCATCGACGGTCTTGCCGGTGAGCGCTTCGGGCGCCATGGTCGCCACGCTGCCGAACACCCGCGATGCCGTGCTGCGGTAGTTGCCGCGGCCGACGCTGCTGCCCGTCTGCGCCAGCATCGGCTGGGTCAAACGCGCAAGGCCGAAATCGAGCAGCTTGACGCAAAAGCCCTCCGGCCGGCTGGGCTCGGTCGCCAGGAAGATGTTCTCGACCTTGACGTCACGGTGGACGACCCCCTGGCGATGGGCAAGGTCTAGCGCGGACAGGGTCTGCTCGGCAATGGCGGCGATTTCGAGGATCGAGAAGCGTCGGCCGACGTCCAGGGCCTTGCCCACGTCCGATCCCGCCAGGAACTCCATGGCCATGTAGTAGCCCAGATCCGGCTGCAGACCGTGGACCAGGATGCGCACGATGTGCGGGTGCTGCAGCACCGCCAATGCGGTGACCTCCTGTTGAAAGCGGCCGACCATGTCCGGGTCGACTGCACGACTGGCATACAAGACCTTGACGGCTGCGGCCATCGGCATGCGCAGGTGCTGGGCGCGGTAGACGGCGCCAAAGCCGCCAGAACCCAAGCGATCAGTCAGACAGTAGGTGCCTCCGGCGACCTTGCCGATCAGCGGATCTGCACTGACCACATCGGCGAGCGCAACGCCGTCTTGACTGCAAAATCGCAATGTGTCGGGGTAATGCGTGTGGCACGACGGGCAGACCTTCACGCTGTCACTCCGATAGCAAGCGGCTGGAACGCTCCGCGGGAAGGCGGCAGCGCACGCCGCGGAGGAGCGGCGAGGCTACGCGTTGGCGGGTTTGGGGTCAACTGCACGTAGGACACGACCACCATGCCGCCGAACGTTCGTGACATTGACGGCATATCGGGGCATCTACACCCCACCGAGGCGCCGGCTAGGACAACTGTTTTTGCGCAGGCGTTTTCAATCTGCCGGTGATTGGCAAATATAAAGATTGGCCGCAGCTTTTCTTGCTGTGGCCGTTGGAGGCCGGATGATCGTCTACCTGAACGAAAATGTCTGGCGCAACACGATCGGCCGCGCGGCGATGACGGCCTTGCTGTTGTCGCTTGGTTTGCCTGTCGTCGCATGTGACAACTTTGGCAGGGGCAGCGACGGTAGCGGCTCGGGCGATTCTGGCGGCAAAGGCGCCGTGCCGTGCCAGGGTGACAGCGACTGCCAGCAAGGCTGGAAGTGCAAGCAGGTCGCCGACAGCGGCAAGTTCTGCGCGCCCAAGAAGTGGAGCGCCAGCGACGACGACCCGGCCGAATGCGACCCCGCACCCGAGCGCTGCAACGGCACCGACGACGACTGTGACGGCCAGACCGACGAAGGGTTCCTGGAGAATTGCGACGACGACGACGCCTGCAATGGCACGGAGAAATGCGCCAAGGGCGAGTGCGTCAACGGTCAACCGCCGAACTGCGACGACGGCCAGTGGTGCACCGCGGATAGCTGTGAAGCCGCCACCGGCTGTGTGCACGAACCCGCCCCAGAAAATACCACGTGTAGCGACGGCGACGCCTGCACCGGCTGCGCGCTGCCCGCCGGCGTGGTCAAGCTGTATGCGCTGAGCGCCGCTGCCAACTGTCCGGAAAAGGACGCGGTTGGCTGCAACGCCCTGTGGATGCCCGGCTTCTTCGACGGCGTCAGCAAGCACGTGGTTCGCTTTACCTTTGCACCGGGCGCGCAATTGCTGTGGATGATCGACGGCAGCGCAACCATCACCGCGCAAGCGGAGGTCTATCACCTGGGCGACGGCCCTGGCGTGCTCGGGCAGAAGTGGAACGTGGCGATGACCTTGGCCTATCGCGGCCAGGGCGCAGCAGGCGAGGGCGGCGGCGGGCCCAAGCTCGACGACGGCTGGGTGGTGCCTAAGGCAGTCTCCGACACCTGGCACTACTTCGACATCACCGCAGCGTCGATGGCGGAAGTCGGCGGCATGGGCAAAGTAGCGCTGACGCAAAAGCCCGCCAACTCGGTGTTTCCGTTCCAGCTGGGTAAGGGCGCCAATGGCAAGACGCTGGCATTGAGCTCCAGCGCGTGGCTCGACTGGGTCAAGACGACGCCTGAGGGGCAGCTCAAAGGCCACGGTGACATCAACGTCGACGTGGAACCCAAGCCGCCAACCGACTGCGACGTGTGTGTGACCGGCCAGTGCAAGGCCGGTAAGGTGTTGACCTGCGACGACGCCAATCCCTGCACCATCGACGCTTGCGCCCAAGGCCAGTGCGTGCACACCGAGACCACCTTTGGCCCGTGCGACGACGGTATTGCGTGCACGAGCGACGACCAGTGCGTCGAAGGCAAGTGTATCGGCAAGAAGAAGAAAGTGGCGCTGTGCGACGACGACAACCCGTGCACCTACGACGACTGCAAGAATGGCGTCGGCTGCGTGCACGACAACGTGCAAGGCGCGTGCGACGACGGCGACGTCTGCACCAAGGGCGACCACTGCAAAGCTGGCAACTGTACGTCGGGTACCGCCGTGCAGTGCGGCGACGACAACCCGTGCACGCTGGACGGCTGCGACCCGGCCTTCGGCTGTGCGTACGGCCTTGCGGACAAGGCGTGTGACGACGGCGACGCCTGCACCAGCGGCGATGCGTGCAAAGGCGGCAAGTGCAAGGGCGGCAAGGCGACCGGCTGCGACGACGGCAACCCGTGCACGCAAGATGGCTGCGACGGCCTGATGGGCTGCTACCACCTGCAACAGGCGGACGGTCCCTGTGACGATGGCAACGCATGCACCAGCGGCGACCTGTGCACCAAAGGCGTGTGCAAGCCCGGCCCGTTGGTCGAGTGCGGCGACACCAACCCTTGCACGCTCGACCAGTGCGACTACAAGGCCGGCTGCCAGAACCCGCCGCAAAATGGTGCGGCGTGCGACGACGGTTCGGCGTGCTCGGCCGGCGACGCTTGCGCGGGGGGCCTGTGCAAGGGCGGCAACGATGTCGTCTGCAGCGACGACAACGTGTGCACCAAGGACCTGTGCGACGCCGCCAAGGGCTGCGTGTTCGTGCCGATCAGCGGCCAGGGCTGCAGTGACGACGATGCGTGCACCGCCGGCGACAGCTGCATGGACGGCGCCTGCGTCGTCGGCAAGCCGTTGAACTGCAACGACAGCAACGTCTGCACCGCCGACCAGTGCGACGCCAAAGCGGGCTGCAAGCACCTGTTCCTCGACGGCGCCAACTGTCATGACGGCACCGACTGCACAGGCCTGGACTTGTGCAAGGGCGGCGCCTGCAAGTCTGGCGCGCCTGTGGTCTGCAACGACAACAACCCCTGCACGGCCGACACCTGCGACAGCGACAAGGGCTGCCTGTACAGCAACCTCGACGGCACCGGCTGCAGCGACGGCACGGTCTGCACTGTCGGCGACGTCTGCAAGCTGGGCAAGTGCTCGGGCGGTCAGGCTATCGTTTGCAACGACAACAACATCTGCACCCAAGACGGATGCGATGCCAAGTCAGGCTGCGTGACCATCGACTACGTCGGCAAACCGTGCGACGACGGCGACGCCTGCACCGCGGCCGACAGCTGCAAGGGTGGCAAGTGCCAGGGGACCGCGCCAGTCAAGTGCAACGACGGCAACCCGTGCACCATCGACACCTGCAATGCCCAGGGCGGCTGCGTCGCCAAGAACGGCGACGGCATCGGCTGCGACGACGGCAACCCCTGCACCCAGGCCGACAAGTGCAAGGGCGGTAGTTGCGCGGCGGGCGCTCCAAAGCTGTGCGATGACGGCAACGCCTGCACCGCCGACCTGTGCGACCCCAAAGCGGGCTGCACCGCCAAGCCCGCCGACGGCAAGGCATGCGAAGACGGCGACAAGTGCACGACAGGCGACAACTGCAAGGCCGGCAAGTGCGCCCCAGGCCAGGGCAACGCCTGCGACGACGGCAACCCCTGCACCAAGGATGGCTGCGACATCGTCAAAGGCTGCACCCACGGCCCCATCGACGGCGGCGCCTGCAACGACGGCAGCGCTTGCACGATCGGCGACAACTGCAAGAGCGGTCTTTGCGTCGGCCCCAAGCCCATTGTGTGCGACGACGGCAGCGACTGCACCAGCGACTTCTGCGACGCCAAGGGCGGCTGCTTCTTCCCACCCAACGACGGCATCAAGTGCGACGACGGCGATGCCTGCAGCGGCGACTCGATGTGCAAGGGCGGCAAGTGCGCCGGGTTCAAGTGGACCGTCTGTGACGACGGCAACCCGTGCACGGCCGACGCCTGCGACAAGGCCAAGGGCTCCGTTGCCAGCCCGGCCGATGGCAAGTCGTGCAACGACGGTGACGCCTGTTCGCTCGACGACGCCTGCCTTGCCGGAGCCTGCAAAGGCAAGACCAAGGCGCTGTGCAACGACAGCAACCCCTGCACCAGCGACGGCTGCGATCCGGCCAACGGTTGCTGGGCCAAGCCGGTGTCCAGCGCTGCCGGCAGCGTCACGCTGTACAGCGACGGCAAGACCCTGGCCAACGGCGCGCCGGCCGTCGCCACCTGGAACCAGCACAAGAGCTGGACCGTCAACATCGCCGGCGCGACCTGGATCTGGACCAGCTACCACGTGACCAACCCGGTCGGCGAAAGCGTGGTGACGTTCGTGCGCAACTTCGACGTACCGCTGGGCGCGACGGGCTTTGCAGGCTCACTGGTAGTCGGCGCCGACAACAGCTACGTGTGCACGCTCAACGGCGCGGTGGTCGGACAGGATGCCACGGAGTTCAACTACTTCGAGTCGAGCAAGGACACCTGGCAACTCGGCGGCGCGCTCAAGGCCGGCCAGAACACCTTGCAGTGCATCGTCAAGAACTGGGCCATGCCGGGTGGCAACTCGCTGAGCAACCCCGCCGGCCTGCTGTACCGCCTCGACGCCAACTGGAACCAGGTGGTGCCCTGCGACGACGGCTCGGCCTGCACGACCGGCGACGTCTGCAAGGAAGGCAAGTGCACGGGTGGAGTCAGCAAGGTCTGCAACGACAACAACCCCTGCACGACCGACTCCTGCGATGCCAAGACCGGCACATGCGCGTTCAGCGGTGGCGTCGGCGCACCCTGCAACGACAGCAACGCGTGCACCGGCGCCTGTTTGCCGGCCGGCGTCAGCAAGCAGTGGCAAGTGGCCATGGCCGACACCAACCCCAACGTCGGCTGGGCCGGCGGTGGCCACGCCATCCACTTGCCGGGTTTCTGCGCCGGAGCGTTCGTGCGGATGACCTTTGACGCCGATGCGCGCTTTGACATCAGCACCGACGGCAGCAAGGGGCACATGCACGGTCACGCCACAATTTTCCAGGGCGGCGGCGGCTGCAACGTCGGCGACAAGTGGTTTGCGGACGTGTGGTTCAACTACCGCGGTAAGGGCGTCGCCGGCCAGGGCGCGGGCGGGCCCAAGAAAGAGCTCAAGGACGGCTACCAGCCCAAGGCGTTGACCGACACCTGGCTGTACTTTGACATGATCCCGGGCCAGGCGACGTTGACCCGCGTGGGCAATCCCAATGATGTGGCGAGCTTGACCCAGGCCCCAGCAGGCAGCATGTACCCGTTCCAGATCGGCATCGGCGCCAACGGCAAGAGCTTGAATTTCGGTGCGTCGTCGTGGTTCCATTACACCCACAAGGCGCCCGGCGGCGTGTGGAGCGGCCAGGGCGACTTCAACCTCGACTTGCACTGGCTCGACCCGGCCGCGACCTGCGACCAGTGCACCAACGGCAAGTGCCAAGGCGCGCCGGTGTCGTGCGACGACAAGAATCCCTTTACCATCGACAGTTGCACGCCGCAGGGCGGCTGCAAGCACACACCGACCAACGTCTGCCAGGCCGGGTGACGCGCGCTGCCGTTGCCGCGCTGACGGCCGCGGTCGCAGCCTGCACGTCCTCGGGCACGCCTGCCGCAGTCGATTGCGGGTGTGGCCAGTTGGACGCAGGGCGGTTTGCGGCAAGCGACGCTTCTGGCGCCGACACAATGGCCGCTGCTGCAACGCCGACTTGCGCAGAACCCTGGCTGGAATTGCACAGCGACCACACTGCGCTGGCCGCTCCGCCGTTGTTGACACAGTTGCACGCGGTGAGCGCCGGCGAGACGCTGGACTCGCTTTGCGCCTGGCAGGCCGGTCCCAGCGACGTCTGCACGCTCGGCGACCAGCGCGGCACCGTACGACGCGTCGGCTTGGGGGCATGCACGGTGACTTGCACCATGCCTTCGGGTCTGTGTGGCGTGCGCACCTTCCAGGTCAAGCCGCAGACGCACCTATACATCGTAGGCGGAGAAGTGACCGCCTTTCCACCGCCGCCAACCGGAGCCGCCGACGCCGCACGCATCCAGCGTTTTCGGGCCAATGATGGCGCGTGGGACACGACTGTGGGCTACCTGCCCGAGTATCGCATCCAGCCAGTCGTGGCCGCCCAGGGCGGGGCGCTGTGGGTGTTTGGAGGTGAGACCGGCGGCGGCTACCAGGCGGTCGAGTACTGGGACGTGTTCTTTCCGACCTGCGACGAGGCGCTGATTCTGCCGACCCAACTCAAGGCCGAGGTCGGGTGTAGGGCGGTGCGGCGCTTCGATCTGACCAACGCTAGTTGGTCGAGCCCGTTTGGCTGGTCGCACCCGCGCGTCGGCGCCATCGGCCGACAGAGTGGCGACCAGCTGTGGCTGCTCGGCGGTCTGCGCGCCAAGACCGTCAGCGACCCCAAAGTCGCAGAGCTGTTCGGCGTCGTCGACCTCGCCAAAGACCACACCGTGGCCATGAGCTCGGCCGCGGCGCCCAAGGCGATGACCGACGCCTTCAAGGGGCTGCTGTGGCCGGGATTGCCGGCTGCGACCTATGGCAAGGGGTTGCTGCTGTTCGCGGCGAAAAAGACCTGGCGGCTGATGCCGGGCGAGACCGCGCCACAAGACGAGGACATCGACTGGCCCTGTCCAGAGGCGACGCCAGCGCAGGTCATCAACCGACCCGGGACCAGCGATTTGTGGGTGGTTGCGAGCGAAGAGGTATCGCCCACCACGGCGTGCCCAGCCTGCGAGCCGGGCAACACTGGGCTGCAGTGCCGCGCCCAGGTGTGGAATGGCAAGGGCTGGAGCCTGGGGCCGCCGATGCCGCCAGGGCGACTCGTCGAGGCACCCGACGGCCTGTACCTGCTGGCCGAGAGCGGCACCTTCGTGCTGCCCAACGGCGCTGACGCATGGAAGACTGCTGGGCCGCCCATGCCCTACGGCCGCT
This sequence comes from Pseudomonadota bacterium, assembly GCA_005792545.1. Lineage (GTDB taxonomy): Bacteria > Myxococcota_A > UBA9042 > UBA9042 > UBA9042 > SXRM01. The sequence goes on along the minus strand of SXRM01000134.1, from coordinate 4,270 downwards.
TCGGGTTTTCGGCCGTGGCGGTGGTGCAATGAAGTCGCTGTGGGCGTTGTGCGCGACGCTGGCTGCTTGCGGAGCGTCTCCCTCCGGTGCCGCGCCGACGGCTGGCCTGGCTGACGCAGGTGGGGATGTGAGCCTCGCTGCCGAGGCGACAGCCGGGACGGGCGACGGCGGCGCCGAAGCGTCCAAGCCTTCCAAGAAGCCACCCGCGTGCAAGCCGTCGAGTGACGCAGGTTTCTGCTACCACAAGTGCCAGCCTGCGTCGGATACCAAGGGACCGGTGCAGCCGCTGCCGGCCAAGTGCGCCGAGTCGACCACCGGCTTGATTTGGGATACGCCCGACGGCAAGGCGCCAACGCCACCGACGCTGCAGTTTGCGCTGGGCGCAGGTGACGTGGACTCGGGTGCGTTCGTGCCGTACAACGAAGGCCAGTGGGCGCCCATCGTCGAAGGCGTCCAGGGCGGCATCCATGTGTGGGCGGCGGCGCGCGTCAAACTTCCGCCGGGCACGCCACCGAAAGTAACCTTGGAGATTGCCGGGCACAGCCTGCTGGACTGCAAGCCCGTCGCGACGGAGCTGGCCGGCACCTCCAAAGCGATTGCCACGGCTGATCCGAACATGCCTGGATGGTGGACCAACGCCCGCGCCAACGTGCCGGGCGTGCCAGTGGCGTTTGAAAAGAACGTTGCAGCGCCGTATTGCGGTCAGTGGATCGAGTTGGTGGCCGAGGTGCGCGTTCCCGGCTCGACGACGTGGGGCCGCGGCAGCGTGGTGCTGCGGCTGTTCGACCTCGACAACTTGTAAGTCTACACCCCCCCGTACACGACAGACGCGGCGCTAAACTTCGCAGGCAATTCCGTCTGCAGTGCCTTGTTCTGCGCCAGGTCGCCCTTGACCCAGCGGTTGAGCCAGGCCACCGCAAACGACTTGGTAAGGGCTGAGGCCTTGTCACCGTCGATCATGCCGGGCTTGAAGCACATGTCCTTGAGCTTGGCGACGAACTGCGCCGGCGGCAAGCTGCAGACATTGGTGTAGCTCATGTGGCCGGCGCCCGCGATGACGATTTTGCCTTTGGGCGCCGGCATGTCGGCGTAGAGCGGGGCGATGTCGCTGTCCACGGGCGTGGTGCCGTCGAGCGTCCCGCCGAACAGCGCCGTGGGCACGTTAGCCATAGGGCAGCGCGGCCAGGGGTTGCCGGTCTGCTCGCTACCGCCGCGATCCGCCGCTCCCACATGCTGCCGCGAACTGCCCAAAGCACGCCGGCAGGTCAGCCTGGCAGCGCACTTGTTGGCCGGTCACCGGGTGCGTGAACCCCAGGGTCCGCGCGTGCAGGGCAAGCCGCGGCCACCGCCACGCCGGATGCCGCGACAAGTCGGTGCGGTAGCGCACATCGCCCAGGATCGGGTGACCGGCCTCGGCGAGGTGCACGCGAATCTGGTTGCGGCGACCAGTCTCGAGCTGCACCGACACCCGCGTCGCCCCGCGCAGGCGCGCCTCGATCTGCCAATGCGTCACCGCGAGCTTGCCCGCGGTTTCATCGTCGGTCGAATACTGGTCCAGGTCGTCGTTGGTCGCCAAATGGCTGCGAAAAGTGCCCGCTGCCGGCTGCAGCTGCCCAGCGGCAATGGCGATGTACTGGCGCTCCGGCTTGCGGTCGGCGAACTGGTCTCGCAAAGCATCGGCCACTGCCTGGGTCTTGCCGAACACCAATAGGCCTGAGGTATCGCGGTCAAGCCGGTGGACGATGTACGCGCGGTGGAGCAGCCGCGGCCCTTTGCTGAGGTAGCGCGCGACCTCGTGGACCAGCGTGGTCGTCTCGCCGCGGTCGGTTGGCACTGTCAGGATACCGGCTACCTTCTCGACTACGATGAGGTGGGCGTCTTCGTGGGCAATCGCAAAGCGGGTGCTGAGGCGCGCTTTGGGCGTCTCGCGGTAGTTCTGCTGCGGGTCGTAGTCGAGCGCCAGCAGTTGACCAATCGCGCCGGGAGCACCCGCGTTGCGACAGGGCTGCCCGTCGAGCGACACGCAGCCGTGGTCGAAAAGGCCGCGCACATAGGACCGCGGACGGTTGACCAGTGCCTGCACCGCGAGGTCGAGTCGGGCGACGGCGGCGGTCAGGCGCTGTTTAGGTTGGTGGCGGGGCATCGGCTTGCGCGGGTGGCGAGGGGTTTAATTTCGCCGCAGGAGCTTTAGCGTGGCTTGCTGCGGCGCTGGGTGCAAGGGGCTGAACAGCGGTGCCCCGCAAAGCCAGCATCCGAGCAAGACACCTGACAACGTCAACCGCCACCCATCAGCTTGCCGTGCGTCACGCCTGCGGCCGCACAGTCGCTACACCCAGCGTTGCACTGCAGCCATCGCCACCGCCATCACCGTCGCCAAGGGGGGCACGACCGTCGGCGCGGGCAGCACGGTGGCGTCGGCGACCACCAGGCCCTTGACCCCGGGCACCGCGTAACGTTCGTCGACTTGCAACCCGCCAAACAAGCTGTGTGCAAAAAGCGGCAACACGGCCGCAACCGGTGCGGCACTGGCGACCGCGGTGACGTCGCCAGGCGACACCACGACCTGCGGCGCGCCAAAGGCCTGGGGATACACTTCTGCTGCGCCCTGATGCAGCAAGCCGTCGGCGGCAACCGCCACGCCAGCCAGCAAGCGCGAGCGGTCGCGGGCGGTCAGGGTCAAGTCGAAGCGCGGCCCAAACAGGCCTTCGCGGACAGTGCCCCGGCCTTCGGCTGCGACGGTGACCTGCCAGGTGACCAGGTGCGCCAGCAGCTCCATCCGATGCTCCAGCGCCAGGCCCGCGCCAGGCAGCGCGAGCGCACGCATGCGCGGCAGCGCCGACACCGCCGACAGCGTGGCGTCGTCGACGCCGGGCACCCGAGCCTGAACCGCCAGACCTGCAGCGCGGTCGTCGTCCACGGGGTCCGGCAGCAGGGCGGCGACCAGGGCCTCCGCATGCAGCGACAAGCCCCAGCTGCGGGTGTCGACGCGCGACTGCTGCAAGATCCGCCAACTGCCCAGCGTGCCCGCGCACAGGAACACCGCCCGCCGCGCCGTTACCGCCAGCCGACCACCCGACGGCGACAGCCCGGTCACGCCCACGGCTCGCCCGCGCTGCACTTCGATGCGCCGAACCTGCACACCGGCAAGCATCCTCGCGCCGTGGCGCAGCGCGGTGGGCCACACCACGCGGTCGACACTGCCCATGCCTTTGGTCGGACACCCTGCAGCGCAGCGCGCCGTGCCTTTGCAGCCCGCCGCACCGCGCCACACCGGGTCCGCGATGCCGACGAGGGCATCCATCAGCATCTGGCCACTGTGCCCCCACAGGTCGCGCGGCGCCTTTGCGACGCTGAACTCGGCATCGGTGCACTGGTGGGCGAGTTCCAATTCGGCGTAGGGCAGCCGGGTTTGCCAGGCTGGGTCGCGCTCAATCCAGCGCGCATACACCTCTTCGGGCAAGGCTGCGTGCACGCCCCAGCCGATTGCAGTTGAACCGCCGATGGCGTTGCCAGCTTGCAAGGCAATCGCGTCTGGCCCGCGGGTGCGCCAGCGACCGCCACCTTGCAGCATGCGCAGGGCGTCGGGTGACTCAAATGCCGTGGCCACAGCGGCCGTGCCGCCCTCGAGGACCAGCACCGAGTGCCCGGCCGCCGCAAGCCAGCGCGCTGCAACCAGCCCGGCGGCGCCTCCGCCCACCACCACGAAGTCGGCGCTGTCGGTCAGGTCAGATTTTGGCACTTCGGGCAAGACTGTTTCCAAATTACGAGCGCTATGCCGTGAGAAGCGCGATTTCTTTCCAGTGCCGGGCGCGGGCACGCCACCTGGCGCTCGGATGGCCCAGCAAACGGGCAAGCAGGCCCTCGCGCTCCGTTGGCGACAGCGTCCGAAACGTGCGGCCGTGCGCACGCAGTGCCGCCAAATCGGCGCACGCCATCGACAACGACAACCGCAGGCGCTCGGTCGCAGTCATTGGCACCGGCAATGGCAACCCGCGCCACGAGGGCACGAATGCGCTGCAAATCATTTGGTACATGCGGCCCTACCTTCAGTTGGCGTAATAGGTGATCTTGACGAAGCCGTGGCCGCCACCACCATGTGCGCCCGCCGCGGCGCCGCCGCCGCCGACCTTTGGCGCGGCCGACACGCCCGCCAAGGCATAGCAGCTGCCACCGCCACCGCCGCCCGCGCCGCAATCGCACTTGGGTGTCGAACCGCCGCCGCCGCCCGAGCTAAAGCCCGAGCCGCCGCCGCCGCCGCCGCCACGCTGGC
>SXRM01000133.1 GCA_005792545.1 Pseudomonadota bacterium | reverse complement strand
GGCCTCGCCGTCGTCCGGCGAGCGCCGTCAACTCCTCGACTCGCGTGTTTTTTCTCAGCATGCATGATGGGGTGCATCTCCTCCGCCCGCTACTCTAATTGAAGAGAGGCGAAGTGTCCCACTCATATTGGCACAGAGGGGTGAGGCTCGACTCCCGTTTGACTATCACAACGGCCTGTTTCAGTGAACATCGGAGGATGCCACACAGTCACAAGTTCACAAGCCATTCTGGCAACTTGTCAGCGATCCAAAATGGCAAAACATCGACACAGACATCAAAGAAGCGATCGATCTCCACGACCAACAAGGGCGTGATGTTGCTCTGTACGCGCTGAAGGCACTCGAAAGTACCATCAAGATCATCAGCGACGAAAAGGGCTGGTCACGTGGTAACGAACGCGGGGCAGCCAACTACATCGACAACTTGGTTAGCGCAAACAACGGTCGTTTCATTGAAGTTTGGGAATCGGACCAATTGAAGGCGCTGTTCCGTGACTTGCGGAATCCACATGGACATGGACCAGGTGGTGCACCTCAACCGAACCTGACATCCGAGCAGGAGGAATGGGTAATTGAAACCGCAATGGTCTGGATAAAATCGCTTGTCCATCGAATGTGAGACACGAAGTAGCACTAACAAGTGCGTAAATTAGAGCGGTGAATCCGACAGAATCTGGAGTCAATGTGTAACGTCGCTGTCCGGTTACGCCGGGCAGTGAGTGTAAGTGCCTGAGAGGGTGAACGGCTGGCCGCATACAGATGCGGCAGGTCAGATCTTCATCGCTTCGTTCACTTCATGCAACGTGGCTTTCGCCACTTCCGACGCGCGCCGGCTGCCGGCTTGCACGATGTCTTCGACGCAGGAGGGATCGCCAAGCAGCTTCGCGCGCGCGTCCCAGACCGGCGTCAGCTGTTCGACTATCCGATCGGCGACCAGTTTCTTACAGTCGATGCAGCCGATCGCCGCGGTCCGGCAATCCTTGTTGATCTGATCCTGGACCGGTTGCGGCGAATAGATTGTGTGAAACTCATAGACTGGGCAGATGTCGGGGTTGCCCGGATCAGTTCGGCGCACACGCGCCGGGTCCGTGACCATGGTTTTGAGTTTCTGGCGAACAGCCGGTTCGGCGTCGGATAGATTGATCGTGTTGTGGTAGCTCTTGCCAAGCAGGCGATTGAGGTGGACCTGCCCAAGGCCTCGCAGGCGACGGCGCCCAAGAAGACCCCGCTCGGCGTTACGCTGACCAAAGACGGTCGGCTGTACCTGAACGGCGAAGAAGTGACTCCGGCCCAACTGCGCACGGCGGTCGCATCCGCGGTCAAGGAGGACGCCAAGGTGACGGTGCTCATCGCGGCTGACAAGCACACCTCGCACGGCCGGGTGGTGTGGGTGCTCGACGTAGTCAAGTCGCTCGGCGTGACCAACTTTACCATCCAGATTGACCCGACGGCGCTACAGGCCCCGAGCAGCAAGCAGGGCACACCGTAGATGTACGCGCTGCGCCTGGCCATTGCGCTTGCGGCCTCCGTGGTCGCGCACTGGGCGTTGGCGTTGTACGTGCAAGGCCTGCCGCCGTTGGCGCCGCAGCTGCGACAAGAAACCGTGCAGGTCCAGGTGGTGGCGCCGCCGCCCCCGCCGCCCGAGCCAGAGCCAGAGCCGCCCAAGCCGGAGCCAGAGCCCAAGAAGGCCGAACCCGAGGTCCACGAAATCGTCAAAGTACCGCCACCGACCTACAAACCGCGGGTCGTGCGGGCGCTGCCCGACAAAGTGCCGCCCAAGCAACCGCCGCCCACCGAACGGCCCGCGACGGGCGCCGACAGCACCGACGAGCCGGTGTTTGGCGTCAGCATGGAGTCGACCACGCCAGGCGGCAACGGCCCGAGCGTGCCGGTGGGTAACACGTTGCAAACCAAAGAACCTGGGCCGCCGACGCCACCCGCCAAGGTCAAGCCGCTGGCGGCGCCGGTTGCCGTCGCCGAGGTGACCAAGATGCCGACCGTCAAGGGTCGCTGCGAGGGCAAGTACACCGACGCTGCGCGCGAGGCGGGCGTCGAGGGCCTGGTGGTGCTCGACCTGGTGGTCGACGAGGAGGGGCAGGCGACGCAGATTTCGGTGGTCAAGGGCTTGGGCCACGGCCTGAATGAAGCTGCCGTCGCGGCCATTCGCAAGTGCCGTTTTGAGCCCGGCGAGAAGGGCGGCAAGCCGGTAGCGGTGCGACTGCGGGCCTTTAAGGTGCGGTTCTTCTTGGACGACGACGGGTGACTCGCTGATCTGGCGAGCGTCACCGCGCCGTCCTACCTTTGCCGCCGCGCGCCACCAGCGCCTGGAAGCCCGATGCCCACAGCCCACGATACGCTGCTCATCACCGTCACCGGGCCCGACAAGCCCGGCATTACCGCGGAAATCGCCAGCCTGCTAGCGCAAGGCGACATGGTGCTGCTCGACGTCGAGCAGGTGGTGGTGCAGGGCACGCTCAGCTTGACCTTTCAGGTGTCGTACGCCCAGACCACCTTGGACGCCAAGCCGATTTTGAAGGACCTGCTGTGGAAGGCCAGGGAACTCGGCCTGCACATGGACTTTGAGTTCACCGCTGCACCCGAGGCGCCGCCGCCGCAGCAAGTGTGGGCGGTGACGCTGGTCTCCGTGCAAATTAGCGCCGCGATGCTGGCCGGCGCAGCGAAAGCGGCGGCCTCGCGCGGCTTTAACATCGACCGCATCGGCAGGCTGTCGAGCGGCCGCATGAGTTCCATCGAGCTGTCGCTGTCTTCGCCGATCCAAGCCGACGATCAGGGTCTCAAGAACGACTTGCTGACGTTGCAAGCCACCCACGGCTGCGACGTGGCGCTGCAGCGTGAGGGCCTGACCCGCCGCAGCAAGCGGCTGGTGGTCATCGACATGGACTCGGTGCTGGTGCGGCAAGAGGTCATGGAAGAACTCGCAGCGCGCTATGGCGTGCTCGACAAAGTGCTGGCCATTACCCAGCGCAGCAAGGACGGCGACCTGACCTTTGACGACGCGCTGCGGGCGCGGGTGGCGCTGTTCAAGGGCGCGCCGGCGACGCTGGTGACCGAGGTCATCGATGCCCTGGAGCTGACGCCCGGCGCCGACCAGTTCATTCGCGTGCTCAAGCGCCTGGGCTATCGGCTGGCCGTGATTTCGGGTGGCTTCATCGAGGTGGCGGAGCCGATTCGCGAGCGGCTGGGCCTGGACTACGCCTTTGCCAACCAGCTGGAGATCGCGGATGGCAAGCTGACGGGCAAAGTGCTGGGACCCATCGTCAACCGCCAGCGCAAGGCCGATCTGCTGGAGAGCATCGCCCAAGCGGAGCGCGTGGCATTGGACCAGGTCATCGCCATCGGCGACGGCGCCAACGACTTGGACATGCTGCACCGCGCCGGGCTAGGCATCGCCTTCAACGCGCGACAGGTGGTGCGCGAGCAGGCCAACTATGCGATTAACCAGCGCAACCTGGACGCGATTCTGTATCTGCTCGGCATCGCAGACACCGAGGCGCAGACCTTGTAGGCCGAAAACCTAAAGGTCCTGGGGATTCTCCAGGCTCTCGCGAATGGTCTTGGCCACCGTTGCCAGCTGAAAGCCGTCCACGAACCGGTGATCGACAGTCGCCGTAATCGTCAGGATTGGCCGCACCACCACCTGCCCATCGCGCGCGACCGGCGTGTCTTTGACCGCGCCGACCAGCACCAGCACGGGCACCCGCGCAAACGGGGTATGCGGGGCAAACGCCTCGTCGATGCCGAGCATGCCGACGCTGGTGATGATGCACGACCCAAATGGAAACGACTCCAGGCCGAGCGCCGGCACCGACACCCCCACCGCGCTCGTCAGCCAGCCAATGAACTGCAGCAGCGGCCGCAGCACGAAGGTCGGCAGCGCCCGCAGCAGGCCCTTGGACTTCTCAAAGTCCTCGTCCTGGCCCTTGCGCAGCTTGTCGGCCCGTTGGCGCAGCTCTGCCGCGATGTCAGTGGTCGGCCGCTTGTCGAGGTTGGCGATCTTGACCTTGGCGAGGTCCTTGCCGTCGTCGAGCGCGACCAGAAAGGTGATGTCTACCGTGTCGAACGGCACGTAGCTGCCCCACACGATGCGGCCATTGATGGTCGGCGCCTTGGCCAGACCGAGCGCAATCGCCTTGCCGACCAAATGGGTAATGGTGACCTTTTCGCCGGTGCGCTTGCGGGTGTCTTCGATCCAGCGCTGGGCGGCCTCGGCATCGATCTGTAGCTTGCCGAAGATATTGCCCTCGTCGGGCGGTCCCCAGGTCGCGATGGCCAGTTTGCGGCGAGTCGAATTCATGACGGGGCCCCTGCCGATGGCGGGTCAACGAGCTGTCGAGGCCGCCATCGCTTTGGCGTCGACAGGGATTGCGACAGAGGCGCCAGACAGCCCGCGTGGGCGCCCGTGCTCAGGTCTTGGGCGGCATACAGGCAGTCTGCAGTGCGGGACAACTGGTCTTGACGCAGTTCTGGGCGCAGGTGCCGCTGTCGTCGTTGGGGCACTTGGTCTTGCAGCTCTGATCGCAGCCAACGAAGTCGAACCACTGGGTCACCGACTCCTTGGTGCCCTGCGCGAGACAGGCAAACTGGCACGCGAACAGGTCTTTGCCCGACTTGCCGTTGCAAGGCATCAAACATGGTGTGAGCTCAAAGCACTTCTTGGTGCCCAGCGGGTCCAGGCAGGTCACCAGGTTGGGCGTGCAGTTGGGGTCGGTCTTGCCAAAACACTGCGCCGCCGAGAACGCCATCGCTGCGGTTTGCGGCTTGCCGGTCTTGAGGCAATTGCCAAAGCAGTCAGGTCCGCCAGTGGGGCCGCAGCCCGCCGCGCACGCGAGCACACCGGCGCAGCTGGCCGTGCCCTTGGGGTCGCCATAGCACATGCCGATCTCCGCGGTGCACTTGGTCGTGTCACCGGGTGGCGCCGAGGCGCTGCAGTTGGCCGCCGCCCACGCCGCCGCTGCCGCCTCTTTGGTGCCTTGCTTCAAGCAGCCGAACATGCAGTTGCCGTCGTCTTTTGGGCACTTCTGCATGCAGGTGGCAACGGCAGTGCAGTCGCTGCTGCCATTGGGGTTGACGCACTTCAAGAACAGCGGGTTGCATTTTTGAACCATTGCCGGGTCAGTGCTGCCGAAGCAGGGCGTCAACTCCATCAGCGTTTGCGCCGCCTCTTTGGTCATGCCGTGCAGGGCCTCAAACATGCACTGTGGGTTGTCGCCGCCGCCTGATGCTTTCTGGCACTTGTCCATGAGCCCGATGCCGCCCAGGCAATCGGCGGTGCCGACCGGGTCTGCGCAGTTCAGGAATTTGGCCGGGCACGCTGGGTCCTTGTCGTTGCCCAGGCACGGGATCACGTCGGTAAAGGCCTTCTGGCCGGCCTTGGTGACCAGGCTCAGGCAGCCGATGGAGCACGTGAAGTCGTCGCCCTTGCCGGCCTTCTTGCAGGCCTCCGCGCAGGTGAACACGGTAAAGCACGGCTGGCTGCCAGCCTTGTCGCCGACAAAGCAGCCGATGGTCTCGGTGACGCACGCCTTGGTCGGATCCGGGCTGGGATTCTTGGCAAAGCACGCCCCCATGGTCTTGGCGGCAGTTTTGGCGGTGGCGTCCAGCTCGTTGTAGCACTTGGACAGGCACGAGAAGGTGTCGGGCAGGCCGAGCTTGCAGGTATCAAAGCACGTCTTGGCGGTGTCGCAGCCTTTGGTGCCGGCCTTGCCGTCGTCCAAACAGGTGAACAACTCCGGCAGGCACGCCGCCTTGAAACACGCGTCGCCGCACTTGGGGTCCTTGTTGTCCTTGCACATCCCTGCCAGGCACTTGGTCTGGTAGCAGTTGAGCAGCGGCAACGCCCCTGCCAACGCCGGCACCGAAGACTCTGGCGTGCATGGCGCGTCGCACCCGGCTGTTGGCGGGTTGCACTTGTCGGCGATGCACTGGGCGGCCTGGGCGCAAGTCTCGAACTTGGCTTTGGTCGCGTCGGTTGTCGCGCTGTCGCCGCCCGCAGTGTCGCCGCCCGCAGTGTCGCCGCCCACCGTGTCGGTGACCGTGCCGTCGCCGCCCGTGGTGGTGTCGGTGGTCGCGCCGTCGGTGGCGACGCTGGCGTCGGTCGCGCTCGCGTCCTTGCTCGCGGAGGTGGCCGCAGCCGGCTTGGCTTCTTCGCAGGCAGCCAGCGACAGAGTGGCCGCGCAAGCGATTGCGCCGGTCAAAAGGAAGTGCGCGAAACGCATGGGGAACTCCTGATTTCTGGACGCGCCGGCAGCCCGATCAGTTCCTGCGGCCGCGGCGAAAAGGCGTACAGCGTTGAATTGATTGCCAAACGCAGCCCGCTCAGCCGCCGAGTATAGACAACCGCGCGCGTTCCGTGCAAGTTTGCGGGCCGTGTGGCGTTCTCGGCCGCCGCGAGCGTGCGCTTCGTGTCCGTGCAACTGACCAAAAATGTTGGCGTTCTCATCGACCCAGAGTGCCTCGCCCATGACCCGGGCGACGGCCACCCGGAATCACCAGAGCGCCTGCAAGTACTGATTGAGCTGCTGCGCACCTTTGCCATCCAACGGCTGCCCATCAAGATGCTGTTCGGCCGCGACGGCACCGACGACGACGTCTTGCGCGCGCACACCCGCGCCCACCTCGACCGCATCAAGGCCACGGTCGGCCTGACCGTGCGACTGGACACCGACACCGTCGCCAGCCCCAAAAGTTACTACTGCGCGCTACGTGCGGTCGGCGGCACGCTGGCTGCGGTCGACGCGGTGTTCAAGGGCGAGGTACAGGCGGCCATGGCCCTGGTGCGACCGCCCGGCCACCACGCCGAGTCCGAGCGGGCCATGGGCTTTTGCCTGTTCAACAATGTGGCGATCGCTGCACTGCACGCGCGCGCCCACTACGGCGTGTCGCGTGTCGCCATCGTCGACTTTGATGTCCACCACGGCAACGGCACCCAGCAGATCTTTGTCCGCGATCCGCACGTGCTGTACATCTCGACCCACCAGGCCCGGCTGTACCCCGGCACTGGCGATGCAGGCGACCTGGGCGAGGGCGCGGGCCTGGGTCGCACGATCAACATTCCGCTGTCTGCCGAGCACGGCGACGCCGAGTACGACGCTATTTACGGCGGTCTGGTGTCGCGGTTGCTGGAGCAGTTCATGCCAGAGTTGATCCTGGTTTCCGCCGGCTACGACATCGCCGAGACCGACCCGCTCGGCGGCATGTCGGTGACCTACGAGGGTTTTGCGCGGATCGTCGCGCACTTGGTCAACTCTGCGGATTTGCTCTGCAAGGGTCGCGTCGTAGCCGTGCTCGAGGGCGGCTACAGCGCTGCGGGCCTCGAGGTTGGCGTGACCGCGACCCTGGAGGCGCTGTGCGGCGTGGTGCGCGTCGACGACCCCAAGGGGCCGCTGGTGCGCTTGCCGTTGGGCGAGGCCGCGCGGCATCTGCACCTGTATCGCGAGCACTTCGACATCTGAGTGCGGCCGGTTGGCGGTCCAGGCGGGGCATCAGTCTGCATCGACCAGGTTGCGATCCAGCGCACGGGTCACCCAGGCCGGCAGCAGCGATCCGCCGACCAGTCGCTCGACCAGTTCCCGGCCAATTTCGGTCGCCGCGATAAGCGCCTCGACCCGCCGAATCCGCTGGGCGCGCACGGTAGAGGCCGGCGCTTCCTGCAGGTGGCGCCGCGCAGCCTGCAAGACCTTGGCAAGATTGCGAATTTGTTCCAGTTCCCGCTCGCGGAACACCCGCGACACCATCCGGAACAGGTTGGTCTCGGCGCGGAACCAGGTGCGCCGCTGACCCGTCGGTCGCTCGGCGTGGACGACGCCCCAGCGCTCCAGCTCGCGGACGGCCATCGAAATCTGACCGGCGGACAGCGCCAATTGCTCGGCCAGCTCGGCGGCGTGCAGCGGCCGCTCAGCCAAGAACAGCAGCGCCCAAATGCGCCCATGTGAGCGCTGGAAGCCCCAAAACGCCATCAAGTCGCCAATCGCATCGAGGACCTCGACCTCGGCCGGGCTGGGCTCGGGCCGTGGGACGGCAATAGGCGATGGCGTCGGTTCGGGCGGGGCCATGCTGCGATGATGCCGGCGCGGAGCGGGGTTGCCAAGCGCGGCTGGCGGTGATGTCCATCGCCCACGCCGGGCGCAAATCCAAACCCGAGCGCCCATTCTTTTTTAGGTTTGTAATTTCAAGCCATTGGCTAGCGGCCTTGGCGGCGCATCGACCGCCTGGCGGAAACTTTCATCCCAGGTATCCGACGCCCATGCACAACGCAG
>SXRM01000014.1 GCA_005792545.1 Pseudomonadota bacterium | reverse complement strand
GCCCAGACTGCCTTCAAAGTGTCTGTAAATCAGCGGCCTTACATGACGACCACACATAACCGAACAGGCATGTCGCCAACCAGTTGATTCTGCTAGCTATGCCTTCGTGGTCAAGCGCACTCTCTGCGATCTGCGCCCAGGGCTTCGCTTGCCCTTGCGACCCGCCGTGCGCCATTGTAGCCTGCCCTCCTTGTCGCGCCGCCGCGGCGCAACCCTTGCACGATGCCAGATTTTGAGTTCGACAGCGGCGAAGCTTCGATGACGTCCCTGCAGCCCATTCCGATGGTGCGGGTGCGGACGTTCACGACACCACACGTCTTGGAAATGGTGCAGGGCCCGGATGCGCCGCGCACGTTTGAGCTGACCGGCGACCGCCTGATTGTCGGTCGGGCGGTGACGTGCGACATCCGCGTTCCGCTCGGCGAAATGTCGCGGCAGCACATGCGCCTGGATCGCCACCAGGGCGGGTTCCGCGCCGTGGATCTGGACAGCAGCAACGGCCTGTACCTCAACGAGATTCGCGTCAAGTCGGCCGTGTTACGCGACAATGACGTCTTACAGCTGGGCGACGTCGCATTTGTCTACCACGAGGGCACGACATGAGCTTTCTGGTGCGCTTTTGGGGTGTGCGCGGCTCCATCCCGACGCCTGGCCGCACCACCAAGCGTATTGGCGGCAATACCTCGTGCGTCGACGTGCGCTGGGGCGACGAGCTGTTCATCTGCGACGCCGGTACGGGTATCCGCGAGCTGGGCAGCGAACTGATGGCGAGCGCTGCCGGCCCGCTGACGGCGCACTTTTTCTTTTCGCACATGCACTGGGACCACATCCAAGGGTTTCCGTTCTTTACGCCGGTCTACCTGCCGCAGAATACGTTTCACGTCCACAGCCCGGTGCGCGGCGACGATGCGTTTCACAAGCTGCTGAGCGGCCAGATGGAGAGCCGCTACTTTCCAGTGGCTTTTCGCGACCTGAGCGCCAAGATTCTGCCGCAGGACATGGACGGAACCCGCAAGGAAATCGCCGGCGTGCGCGTGACCTGCTTTGAGCAACGCCACCCGGGCACCAGCTGGGCCTGGTCGTTTGAGCGCGATGGCGTCAAGGTGGTGTATGCGACCGACAACGAGATTGACCTGACGCTGCCGGACCCGGCCGCAGTGGAGCGAGATCCGCAGCAGTTTAGAAGGGTTCCGCCCGGGTTCGTGCAGTTTTGCCGCGACGCCGACTTGCTGATTGCCGACGGCCAGTACAGCGACGCCGAGTACCCCAAGAAAGTCGGCTGGGGCCACACGCGCGCGACGACCCTGGTCGACCTGGCCATTGCTGCAGACGTCAAGCAGTTGGCGCTGTTTCACCACGATCCGCTGCGCGGTGACGCCGACGTCGACGCGATGGTCAGCGTCTGTCGCGAGCGCGCCGCTCGTTTTGGTCACGGCACGTTCATTTTTGCCGCCCGCGAAGGCTTGGAGCTGCGCATCGACGGGCGGCGGTAAGCCCGGCAACGGGTAACGCGCTGCGTCACTGGCAGGCAACCTTCATCGCGAAGCACTGCGAGTCGTTGAACGACGAAAAACAGAACCGGTTGCCGCGCACGACCATGGAACTGTTGTTGGGAGACTTGACCGTCGTGCCGTAGTCGAACTTGAACACTGCGCCGGTGAGATGGAACACGGAGATCGATCCTCCGCCGGCAAATCCATCTTTGAGCGTGTACAGCTGCCCGTCGTACCAGCGGGCGCCGCGTAGGTTCTGCAGCGTGTGTTGAATCTTGGTCTCGACCAGCAGTTGCCCCGTCTGGCGGTCGTAGGCGTATAGCGGGCTGGCCGCGCCGTTGTCGGGCTGCTCAGCGACGGCCCACACTTTGCCGGCGTGAACAAACACGCCGCCCCAGGCAGAATCGGGTCCGCCAAAGCTGGCAGCCTGGCTCCACAGCTGCGGTCCACCAGGACTCGCATAGCCGGCGACGTAGCACGCCTTGGCGGCACAACCCACCGCAAACCACTTCTGCGTGTCCTTGTCGCCATCGATGTCGCGCAGGATCGACAGGGGCTGGCCGCCGATGGTGTTCTGCTCAAAGGCGCCCACTTTGACACCGTTGGTTTTGTGGCGCGTCCAGCTCCACGCCGCTGGCACAGTGCCGGCACTGACGCCGTTCGACCAAAATTCGTCGAGAAACCCGTGGTAGCCCAAGGTGTAGCCGGGCTGCAACGGCAACTCGCCGTCCTCGATCCACTGCGGCCACTTGCAGGAAAGCCCTTTGCACTTGAAGTCTTTGGGGCAGTCCGCGTCGAGGATGCACTGGACGGTCGTGCAGTTGCCGGATTTGCACATGCTGCTGGTGCCACAGACGTGGCTGTCGGGCAGAATCGTGACTTTGCAGCTGTTGCCAGCGCAAGTTTCGGTCGTACAGGGGTTGTTGTCGTCGCAGACCAGGAACACGACGCCTTTGCAGACGCCGTTCTGGCAAATTTCGTTGTTGGTGCAGGCATCGGTCGTGCACGGGTTGGCGTCGTCGCAAGCGTCAGGCACGCCGCCCTTGCAACTGCCGGAGCTACAGTAGCTGCCGACGGTGCACGGGTCGCCGTCGTCGCAGAAGCCCTTGCCCTCAGCGACCGTGCAGTACCCTTCGCCGGTGCAATAGGACGACACGCATGGGCTCCCCGACTTGCACTGTTTGTACCCGCCCGTAACGCAAGCGCCGCCCTTGCAGACGCCGGGCAATAGGCAGGGGTTGGACGGTGGCTTGTCACAAACGGTGCCGTCGGGCTGCGCCTGCGTGCAACCTTTGGTCGGATCACAAGGGCCAAAAGCGCAGTTGCCGCATTGGACCGGCGAACCCGAGCAGGCCCCGTCAACGCAGGTGTCGCTGTGCGTGCAGGCATTGCCGTCATCGCAGGTCAACCACGCCGGACTGTTCTTGCACCCGGTTTCGCTGTCGCAGCCGTCCAGCGTGCACGCGTTGCCGTCACTGCACTTGATGGGCACACCCAAGCAGGCGCCGGCAGCGCAGACATCGATTTGCGTGCAGAGGTCGCCGTCGTTGCACGGGCCGTTGCCGGTGCACGGGGTTGGCGCGACAGCCTCGCCGGCACTCCACCAATCCACAGTTGCGGCCTGGTCGGCAGGCGCGGCATCGTTGGGTAGCTGAAAGTCAGCCGTTGCGGCATCCATGGCGGTGGGGGCTTCGGCAGCTGCGGCATCCATGGCAATCATGGCATCATCCGCCACCGCATCCATGGCTATCTGGGCGTCGTCCGCTGCCGCGTCGCCGGTCGTTTGGACATCGTCCGTTGCCGTGGCGGCGGTCGCCGTTTCGGCCTCGGCCCTGGGCACAGCGGCGTCCACCGACAAGTCGGCGAGTTGCTGCGCCTGCGCGTCAACCGGTACGGCCGGCATCGCGGCCTCGCAACCGACTGCGGTCCATCCGAGCGCGAGCGCAATGGCGACAGCGAGGCGCATGGGTAGTTTCCGCAGGTGCCTGTCGGGCACAATGAAAAGAAACGGCTGGCCGGTGTCCAACCTGCGACCTTCGCCTGACGCCGCTACACAGGGTTGCAGCAGGCCGGCCATGCCAAGGCCGCAGTCGGCCGCACGTCAGCCCATGCTGCGGCCGATGCTCCTGGCGTGTCAACGGCAGAAAACGACCCGTGCGGCCTGAGCAATTCCCGACGGTCCGGTAATGTGGCAGTCGCGCATAGCGCGGATCAGCAACAGTAAAATTTTGAAAGGATTTGTATTGACATGTAGCGACGGCCCGTGTAGCATCGCGGCAGCTAGACGTTGCGCCGGCGCGAAAGCGCTGTGCAGCAATGACATTGCACCGATGCGTTTGCGCCGAGGAAGGCCTGGGGGCGGGCTATGCGTCTGTCGGATTGTGTACGCGGATTCAGGTCGACGGCGGCAACGGCGCGGTCGGGGCTGGCCGGGCCAGCGCTCGCCATGGCGTTGACCTTTGCCGCTGCGTGCGGCCAGCAGGCACCTGCGGTCGACCCACCGGCCGATTCCACCCGGCAATTGGTGCCAGCGGACGGGTCTACACCCGATGGCGGCGCAACTGCGGCAGGCGGGTCCGAGGCCGGGCAAGTTGCCCAAGAACCAGACAGTGGGCTGCAGGACGAAGCTGCGCCACCGGATGCCGCGTTGGACGGGTCGGCATCGGTAGAGCTAACCCCAGAGACCGCTACACTGGCCGACACGGAAACAGCAACTGGCGCCACCAGTCGCGACGCTGACACCGCCGACGACGTGCCCGATACGGCCAGTCCGCTTGCCGACGCGACAACAGATGCCGCGGTGGTCGACAGCGCGCCGATCAGCGACATCGCAGCGACGGACAGCCCGATCGCAACCGATGCGCCGGACGTCAGCAGCCCAACCGACGCGGCCGACGCCGCCCAAGTCGACGGGGGTGGCTGCGCAGCCAAGGATGCGCTGTCGCCGTCGATCGACCCGACCACACTGACCCAGGCGGCCTTTGTCGATGTCACCGGCGAGTACGGCATCGACACGAACAAGTGGCACGAGTTCTGCGTCGCGGTCGCGGATTTCGATGGCAATGGGCGGCAGGACTTTGTTGTGATTGAGCGCACCTTCAAAAAGGCGACCATCCACGCCACGTTGCTGGGCCAGGGCCCACCTGTGCACGTCACTACGCCCATCGACACCAGCTGGGCAGTGGCGAGCTTTGGCTGCTCCGCAGTAGACATGGACGGCGATGCCAAGCCAGACCTGGTCTTTGGTGGCTATTCCGGGCCGGCGCTCTATCTGGGCTACGGCAATGGCGGGTTCGTCGACAAGTCGTCGACGTGGTTACCGTTTATCACCGACTATGCCGCGTTCAGCGTGCAACCGGTCGACTTGGATGGCGACCTCGACCTCGACCTGTTCATCGGCGCCGGGTTCGAGCCGCCCCAATGTAGCGGCCTCAGCTGTCAGTACACGTCGAGCGATCTCATCTGTAATTTCGCGTCGTTTCCTCCGACCAAGAAAATGAACGACCGGGTGCTGATCCAGGAGGCAAAGCTGCCATTGCACGATGTGACGTCGGCCTGGCAGGTCCCGACGGGCGGCAATCAGACCGTGGTGTTGGCGGTTGACCTCGACGAGGATGGCAAGATGGACATCCTGGCCGGCGATGAGAATGACGGGCACCGCCTGCTGCGCAACCAGGGCGGCAAGTTTGCGGTGCACGATGTGGACCTCGGCTTTCATCCCTGGGCGGCAGCCATGGGCTGGGCGGTCGGCGATCTCAATGGCGACGGCCTGCTGGACCTGGTGTTGGCCGACGCCGGGCCTACCCCGGCGTACTTGCAAACCGCGGCCAAGCCCGGGCTGCCGGCGCAATTCGTGGATGGCGGCGGGACGCTCGGCGTGTGGGGCCCCAGTTGGGGTGCGAGCGCATGGTCACCGTTGATTGCCGACTTTGACCAGGACGGCTTAGACGACTTGCTGCTCGGCATCTCCGTCAACATGACGCCCGAAGAGTTGGCCTCGTTCGTCTCGTCCTGCGGCACCACAATGGGCAAAAGCAACCCCTTTATTGGCAAGCCGAGCATTGACGTGCTGTATACCCATGACAAGGGCACCAAGCTGCAAGCGACGGCGCTGCCCAATGGCGCTTATGCCCACGGTCTGTTCCTGGATCAGCGTCACATCGACCTGGACGCCGACGGCGACCTTGACGTTGTGCAGACGCGCCCGGGCCCGACCATGATGCCGACGGCGCGGGTCCGCATCTTGCGCAATGACCTCGTCAAGCAGGGCAAGTCCGCTTGGGTGGTGGTCGAGGGCAAGGGCATGAACCGCGACGCTTTGGGCACCCGTGTGACCGCCAAGGTCGGCGGTGTCTTGCGCAAGCGCTGGCTCAACGGCAGCGGCGGCTGGGGTGGTTCGACGACGCGGTTTGCCCACTTTGGCCTCGGGGCGGCAGACAAGGCAACGGAGGTCACTGTGCACTGGCCAGACGGCAGCAAGACGGCGGTGGGCGACGTCGCGGCTGGCACGACCAAGCAGGTGCACTGGCAATAGTCGTTGTGGTTCGCGACCAGCGGTACAGTGCAAGTTTGGGGTCGGGTTGAGTCGCTTGGCCGCATTGCTGGGGAACACCCAGGCGGGATGAACCTGGCGTTTTGACAATTGCGGGCGCCCTCACAAACACTCGGCCCCTGACAACACCCGGCAAGTCCCCTGCACGCAAACAGCCGGCACTCGGCAGGCGGGTCCGGACCAACCTCCGCACTTGCCGCCGTCCGGCGCGTAGGCCGTGCAGGTGCCGTTGCCCATGTCGTTGCGGTTCAGGCACAGGCCGTCGTGGCACTCTTTATACAGGTCGTGGCCGATGCCGTTGATGCTGCAGGTCGCGCCGGGGGTGCCCTTCGGAATGGGCGTGCACTGCTTGCTCTCCTTGTGGCAGTCCAGCCCCAGGTCGTGGTCGCAGCCACCGCTTGGACACGGCGCGCCTTTGCTGCCGGCCGGCGCGCAGGTGCTGCCGGTGCAGACCAGGCCATAGCCGCACACCGGTTCGTATTTGACGCCAGCGTTGCACGGCTCGCCGAGCTTGGCGCGGGCGCGGCAGCGGTACTTCTTGAACTCGGCGTCGAACACGCAGGCCAGGCCGGCGGCGCAGGTGCGCGGGCTGCAGCTGTCGCCGACTTGCCCCTCCGTGGCGCAGACGCCGCAGGTCTCGGCGCCTTTGCGGACGCAGACCTTGCCCTGGCACTGGCTGTCCCAGGCGCATGGCTTGTCGTTGGCGCGCGTGCCGGGGCCGAAGTAGCAGCGCGGCGGCCCGCCGTAGTGGATGGCATCGCAACTGGCGTCGTTGACCCACTTGGCGCAAGCGGCAAGCGTGTCGTTGTTGCTCGTGGCCCCCGTGGCGCCGACGACCGCCAGTATCCGCACCAGTTCGCGCTGGCCGCAGACGCTGGGGCTGGTGTAGTCGATTGCGGCGTCGTGCGGCTGGCAGGCGTACAGGCGCGTACAATAGGCTGCGACCAGGGCCAAGGTCGCGTCGATGGTGCCGCGGTTGCCCTGCTGCACGCCGCCGGCCCGGTTACCGCCGTCGGCTTGGGCCACGGCCACGCCCTGTACGTCCGCGGCGTCGCCGCAGGCGCTGGCAACGCAGAGCGCCAGCAAAACCAGGCCTTTTCGAAACCGCAGCACGGCGCCTCCCAGGTTGGGCATTGTGCGGGCCACGGCGAATGGGCGCAACTCGGTTCGGGCCTTTCCCTTGCGGCCACGGCCAGCTATCCTCGCCGGCCAATGCGCGCAATGCCCTTGCGTCGCGCAAGTCGGGTTCACGGTGTCCAAACGCACTCACAGCAAGCGTCCGGCGCCGACTGCAGCGCTGCCGTCGCCGGTGCCCCGACTGCGGTTGGCGATGGTCGCTGTGGCGCTGGCGGTTACCGCTGGAGCTGGATGGGCGCTGCTGCGCCAGGCTGACCCGACGCCAGCCATGCTGCCCCAGTCGCAAAAGCAGAGCTCCGCGCAACCAGCGGCGCCAGAGGCCGCGGAGCGGCCGCCGCAGCTGAGCCTGGATCCGGCGCCGACAGTAGCCGACAAGCCCGCAGAGGACGGCTGGCAAACCGAGGTCCTGGCCGACGATGCCAAGCACGTGCTGCAGGACCTGGCGGCGCACGCTGGCCTCACTGCTGCGGGCGCTGCTCCGGTGGCGCTCGACGCCCTGGTCAGCGCAGACGCCGCGGTCCAGCCGTTGCGTCCTGCGGCTCTGCAGCGCGTTTTCAACGACGGCCGGGTCGCGGTGCATCGCCGCGCTGCCGCCCCCGGGCCGCAAGCGACGGTAGACCGCGGACCGCAGGCAGTCATGCGCGCATTTGCGGAACTGGCCAACCCGTGGCGCGGCGTCGCGCCGCCGCGGGTCGCTTGGAAGGTGGTGGGTGTCCAGCAAGCTGGCGACGGGCTGACCGTGTCTGCGTTCTACGAGGCCTGGGGCGAGACCACTTTGGGGGCAGCCGAACAGCATGCACTCGGGCAGTTTCAGTTTGCGCGCAAGGAGGGCCACTTGCTGCTGACCGCAGCCCGCTTGGACGACTTTGAGGAAGCGACGCGGACCGGCAAAGCTGCGCTGCTGACCGAAGTGACACCCGCGGTCATCGGACAGACGCCCGGCTATGCCACCGAGATGCTGGTCGGAACCCCGGCATGGCTGCTGCGCACCGAGACCGCGGCGGCCAGCGACGTCATCGGCCACCAAGGTCTGGCAGTGGCTGACGTCAACGGCGATGGCCTGGACGACCTGTACGTGTTGCAGCCAGCCGGTGTGCCGAACCGCCTGTACGTGCAGCAAACCGACGGCACGGCGCAAGAACGGTCGGCGCAAGCGGGACTGGACTGGCTCGACCGCACCCGCGCGGCGCTTTTTGTGGACCTCGACAACGACGGCGACCAGGATCTGGCGGCGACCATCGCCTGGGCCGACACCGCGACCACCCGCGCGCTGGCGGTGCACGAAAACGATGGCCAGGGCCGCTTTGCCGAGCGCGCGCGCTTGCTGCTCGGCACCGACCTGTATGGTCTCGCCGCGGCGGACTACGACAACGACGGCGACATCGACCTGTACGCCTGCCAGTTCAACCCGGGCGATGTGTCGGCGGCGGGTTTTGGTGCGCCCCTGCCCTACCACGACGCCAACAACGGCGGACGCAATGCGCTGTTGCGCAACGACGGCAAGTTTACCTTCGTCGATGCGACGCAGGCCGTGGGCTTGGAGCACAACAACCGGCGCTGGAGCTACTCGGCCACCTGGGAAGACTTCGACAACGACGGCGACGTCGATCTGCACGTCGCCAACGACCACGGCCGCGACAACCTGTATCGCAACGATGGCGGTACCTTTCGCGACGTGGCCCCCGAAATTGGCGTAGACGACGTCTCCGCAGGCATGTCGTCGAGCTGGGGCGACTACGACCGCGACGGCGACCTCGACTTGTACGTGGGCAACATGTTTAGCTCGGCGGGTCGCCGGATTGCCAGCCAGGCGCAGTTCCAGGCCAGCGCCGGCGATGCCATCCGAAGTCACTACCAGCGTCACGCACAGGGCAACTCGCTGTTCCGCTTCGATGGCACACGCTTTGGCGACGTCACGCTGGACTCGGGCACGACGCTTGGCCGCTGGGCGTGGTCTTCGGTGTTCGCCGACCTCGACAACGACGGCTGGCAGGATCTGCTGGTCGCCAACGGCATGTTCACGGGCCACGACCCCGTGGACTTATGAAGCTTCTATTGGCGGCAGGTCGTGTCGCAGTCACCCACCACCCCGCAACTGGACAACTCGGCCGCCACCAAAGCCAAGCTCGGCAACTACGCCAACGCCTGGGCGGCGCTCGGCGACCGCGTGCTGCGGGGGCAGTCGTTCAGCGGCCGCGAGCGCAACTGCGCGTTCTTGAACACTCGCGGCCCGCGCTTTGCCACCGTGTCTGCGATCAGCGGCTTTGATGCCGACGACGACGGCCGCAGCCTTGGCCTCTCGGACTGGGACGGCGACGGCGACCTCGACGTGTGGGTCGGCAACCGTACGGCGCCGCGGGTGCGCCTGTACCGCAACGACGCGGGCGATGGCCGGCCTTCGGTGGTCTTGCAACTGCGCGGCACCACCGCCAATCGCGACGCCATTGGCGCCCGGGTAACAGTGCGCACGCGGCAAGGCGAGCGGAGCATGCCGCCGCTGGTGCAAGGCTTGCGAGCCGGCGACGGGTTCCTGAGTCAGCACGGCAAGGCGCTGGTGTTTGGCTTGGGCGAGGCGACCGCCATCGAAGGCGTGGATGTGCGCTGGCCAGGCGGCGCCGTGGAGACCTTCGCGGGCGTGGCACCAGGCGGCCGGTACCTGCTGACCCAAGGGTCAGGACGGCCGGAGACGCGGGCGGCGCGGGGCAAAGTCGTGCTCACCGAAGGTCGCCAGGTGGTGCCCAAGCCATCGGCGTCGTCGCGGGTGTTCATCGGCGTGCCGACGCCGGCGCCGCCGCTGCAATGGCAGGACCTGACCGGTGCGCGCCAATCGCTGGGTCCGCAAACGGGCCGGGCGACGCTGCTACTGCTGTTTGCAACCTGGTGCGGGCCGTGCAAGGCAGAGCTCGAGGCGCTGGGGGCGCGGGCAAGCGAGTTGCAAGCGGCGGGCCTGGACGTAGTGGCGCTGACCGCAGATGGCGTGGACGGTGGGGAAGCGACCGTGGACGTGGCTGACTGGCTCACCGCGCGCGGGTGGCCGAAAGCGCTGTCTGGCTGGCGTGCGGGCCGGGCGGACAAAGCGCTGGTGCACCTGTGGGAGACCACCCACCGCGCACTGGTCCGCACCCGCCAACCGCTGGGGCTGCCGTCGGCGATGCTGGTCGACGCCAGCGGGCGGCTGGGGGCGCTGTATCAGGGGCCGGTGGCATTGGACACGCTGCGGGCGGACCTGCTGGCGCTGGCCCAATCCGATGGCGCGCGCCGCGACCACAGCGCTGCTGCCCCGGGGCGCTGGCTCGGCAAGCTGCCGCCGGCGCCGGTGCCGACGCTGGACCAGGCGTACAGCCAGGCCCAATTGATGGACGCGGCTTTCGCCGCGTTGCAATGGGGCGTCGCGCGGGATCCGAGCGACCCGTCAAACGGCACCCGGCTGGCGGCGCTTCTAGCCCAGGCCGGCGACGAAGCCGGCGCGGAGCGCGTGCTAGTGCGCGTCTTGCAAAGCCACCCCGATCATCCCGAAGTGCACAACAACCTGGCCAACCGGCTGGCGCGGCGCAGTCAGTTCGCCCAGGCGGTCGAGCACTACCGCAAGGCCCTGGCGCGCTTGCCCGACAACGCCTTCGTGCTGCACGGGCTGGCCAGTGCGCTCGCCAACCAGGGGCAGGTTCGCGAGGCGCTGCCATACTTTGAGCGGGCGGTGCAGTTGGATCCCGAGGTGCCGGGAGCGCGACAGGATTTGGACAAGGCGCGGGCGATGGTCGGTCGGTGACGTACGGCAGCCGGACGTCTCAACTGCCGCGAAAAGCCTCGACTTCTTCCGGGGCAATGCCGGCGTAGGTCAGCCAGCGGTACACTTGGCGGCGGTGCACGCCGAACTCCTTGGCCACGTCTTCCATCCGCCCGCGGTGGCGGCGCAGCGCATCGCGCAGGTAGTCAGGCGGCGGCCGACGCGCCTCGGTGGGCGTCAGTGTGGCCTCGGGACGGGCGAGCACGACCTTGCGGACGAGATCGTCGGGCAGGTGCTCCATGCCGACCGGCTGGGCGCCAGCCAGGGCCTTGGCGCGCGATAGCGCTGCGCGCAACGACCGGAGGTTGTCGGGCCAGTTGCACAGCACCACCGCCTCGGCGGCCTCGGGGGTCAAGCGTACCGCCCATGGGGTCGCGCGGCGGCCATCCGTCAAGGGCAAAACGGCGTCCGCCAGCGCGAGCACATCGGCCCTGCGCGCACAGAGCGTCGCCAAGCGCACGATATTGCTACGCAACCTGGCTAGCAGGTCGCGGCGGAACTTGCCGCTCTGCGCCAGCGCGTCGAGGTCGGCATTGGTCGACGCCACAAAGCGCACGTCGACGCGCAGGTCGGCGCTGCCGCCTACCGGACGCACCAGGTTTTCTTCAAGCACGCGCAGCAGCTTTGGCTGCAAATGCGCCGGCAGTTCGCCAATCTCGTCCAATACCAACGTGCCGTGGTTGGCCTCGCGCACGCGGCCCATGCGCGCGGAGGTGGCCCCGGTAAAGGCGCCCACGACGTGGCCAAACAACTCGGACTCGAATAGCTCGGAGGGCACCGCCGCGACGTTCAACCGCACCAGTGGCCCGGTGCGCTGGCTCAGGCGATGGATCTCAGCCGCTGCATGCTCTTTGCCGGTGCCAGTCTCGCCGACCAGCAGCACATGCATCGGTTGCGCTGCGGCCAGCGCGACTTCAAAGCGGGCCAGGCGCGCCCTTTCAGTTCGGCCCGGCTGATTCGGCGTCGGCTCTGCGTGGGCCATCGCCGTGCCGCTGTCGGCCTCCAAGACCGCGACCGTGCCACCCAGCCGCAGCACGGCGCCGTCGCCGAGCCTGGCGTGCTTGACCGGTTGCCCAGCCGACCAGGTGCCATTGCGGCTGTCGAGATCGCGCAGCCACACGCCGCCCGGGTCAGCGTGCAGCTGCAGGTGGTCGCGCGACAACGCCGGGTCGTCCAGTTGCAGGCCTGCGGCTTTGCGGCCGATGGTCCACGGCGCCATGGGCAAGGTCACCGCACGACCGGCGTGTGCAGAGTCGGGGCACTTGACCAGGTGCATACGCCACAGCACGCCACGGGCACCGGCCGCGACCTTGGGCAGGTCGGGCGTGATGGTGGTGGTGCTGTCGTGGTCCATGCCGGCCCCTTTCAGTCTGGAATGTACGGCGCTTTCCAGTCGGCGTCTACCGAAGCGGACGCAGCGTCACCCGGGTCGGCTTGCTGCACGTCAGGGGTCGCGGCGGAGGCGGCAGGAGGCTGACCGGGCACCGTCGCTGCCGTGGGGGGCTTGCTGTCCTTGACACGCAGCTTGCCGGCCGCAGTCACGGGCGCCGCTGGCCCAGCATCAAAGGCCGGTGCCGCGGCAACGGGCACAGTCGCTGTTTTCGGTAGCGATCCGGCAGCTTCGACGCGATTGGCCGGGGCAACGGCCGCCGCATCGGGCGAAGCGGGCTTTTCGGCCGGCGGCGGCGCTGCGGCTACTGCCGGTTCGCGCACAACTGGCCCCCTGTCGCTCTGGCGCCACGCCTGCACGCCGCCAAGCGCCGCGGCGCAGACAATGCCGAACGCGGCCATCCACACGCCGCGCGACTTGCGCACTGGCTGCGCGTCGACCGATACTGTCTGTGTTCCAGAGTGTGCATCGTGTGCGAGCGCCGGTAGGGGTGACACCGGCGTCGGCGGCGTCCAGCCTGGCACATGGGTGTCGGGGTCGACCAACGCCGCGCGCATCTGGCGGGCGTCCGCGAAGCGTTCGGCAGGTCGCTTGGCCAGAGCCCGCATGACCACCTGTGCAAAGCGCGGAGAGAGAGGCAACGGCGCCACGCTCGCCAGGTCCGCCGGCGGCTTGTGTACGTGCCCCCACATGACAGCCATCGCGGTCGCGGCCCGAAAGGGCGTATGCCCCACAACACAACGGTAAAGCAACACCCCCAAAGCATACAGGTCAGCTCGACCGTCGACGGGTTCACCCTGGCATTGCTCCGGACTCATGTAGTCGGGGGTGCCGAGCGCGTGCTCCGACGGCGTGAGCGACGAGTCCTCGACCAGCGCCAGACCGAAGTCCAGGATCTTGACGGCGCCGTCCTTGGCCCGCAGCGCAATGTTGCTTGGCTTGAGGTCGCGGTGGACCAGGCCCGCTTCGTGGGCGATCTGCAGGCCGTCGAGCACGTGCAGCGCAATGCGAGTGGCCTCGGCTTCGCTCAGCACCTCGCTTTGGCCGAGCCGATCGCGCAAGTAGGCTTCCAGCGTGCAGCCGTCGATGAATTCCATGGCAAGGTACAGCGCCCCTGCCTCGGTCTGGCCAACGTCGAGCACGCGCGCGAACATTTCGCCTTGCAGGCGCGCCGTGACTTGGGCCTCGCGAAAGAACCGCCGCAGCGAATCGACGTTGGGGCTTTCGCGACGGGGGAGTTTGAGGGCGACGGGCCCGAGGCCAAGCAGGTGATCGGCGAGGTAGACCACGCCGTGGCCGCCGCGGGCGATCTCGCGGACAATGCGGTACTTGCCGCAGACGATGGCGCCCGGGTCGAGGTCGTGGCGGGCGGTGGCCAGCGCGTCGAGCGAGACGGTGGCGGTGCCGTCGCGCGGGCACAGGGCGTCGCTGGCGGACTGGCCGCAGGCGGGGCAGAGGCGGGGCGGGAGCGGCGACATGGGGGGATCGTGCGCCGGTTGGGGCGGGGGCGTCAACCGGACGATGTCCGTGGCCGGTCATGTCCCAGTGC
This sequence comes from Pseudomonadota bacterium, assembly GCA_005792545.1. Classification (GTDB taxonomy): domain Bacteria; phylum Myxococcota_A; class UBA9042; order UBA9042; family UBA9042; genus SXRM01. The sequence continues at coordinate 13,855 of SXRM01000014.1, read as the reverse complement.
CCGTCAATCGCACGGGGCATTCGCAACGAACTTCTTTTTGCAATGCACGATGCTCTTACACTTCGAATTGTCACCCTCAACGGAGCACCCGGATCCGCCGTCGGCCGCAGCTGGGTTGCAATTGCAGGCGTAGGTGACCGCTGCGCTGCAGTCGAAGGCTGAAACCAAGCAGGCGGCACAAGGTGCGCTAACTGCGGCAGGGACAAAAAGCGTCACTTCCTGTTCCGCACATTCGGCGATGGTTTTGCCGTTGAGTTCATGCGCGCATTTGTTGTCGCTTGCGGCGGTGCAGACCTTCAACGCGAACGCACGGACCGACGCCCTTGCTGCTGCGGTAGGATCAGGTCCGACGTCGATGGAAATCGCGGTATCAGCGCTTGAAGTTGCTGATGCTGGCGTGCCCGCGGGAGTGGCTTCGCAGCCGCACACGGCGAGCGTGAGGGCCACTTGGGTTAGAGCTTGATTAGAAAATGCATGGTTGAATCGGCCCTCACGGTAATGATGTTGAAGGAATTACGCGCAGTCGCCGGCTCCGGCTGGACCTATAGGCACTTGCCCTTCTGACACGTCTTGCTGGGGGCGCAGGTCAGGCCTTCGTTGCCGATGCTGTATTTGGGCTGGCCGGCCTCGCACCAGTCCAGGGTGCAGGGGTTTTTGTCGTCGAGGTCGGCGGGCTTTTTGCCTATGCAAGTTCCAGATGCTCCGCACGGCTGATTGCCAAAAGCGTCGGTGATTGCATAGACACCGTCCACCTCGCCAGCGACCGGTGGTGAGGCCGTGTGGCCGGCGAGGCCAAGGTAGCCGCTCGTTGAGACTGCGACTGCCGCCCATTCTCTGGCGGAAGTGATGGTCTTGGTCGACTGTAGGAGTCCTGACTCTGTGATGCGCGAAACGGTCGCTAATCTGGTGCCACTCGCCTCAGTCCAACCAACAGCAACGTAGCCGCCGTCGGGCAGCGCGGCGCCGTCACGGAAGACGCCAGGACCAGATTGTAGGACTTCCTTGCCATTGGCATCGTTGTCAAGGCGCAGGATCATTGGTTGATAGACGTCGCCAATTTGCCCTGACCATGCCCCGAACGCAGTCGCCCCAGCTGCATCCGCCACAATACGTTCGAAACCCCGCCAGCCCGGGCTTTGCTGCCCGAGGCCGACAAATTTGGTTTTCACAACTTGACCAGCTATGACACGGAATACGAAAGCATCCGTTCCGCCCGTCTTGAGGTATTGATGACAAACGACCCAGTACCCACCGCCCACCGGTGCAACCGCCGCGTCTTTGCAGGCAACCGCTGAGTACGAGGCGTTTGTGGCACCGATAATCGTCTCGGCGCCAGGCGAGCAGGCAGCGTCGAATTCGGTAATTCGGCCGGCTTTTGCTGGCGAGTGGTATCCCGTGGCGACGAATCCGCCGTTGCCCAAAGCAGCGACGCCCGTGAAGCTACCGCCATCGCCGTCGTGCGCCTTTTCACAAAGCTTGCCACCGGTTGGCGAGACTTTAACGACGTACGGCCGGTTCGCTGTCCAGCCAGACTTGTTCGGGTCGGCAGAACCGACAGCCACGAAGCCGTCTTTCAAAGCAGCCACGCGGCTAAGTTGCGATCGGTCCCCGCTTTGGGAGAATGCCTGATTGTCTTTCAGGAACTTCTGAAAGAGGATGGCGCCCGTCGCATCGACACGAGTAATCACGCCGCCCCATGCATTTGGCCCTGCGGCAACGTAGCCCGCCATGACAAATCCACCGTCGCCCGCTGACGTGATTCCATCGACAGAGTCGTTCCAAGTGCTTGCAATCGCCGGGTCCTTCTTTTGCCACAACGCCGCCCCGGTCGACTTGCATGCCCCACTTGTGCAAACATCTCCGGTGCTGCACGAATCACCATCGTCGCAGACGCTGTTGTCCAACAGTACCATGTTCTTACACCCCCCCGGCTCCGCGCACGTGTCCTCCGTGCAACTATTGCCATCCGAGCAGTTCTTCGCCTTGACGTCCACGCACTTGCCGCCCTTGCACTTGTCCTCGACCGTGCACACGAGGCCGTCGTCGCAAGTCAGGCCGTCCGCAGGCAGGTTCAAACAGCCCTTGACCTTGTCGCAGCTATCTTCGGTACAGGGGTTCTTGTCGTCGCAGCTCTTGATCGGCCCGGCGACGCACTTGACGCCTTTGCACGTGTCGGGCGTGCAAACGTTGTCGTCGACGATGCAGGGCTTCCCTTCCAAACTTGGGTAGGCACAGCCCGTGAATTTGTCGCAGCCGTCGTCGGTGCACTCGTTGCCATCGTTCTTGCAGACAACCGGCGACTTGCCGATGCACTTGCCAATGTCGCAGAACGAGGCGCCCGTGCATTTGTCACCGTCGTCGCAGACGGTGCCATCCTTGGCGTTGAACCCATTACACTTGCCGGTCAGGGGGTCGCAGTTTTCGCTCGTGCACTCATTGCCGTCGTCGCAGCTTTTGGCAGGGGTCGGCGGCACGCAAGCGCCGTTGGTGCACACCTCATTTTGCGTACACGCGGTCTTGTCGTCGCAGACGCTTCCATTGAGCGATTTGGCGTCGTGCACGCAGCCCAGCTTTGAGTCGCAACTGTCTTTGGTGCACGGGTTGTTGTCGTTGCACTCGACCTTGAGGCCTGGCGCGCAAGCGCCGGCCAGGCACTTGTCGGGTTCAGTGCACTTGGTCCCGTCGTCACAATCGGTGCCGTCACTGGCCTTGGTCAACGTGCACCCGATCGCTTTCTCGCAGGCGGGCAACTGACATTGTTTGCCGTCGTTCGTGCACTTTTTCTCGGGTCCAGGCTTGCAGACCGCGGCAAGGCAGGAGTCGTTGTCGGTGCATTCATTGCCATCTTTGCACGGCGTGCCGTCCGCAGCTTTGACCACCACGCAGCCGGCCTTCGGGTCGCACTGGTCTATGGTGCAGCTATCGCCGTCCTTGTCGGGGCAGCCCGGCTTGGCGCCCGGCTGGCCCTTGCCACCGACGCACTTGTCGCCGACCGTGCAGGCATCGCCGTCGTCAAACGTAGCGCTGTCATCGGGCGCGTTCTGGACGCCTTTGGCCTTGTCGCAAGAGTCCTTCGTACACGGGTTTCCGTCCTCGACCTTTATCGCTGTACCCGCCAAGCATTTGCCACTGGCACTGCACTTGTCGCCCTCGGTGCAGGCGTCCTTGTCGTCGCAAGGCTCTCCCAGCAACGGCGTGTGCGTCGGCCCGGCCTTGCTGTCACAACCGTCTTTCGTGCACGGCTCGTTGTCGTCGATCTCGACCTTCTTTCCAGGCTTGCACTTACCAAGCGCGTCGCATTTGTCGCTTTCGGTGCACACATCGCCGTCGTCGCACGGTGCATCCGGAATTGGCACATGCGAGAACCCTGCCTTCGGGTCACAGGCGTCCTTTGTGCATGGGTCCTTGTCGTCGGTTGTCTCAGGCTTGCCTTCGCACTTGCCGCCGACGCACTTGTCGTCTTTGGTGCAGGCGTCGCTGTCACTGCATGTGGCATCTTTGGCTTCGTTGGCGCACTTGCCCGAAGCCTTGTTGCACTTTTCGTCCTCGGTGCACGGGTTGTTGTCGTTGCAGTCCTTGGCCAGGCCGGCGCACTTGCCCTCTTTGCACTTGTCCTTGTCGGTGCAAGCGTCTGCGTCGTCGCAAGGCTCGGTATTTGGCGGATGCGTCACACCGATCTTGGAGTCGCACTTGTCGTCAGTGCAAACGTCGCCGTCAGACTTGTCGACCTCAGCGCCAGCCTTGCACTTGCCCGCTAGGCACGCGTCATCCTTGGTGCACTTGTCGTCGTCGTCGCACTTGTCCTTGTCGGGCTTATCGACCCCCTTGCACGACCCGGTGTCCGGCGCACAGATGAACGTTTGGCACTGCGTACTCTGCTTCTCGCAGACCGCTTTGCGGTCGGCGGTGCAAAGGTCCTCCAGGGGAGGCGGGCCACAAGCTGACGCGAAGAGCGCAGCAAGGACAGCCGCAATGGCCGATGCTTGATTTGTGAACGTCTCGTAGAACTGCTTGAGGATCATGATCTGCCTCCATAGTTGGGTCGACGCCGCTCAGCGTCGACGAATTCCTTGGGCGATGGCCGGCGATTCCAGCGCGGTCCTATCCTGATCAACCGCCCCCGCGGCCGGCCCATCGTTGAAGTACCACCAGGCCCCCAGCCCGCCCATGCCCAGACCCGAACCGCCAAGCACGACTGCGGCCAGGCCGTGTTCCCTCGCGCGGTCTTCATAGGGCTTCCAGTCCGCCAGATTGGTATTGGCTGCGCGCTTTAGGGCCGCCGCCTCGTCCGTTGCGTACAAGGACGACGCGAGGAACCCAACGCCAGCGGCCAAGACAACGCCACCGGCGATCAGGAGCCACTTGCTGCGCCTTGGCGCCGCAGGCTGCGTGGCGAGGTCGTCGCGGGCTGTAGTTGAGCGCGAAGGCGTTGCAGTCGCTATGGCTTGGGCTCGTTGGCCGAGCAACCGCTCCGCCTCAGCCCGGTTCCCCGCCCCAACCGGCGCCACCGCCAGGTACTCGGTCAGCAACCGCCGCCCGGCCACCTGATCGCCCACGGCGACCGCCTCAACTCCAGCGCCAAAAAGGTACTCCGCCTCACCCGGATCCTCCTTGGCCGCCGCCAAAAACTTTTGCCGCGCCCCTGCATGATCGCCCGCCTTCGACGCCTCCGCCGCTTCCTTGGCCAGAACCGCCGCCTTGCGCCGCCCAACTGTCGCCAGCAACTGCCGCGCGCGGCCATCATGGCTGCGGTCGCGCTGCCCCAGGCCAAGCCACTGCTTCGCCAGTTCGTGCCCGCGCTCGTCCATCCCGGCGGCCACGGCATAAGCCGCCGCATCGAGCAGATACCCCGGGTTCTCAGCGTCGAGTTGCCACGCCCCGAGCGCGTGGTCAAAAGCGATGCGAAACTGCTGCCGACCCGCGGCCTCCTTGGCCAGCACGATTTCCTCTGCCGCCTTCTGGCGTTCCATGTCGCTTGCGGCCCAGGCTGGCCAGGCGACCAGCAGCGTCAACGCGGCCATGTGAACCAGCCGAGTCGGCCAGGCTCCAATTGCGCGGCTTGCGTTCCAGAGTTTTGCGGCAGACACGACCATGGAAGACACGGCATCGCGGTAGGCGCGAGGACTTCAACGGGTAGCCTTGCAACGGTCGTGCCAGCTTGCAGCGCGATCGGCATGGGCGCATAATTTCGCGCAATTACAATGACTGTTCCATGACGCGACCATGTGTGCGACGACATGGTTGGCGACATCGCCGCGACACAAGTCGTGGGTGGTGTGCGACGGACGCCTGCTACCGCGCTGCGTGCGCCACGGGACACCACTCGCGACACGTGACAAACCTGTCTCGCCAACCCCTGCCATGGACTTGCACGCACCCGTCGGCATGCGACCTTGCAGTCCAAACTTGCCAGCGCGTGCGCCCCATGCCACCATGCCACCAACCGGCCCCCGCCGCCCAAAGCCATGCCCAACCGCCCCCTCGCCACCGTGGCCCTCTTGGCCGCGCTGCTCGCCAGCGCGCCCGCCTCTACCCTCGCCTTGCCGCCCAACAACGCCGCCCGCGATCTGGCCGCCGGCGCCTTCGCCGCCCACGAAGCCGCCAACTACGCCCGCGCTGCCGACCTCTACTTCCAGGCCCACCAACTCGACCCGGCCGACGGCGCCTTCCTGTTCGCGAGCGCGCGCAGCCTGCATCTGGGCGGGCAGTGGGCGCTGGCTATCGTGCGCTACCGCGCGTTCCTGCTGGTCGAGGCGGCCAAGCCCGAATACCTCGCTCGCGCCCGCGGCTATCTGGGGGAAGCTGAGGGCTTGCAACGCGAACACGAGGCGCGGCAGCGTGCCGCCGCAGAACTCGCCCGCGCTGTCACGCCCGCCCAGGCCCCAACGGCCACGGCCGCCGTGATAACGCCACCGCCCGCAGCGCCGCGCGGTCCCTTGCGCACGGCGACCCTGTGGTCGGGCACGGCGGTGGGCGTTAGCGGCGCGCTCTGGCTTGCTGCTGCGACGTGGCAGCGCCAGACCTTTGAGTCGGCGATGGCCGCTGGGTTCGCAGGCGGCAAGGTCGAGGGCTACGCAAGCCGCGCCGCCGCCCAGACCTACGGCCAGGCCCTGGCGACGCCGCCTTTGCGCGCTGCCCCAACGCGGTCTGCGAGGCCGGCGAGAATTCGGCCACCTGCCCGACCGACTGCCCGGCCTGCACCCTTTCTGGCTGCGACGACAAGAACCCGTGTACAATCGATACCTGCGACGCCAAAGTTGGCTGCAGCCACACGCCGGCCGAGCCCTTGCCTTGCGACGCCAGCCCGTGCTTCGAAGGCGGCCTGTGCAGTGACGGCAAGTGCGTCGGTTCGCCGCGGCTGTGGGCCTGGTCGCACGACTACGCCAATGGCAACAAGGACACCGCGACTGCGGTCGTCCGCGACATCGACGGCGGCCTGCTGGTTGGAATCGAGACTTGGACCGACACTATTACCTTCGGCAAGCAGCGCGACAGCTACGCACTGCGTGTGCCGGCGTCCGGTTGGTCGGGCGCCGCGCCGCCCGCCAAGATGCCGCTCGCGACCGATGCCAACTACGACGACGCGCTGGCAGGCATGGCGGCGCTCGCGGGCGGCGGAGCTCTGGCGGTGGGCGCGAAAGCCGAACTGCTGCCGGTCAACGGCCAGCCGCAGCGCAAGTGGGCGCGCTATTCCATCGTGCAGGGGGCTGGCTCCGCTGGTGGTGATGACGATTACCTCCGGATCGACGGACACCACTGGTTTACGGCAGTGGCGCGCGCCAGCGACGATACGCTGCTGGCAGTTGGCGGCCTGGATCAGCAGGGCTTGGCGACTCGCTTTTTTGCAGACGGCAAGCCCAGTTGGAACCTGGCGGTCCCGCCCCCGGCAGGCGGCAATGGGCACCTGCGCGCGGTTGCGGGCCTCGGGCCTGCCAACAAAGGTGCAGCGGCATGGGTCGGCGTTGGGCAATCGCTCGCTGGCGGCCAGCTGTACGGTTGGGCGGTCGGCCTTGCCCACGACACCACCAAGGTAGCGTGGTCGGTCAGCATCAAGCCGGCCAATAGCTATAACCAGCACGGAACGTTGCTGGCGGCGGCGCCTGACGGCCAGGGTGGCGTACTGGCGGTGGGCGTCGCGGCTTCCTACGCATTTAGCTACCTACCCGAACTGCCCAGCGCCCGTACCTGGTGGGTACGCATCGCCGCCGGCGGTATCGTAACGCAGCAACACTTCGGCGAGCAGTATCGGACGACGGTGGCGCTTCTGGCGCTGCCCGCGGGTGGTTGGGTGGCGGCTACGATGCTGCAGCCGACAACTCCAGCGGGTGTGGGGTCACTGGTTCTCGTTGACAGTGAAGCCCGCGAGCGAACGGCCAGCCCGGCAGCTTTGCCCTACCTGGGAGGCGCCGCACTGTTGCCCGATGGCACCCTGGCACTGGCCGGCCAGGTCGCCGTGCAAGGTCAGGGCGACCCCTGGTTGGCCCGCGTGGACCGCTGGGGCAACACCTTGTGCAACCTCAGCGGCAAGTGCCTGGCCACGCCCGACTTGGACTGCGCCGACGGCAACAGCTGCACGGCAGACTGGTGCCAGGCCGGGCAATGTAGCCATGTCGCCAATGCGGTCGGCGCCGGCTGCGGCGGCAAAGGCCAATGCAAAGGAACGACATGCGAGAACCCGTGAGAATCTTAGTGGTAATCTGGCTACTCGCCGCGTGCGGTCCGCCTCCGCCTCCCCCTCCGCCGGTGGACACGCCGGAAGCCGGTGCAAGCCAAGACGTCGTGGCAGATGGGGTCACGCCACATGACGTTGCAGGCGAAACCGGCCCAACGCTGTGCACCACTGCGCAGGTCACCGCTTGCGACGACAACGATCCGTGCACCCAAGACACCTGCACACCCGGTGGCGCGTGTGTTCATGCTCCGGCACTCGGGGCCCCCTGTGACGACTTCGACCCGTGCACCCTGGCCGACGTCTGCGCGGACAAGGGCTGCAAAGGCAAAAAGAACGAATGCGACGATGGCAGCCCGTGCACGGACAACAAATGCCAGGTAGACGGCAAATGCACCAACCCGCCCAACCAGCACTACGACTGCGTGCCGCTCATCGAGGTCAGCCACCCGCCGCGCGGCTACCGTTGGAACGACCCCAAAGGCCTGCTGACCATCAGCGGCAAGCTGATTTCGCAAAAGGCCAAGGCCGTTGGCCTGACGCTACAAGGCAAGTCCGTCCCGTTGGGCGCCGACGGCGCGTTTGCGACCCAGTTGCAGCTGACGCCCGGCGCCACCCGCTTGGACTTCGTTGCCACCGACGACACCGGCGGCACGCGCAAACGCTTTCAGGGCGTGCATTGGTCCGCCGAGTGGACCAAAGGTCAGCTGCCGCACGGCGCCATTGGCCTTGGAGCGCAATTGCCACTGGCGTGGCTGCCGGCCAATGCCGACGCCTGGGCGGCACAGTGGCAGGCTGTCCTTGCCAAGAACGCATTCGCAGCGCCGTCGTCGTGGTCAGGTCCACCTGTCGCAGTGGCTTGGCCGCTGTCGAGCGGTCCAATCGCCATGGGCCTGCCTGGATGCACCGGTGTGCTGGGGTTGGCGGGATTGCCTGTGCCGCTGGCGCTCGCGCCACCGTTGGCGGCCACCGAAGTGACCGATCCCGGCACGCCCGACCTGTGCGCGCCGCACAACCTGGCCGCTGACTTCGTCAACGACCCCAAGGCGATGCAACTCGTCCTGACCGACCGCGCGTGGAATGCGGCCTTGCGCGCGGCCTGGCTCGGCGGTGCATGGAGTGGCAATATCTCGCCGTCCGTTCAGAGGATCCCGGTCGCCAACATGGAAGTCACTGCGAGCGCATGGCCAATGACGCCATGGCTTCTGCGCAGTTGTACAGGTCAAGCGGGGCCGATGCTGGACCTGACCGACTTGCGGGTGTTCTTGCGCGTCACGCCCCCTGGCGACCCGGATTCGGTGCTCGTCCAAGGCAACTTGCACGTCTCGGTGCGGGTGCAAGCCACGTGGCAGTGGGCTGGCCACGTGCTCGAGTTGCGGTTGGGAAGCACCCTGGCCAAACACGCCGACTTGGAACTGCTGGGTCCCGCTTTCGTGGAAACCGACATCCAAGAAGGGGTGATCCCTGCGGCTTTGACCACCGCGATACCCGCTCTGCTCGCCCAGTGGGCAAAGTTTCCACTCACCGAACTGCCACTGCCAACTGCGCTTCAACCGGGCGCAGCCCCTCTGGCCTGGTCGTGGAGTCAGCCGCTGCCGGGCTCTGGCGCCACGCGCGTGACCGCCACGCCCAAATAGCCCTACTTCGCATCCTTGGCACACCGGAACCCAACGGTCGGGTAGGTGCCACTGCTCTCCAGCCCCTGCCGCCGCGCTGACCTCGTCTCGCTGGCGATGCTGGTAAAGTTGCCGCCGCGCGCGACCTTTTGGGTGCCGGCGGCGTTGTTGGTCGGGCTGTCGGTCGGGCTTTTGGCATAATAGCCGGCGTCGTACGTGTCCTTGACCCACTCGCTGACGTTGCCGCCCAGGTCGCGCACTCCGGTAGGGCTGACGTCGCCAGGCTTGTACCCGACCGCGGCAGTGGCGCCCGTATTGCAGCCATCGACTGCCTTGACCGCGTCTTTCATCCAGGTCGTGCCGCAATTGGCCAACTTGAGGCCCCAGGGAAATGGCTTGAGTTCCAACTTGCAAGCATTGGCGTCGGGATTGGCACACGGACCGCGCGCGGCCATCTCAAACTCGGCTTCGGTAGGCAGGCGCTTGCCAATCGAAGCGCAGTAGGCTTCGGCCGCAGCCCAGGACAGGCAGTTGATGGGGTGCTTGGCGCGCTGGCTATCGCCCAAGTTGCAGGTTGCGGGCGCGTTGGCGGGCACGGTGCACTTCTTGGTCTCAAAGCATGCCTTGTAGTGCGCAACGGTCACCTCAAAGCGGTCGACAAAGAACGCGGGCAACGACACCAGGTGCTGGGGCTGCTCCGCCGGGCTACATTCTTTTTCGGTCGCCGTGCAGCCAACCCAGGTCTTGCCGGCCGCCACCAGCACCATATCGTCGTTGTTGACGATGCACTTGCCGGCGGCGCAAACCTTGCCGCCGTCGCAGCCGCTGCCGTCGGCGGCGTTGCTGACCTTGCACTGACCACTGGTGACGTCGCAGCTGTCCAGCGTGCACGCATTGTTGTCGGTGCAGGTACCGGGCGTTTCGGCGCACTGTCCGGTCAGCGGGTCACAGGCCTTGACGACGCATGCCTTGGCGGACGCCGCACATTTGACCTCGCTGCCGGCCTTGACCTTGCACACCGGCGCAGCGCCGGTTTTGTCGCAGTACGGCACGCCATTGCACAGGTTGCCATCGTCGATGCAGTCGCCATCCGCCTGGCACGCGCAGACATTGGCGCCGGCCTTGCATGCGCCGGCTGAGCACTTGTCCGTTGCCGTGCAGGCGTTGCCGTCACTGCATGTCACACCGTCGGCGGTGTTGGTGGTCGCGCACTTGCCGGTCTTGGGGTCGCAGGCACTCCCCTGGCAGGTACCGCCGGGCGCCGCGCACGGCGCGACCACCGAGGCGGCGTCGAGCTTGCACACCTTCAAGGTGGTGTCGCAGACCAGCTTGCCGTTGCACAGGTCGGCGTCGTCGTACTTTGCGCAATCGCCGTCACTGCCGCAATCGCAAGTCGCCGGGCCGGCCACACACTTGCCAGAGCTGCAGTAATCGCCCGCGGAGCACGGGTCACCGTCGCTGCACGCCGTGTTGTTGGCGGCGGTCACCGGTACGCACTTGCTGGTCTTGGGGTCGCAGGTGTTGGTCACGCAAGCCCCGTTGCCGGCAGTCGGGCACGGTGCGGGCAGCGTGTTGGGGTTGACCGCGCACTTCTTGGTCGATTTGTCGCAATAGAACACGCCGTTGCACAGGTTGCCGTCGTCGAATTTGGCGCAGTCGGGGTCGGCGCCGCACGGGCACAGGTTGGTGCCGCCGACGCACTGCCCTGCCTTGCACGTCGAACTGCCCTTGCAGACGTCGCCGCTGGCGCAGCTGGTGCCTTCGGCGAGCGCCTCGGGCGCGCACTTGCCGGTCGCTTTGTCGCAAGTGTTCTTGGTGCATGCAGTGTCGCCGGCCTGGCTGCAGCTGACCTCGCTGCCGGGGATCGGCTTGCACTTGCCCACGGTGAGATCGCAGTACGGCGTGCCGTTGCACAAGTCGCTGTCGTCTTTGCAGTCGGCGCTGGACTTGCAGTCGCAGGTGCTGAGCGACGGCGTGCAGACGCCGTCGATGCAGACCTCCTTGTCGGTGCACGGATCGCCGTCGTCGCACAGCGGTTTGCCGGTCACCGCCTTGAGCTCACACTTACCGGTCGCCTTGACACACTCGGTCTTCAAGCACTGGGTGTCCGCAATCGATGGGCAGGTCACGATGGTCTTGGGGTTGAGAATGCACTTATGGTCCACGGGGTTGCAGACCCACTGTCCGGCGCACAGGTCACCTTTGTTCTTGAGCACGCAGTCGCTGTCCAGCAGGCACTCGCACACCGACTGCACCGGAGTGCACTTGCCGGCTTTGCAGGTGTCGCCATTGGTGCAGTCGATGCCGTCGCTGCACGCGGCACCGTCGGCGGCCTCTTGCGCGCCGCAGACGCCTTTGGTGCAGACGGCGGCCATGCACGGCGCGGTTGGCAGCGGGCAACTGGCTGCGCTGGTGCACGCCTGCGGGCCGGAGTCGCCGCCGCCCTGCACGGCATCGGGGTTGCCTGCTCCGCCGCCCGGCCCGTGGTCCGGGGCCACAAATGCCTCAGGACCTGGAATGTCCGGCGCGCAACCGGCCAGCGCGACCAGGGTCAGTCCGGCCGCTGCGGCGGCGATGATGCAAATGACGTTCAGGATGCGCACAAGCCCCCCCTCGGGAGGCGGCGATTGTAGCCATGGTCGGCCAGCGAAGGCCAGCCACCCGCGCACCTTGACACCCACAGGCCCGGACGACGACGATCGCTCGGTCGCGGCAGCCGCCGCCAAGCCGCAACCGACGCACCCAGGCCACTGCCCATGCCGCACCCGCAGCGCCCCGCACTCAAACTCAGCGTTGTCATGCCCTGCTACAACGAGCGCGACACCATCCGCGACATCGTTGCGCAGGTGCTGGCCCAGCCGTTCGACATCGAACTGCTGATCGTCGACGACGGCAGCAAAGACGGTACGCGCGATATTCTGGCCGACCTGGCCCGCGAACTGCCGCAGGTCAAAGTCGTGCTGCAAGAGCGCAACCGCGGCAAGGGAGCGGCACTGCGGCGCGGCTTTCAAGAGGCGACGGGCGACGTGGTGCTGGTGCAAGACGCCGACCTGGAGTACGACCCGAGCGAATACGGCAGGCTGTTGCAGCCGATTGTCGACGACAAGGCCGACGTCGTGTTCGGCTCGCGGTTTGCCGGCGAATCGCACCGGGTGCTGTATTTCTGGCACTCGGTCGGCAACCGCGCGCTCACCTTGCTCTCCAACGTCGCCACGGACTTGAACCTGACCGACATGGAGACGTGCTACAAGGTGTTCCGCCGCGAGGTCATCCAGTCGATTGCCCTGGAAGAAGACCGCTTTGGCTTCGAGCCGGAAATCACCGCCAAGCTGGCGGCCCGCCGCGGACTGCGCATCTACGAGGTGCCGATCAGCTACAACGGCCGCACCTACGATGAAGGCAAGAAAATCGGCGTCAAGGACGGCGTGCGTGCGGTGTACGTCATCGCCAAGTACGGCTTGCTGACGCGAATGCGTCGCAATCGATAGGCCAGCCTGACAGCCCAAGTGGCGCCTCGCGCGCCAGCGGTGCCCCATGCCAGACGTCTCGCAGATCTTCTCGTGGCTGGTGGACGGCGCGCCGGGGGCGCCGACGCCCGTGCATACGGTTGCGCGAATGGGTGCCGATTTGGTGACCGCCGGTGTGCCGATCGACCGCATCGAGGCCTTCGTCAAGACCCTGCACCCGCACATCGTCGGCCGCAGCTTCTCGTGGTTTCCCGGTGGCGCCGTGCAGGTGCGCGAGAACAGCTACGCATTTCTACACTCGCCGGAGTTCCTGGGAAGCCCGGTGGCGGCGGTCTTCCGCAGCGGCCAGCCGGTGCGTAGACAGCTGGGCGAGCCGTCCGCGCAGACGGAGTATGCGCTGCTGGCCGAATTGGCGGCGGAGGGCTACACCGACTACCTGGCGGCGCCGCTGACGTTCATGAGCGGGCAATTCCACGCCATCACTTTCGCGACCAAGACGGCGGGCGGTTTTGTGCAAGCAGATATTGCAGCGCTGCTGGATCTGATGCGGCCGCTATCGCGGGTGGCGGAGATCTTTGCGCTGACCCGCACGGCCGCCAACTTGCTCAACACCTACGTCGGCCACGATGCTGGCGAGCGCATCTTGCAAGGTCGCATCCAGCGCGGCGACACCGACAGCCTGCGGGCGGTGCTGTGGTTCAGCGACCTGCGCGGCTTTACCGCCATGTCGGCGCGTATGGAGCCGCGAGCGATCATCCGCGTGCTCAACGACCTGTTCGACTGCCAGGTGCCGGCCATCGAGCGTCGCGGCGGGCAGGTGCTCAAGTTCATTGGCGACGGCCTGCTGGCGATTTTTCCCCTCGACAACGATCGTCCGCCAGGCCCTAGCTGCGACGCCGCGCTCGATGCTGCGGCGGAGGCCCAGGCAACGCTACAGGTGCTCAATGCGGGTCGCGTGGCCAATGACTTGGAGCCGATCCGCTTTGGCCTGGCGCTGCACGTCGAGCAGAAACACCTCCACCCGGCAGGGCACGACGTCGCGCGTTTTCAGGCGCTTCTGATCGGTGGAGCTTCCGATGGGCCGCTGTCCGACGTGACCGGTG
>SXRM01000132.1 GCA_005792545.1 Pseudomonadota bacterium | reverse complement strand
GGATTGATGGCCGCGTCGGTCTGGATGAAGTCCTCGTAGTCCGCGATGTTGACGTCGGCCCGGCCTTTGGCCGACACGATGCCCAGGCTTACCGACTGCGCAAGGCCAAACGGGCTGCCAATGGCCAGCACCATCTCGCCCAAGCGCACCTTGTCGCTGTCGGCCAACGGCAGCGGGCGCAGGCCGCTCAGATCGCCTTGCAGCCGCAGCACCGCGAGATCGGAGCGCGGATCGGCGCCGACCAGGCTCGCCTGCAGCTCGCGCCCGTCTGCCAGCCGCACCGCGATGGCCGCGGCGCCCTCGACCACGTGGTGGTTGGTCACGACCACGCCGTCTTGCGAGACCACCACGCCGGAACCCAGCGACGCCGGCGTTTCCTGCTCGCGGTCGCCACTGCCCAGCCCCCATAAGCGGCGGAAGAACTGCTCGTCACGGCTCGGCCGATGCACTGTGACCTTGGTGGTTGAGATGTTGACGACCGACTGTACGGCGGCCTCGGCCACGTCCGATAGCGTTGCCGATCCGGGTGCGGCGGCAAGCACCCGCTGCGCGCCCGGCGTCGGCGCAAGCGGAGGCGCTGGGCGAGCAGCGGCTGCGGGCGCAGGTGTCGGCGCACGCAACGCGACGGCCAGGGCGGCCGCGGCCAGCGCCACGGCACACAATGCAAGGACAGTGGCTGCGCGGGTAGTGGTCATGCAAGCGCTCGCCGGCGGTGGTTGCGAAGGCAGCGCTGCCCTGCCGCGCCAGGCGCGCAAGCATGCCGCAAATGTGCTACGTTCGGCAGCCCCCAAGAGGTCTGCGCGCGATGGCCAACCCCGCAACCGCCCAAAACATGCCGCCAACGCCGCCGCAAATCGCGGCGCTGCCACTTTTGGAACTCCGCGAAGACTTCGTGCGCACGAGGCTGTGCGTGCCGGCGTATCGCGACTCCGCGATGGGTTGGATGCGGCGTGCGACTGGCCGTGCCTGGCTGCAGCGCGGCGGCTGGACGACCCACGGTGTGCTGCCGGACGTGCCGCGGGCCGTCCTGGCCTGCTACCCGCACACGTCGAACTGGGACTTTGCGGGGCTGACGTTTTTGATGCACGCCTTGGATGTCAACCCGGTTTGGGTAGGTAAGGACACGCTGTTCCGGCCGCCGTTTGGTGCGCTGACCCGCGCGCTCGGGGGCATTGCGGTGCATCGCGGTGCTAATGCCAACCAGAGCCAGATGGTAGCCGATGCCATGCTGGCCATGGACCAGTGCTTGCTGGCCATCGCGCCAGAGGGCACCCGCCATCTGACGCAGCGCTGGAAGACCGGCTTCTATCACATCGCCATAGCGGCTAATGTTCCAATTGTATTAGGGTTTCTTGACTACGCCCGCCGTCAGGTGGGTTTCGGTCCGGTCCTGGAGCTCAGCGGCGACATCGGCGCCGACTTTGCACGCATCGCGCCGTTTTACGAGGGCGTGATCGGCAAATTCCCCAAGCAGCAGGGTCCTATCACCCTGCGCGCCGACTGACCGATGGCGTGGTGGCACGGCGCGCGCCTACAGCCGTGGCGGTTGCTGGCCGGTGTCGCGGCTGCGCTCGGCATGGTCGCTTCAGGTGCAGTGCTGCAGGCCTGGGGCGTTGTGCACGACGGCCAGGTCGAGGCACAGCAGCCCGTCACCGCGGTCGACGAGGCGGGTAGTCCCCCGTTCGAGGGCGACCGCCGCCCGCAAGCGCTGCGCGACCTGGGCCAGATGCGGGTGGCCTCGCGGTCGCTAGCACTGCTGCGGCAGCGCTACGTCGACCCCGACAAGTTCCGACCGCGCGAGATGGTTGAGGCTGCGCTGCAAGCCGTCGCGCACCTGGTGCCCGAGATGCTGGTCGACACCACCGCCACCAACGCCAAGGACGAGCCGCTGGAGCTGCAGGTGCGCATCGGCAATGCGCAATTGGACTTTGACCTGCGGCAGTGCGCGGATCTGTTTGCCGTCAACTGGCACTTGCTGCGCGCGGCGCGCTTCGTCGCAGATCGCCTGCCCGCGAGCGTATCTGCCGAAAAAGTGCAGTACACGGCGCTCAACGGCGTGTTGTCGACGCTGGACCCCTACTCGCGGCTGCTCGACCCTGACCAATGGCGCGACATGCAGACCAACACCGGTGGCAACTTTGGCGGCCTGGGCATCGTCATCCTGCCAGTGGACGGCGTGCTGACGGTGCAGAGCGTGCTGCACGACTCGCCCGCGGCCAAGGCCGGCATGCAGCCCGGCGACCGCATCACCCAGATCGACGGCGAAGACACCGTGAACATGACTGTAGACGCGGCGGTCGAGCGCCTGCGCGGCGAGGTCGGCACCACCGCGAGGTTGGTGCTGTTCCGCAAAGGCTGGGAGAAGCCACAGCCGATTGCCGTCATTCGCGCCATCATTCACTTGCAGTCGGTCGAGAGCAAGGTGCTCGACAACGGCGTCGGCTACGCCAAGATCAAGAACTTCCAGCGCGGCACCGCGGCCGAACTCGGCGAGGCCATCGACGACCTGCTGCGCGCTGGCGCCCACCGCACTGTGGTGCTGGATCTGCGCGACAACCCGGGCGGCCTCTTAGACGAGGCCATTCGTGTCTGCGACCTGTTCATCCAAGCCGGCCCGGCGGTCACGACCGTCACCGGCGGTCAAGCGCGCGATGTGCGGCTGGTCACCGGCAACGGGCGGTTTGGTCAGATGCCGCTGGCGGTGCTGGTCAACGGACACTCGGCCAGCGCCAGCGAGGTGGTGGCCGGCGCTCTTAAGTATTCGGGTCGAGCCATCGTGGTCGGCGAACAGACCTTTGGCAAGGGCTCGGTGCAGGTGCCTTTCGAGATCGAAGAAGGCGCGCTCAAGCTCACCATCGCCAAGTACCTGGTGCCCGGCGACCTGTCGATCCACGGCAAGGGCATCGCGCCCGACATCGGCATCACCTTCGTGTCGGCCACCCGCGAGCAGGTCAGCCTGTTTGGCGGCCCCCGTTACTCGCGCGCCACCAAGCGCGCCCGCGTCGCCATGGAGTCGCAGCCGCCCGAGCCGCCCAAGGTGCAACTCAAGGTCCTGCTGCCCGACGGCAGCGAGCGCAGTGAGCCCGACGCCGAGACACCAGCCGAAGTCATGGAGCGCGAACCGCGCCAGCGCGCCGCCACCATTCTGCGCCGGGTCGGCCACCCCGAGGCTGCCAAAATGCTGGCTGCCGCCGCGCCCGACGTTGCGCAAATGGCCCGCGACGACGACGCGCAGCTGGTCACCCATCTCAAGCGGCAGGGCATCGACTGGCGGCCCGGGCCGACGGTGACTGCCGCCGATCTGCGCGTGGAAATCGTCGACGGCGCCAAGGGGCTGCAAGCCGAGGCCGGCGAAATCCTGCGGCTGGCGGTCACGCTGACCAACCAGGACAAGGTGCCGCTGCACCGCTTGCACGTGCAGACGCGCAGTGACGACGTCGCATTTGACGGCCACGAACAGCTGGTGGGCCGCCTGGAGCCGGGTCAGTCGCGCACGGTGCCGCTGTCGGTTCGCGTCAGCATCCGGCACGGCAGCCTCAAGGTGCCGCTGCACGTGGTCGCGGCGCAAGATGGGCACTTGCTTGCTCAGCAAGACACTGCTTCGCTGGTCGTACAGGGCCGGCCGGTGCCCGAGTTTGCCTTTCAGCTGGAGCTCGACGACGCCTCGACCGGGACTGCGAAGCCGACGGGGCCGGTTGACGGCGTGCTGCAGCCAAGCGAGGCGGCGCGCCTGCGCGTGCGGGTGCGCAACGACGGCGCCGGTCTGGCCCAAACGACGGTGGTCAAGCTGCGCAGCTTGTCGGGTCAACGAGTGCACCTGGGCGAAGGCCGCGCGCGCGTAGGCCCGCTGGCGCAGGGCGGCACCGGCGAGGCGGCGATCGCGCTGCGCGGCGTTGATCTGGAGCCCAAGCTGGCCGGCCGCAAGCGCGCGAGCGACTGGGAGCCGGCGCGGTTAGAGCTGACTATCGCGGACGAGACACTGGGCGTCGACCGGGTGCAAATCGTGCAAATACCGTGGGCACGCAAGCCCCTGCAAGCTGCGCCGGCCGCCGACGCCGCGCTGTTGCAAGCGCTGGGTCGGACCGCCTGGGACGAAGCGCCGCGGGTACTGGTCGCCGGGGGCGAAGTCGCGGCCGGCCTGGGCCAAAGCGAACATTGCTGGTACGACTTGCGCGCCGAAGTGCAATTCGACACGGCGGCGCGCGGCAGCCGGTTTGTGACCGCCAGTGTCGGCGGAACCAAGCAGTTCTACCAGGATGGCAGCGGTCCGACGACCTTGCGCATCCAACCGCGCCTGCGGTTGGACCCTGGGCTCAACGCGCTGTCACTGCTTGCACAAGCGGGAACCCGCCGAAGTGGCGACCGAACCGTGCTGGTACACTGTGCCGTCAAAACCAAGTAGACTTGCGGCGCGGCACTGTCGCCGCCCGCGGTCTGCCGCGCAAGTCGCCGTGAAAGATTCGCGCACGCTTGCCGGCGCGCCATTGAAGTAGCACCTACCCGGCCTGAACCGGCTGGCGCTGTTTCGGTCTGTATTGCCTGACTGGGAGCTTGCCGCCCATGAATGTTACCTTCGGAGTTGTCCGCTTCACCACTTGCGCCGTCGTCGCGCTTGCGGCGGCTGCCGCGTTGCCCGCGCTGCCCGCCCGCGCGGAGACCACCGAACAGGAGGAATACGAGCGCAAGAAGAAAGAGCGCGAGGCCGCCGAGAGAGCGCGCGCCACCGCCGAGGTCAAGGAATCGGAAGAGCAGCGCGAAGCCAGGGAACGCATCGAAAAGAAGGAGGAAAACGTCAAGGCCGCGCGCGGAAAGTTCGCAGCTGCGGCACAAGCCGCCGCCAAGCGCCAAAACGATCGTGGCCTGGAGCTGATGGAGCAGGCATGGCTGCTCGACCCGACCAACATGGACTACCCGCTCAACACCGCGCAGTTTGCCAAGGCGCTGAACAAGGTCGAGTTGGAGTTCAAAGCACTGGCGGCCGTCAAGGTTCTGTCCAAGAAGAACCTCGCGACCATGGACCCGGCGGCGCCCAAGCGCAGCTACTTTGAAGAGGAACTCGCCAACGCCAACCTGCGCCTGGAGACGCTACGCAGTAAGCTCTCGACCGGCGTGATCAAGGTTACCGTTGACCCTTCGAACTGCGAGATCTTCGTCGAGGGCGCGTTCGTGGGCATCGGCTCGGGCGAAATGGACACCATCACCGGCCAGCGCAAGGTCGAGACGCGCTGCATCGGCTACACCGACTTTGAGAAGTTCGAGAACGTGCGCGAGGGCGACCCGACGCTGTGCAAGATGAAGCCGACGGCGATCCCGTACTTTGGCAGGCTGGTCGTCAAGACCAACGAGGCCGACGGGGTCACAGTCTACCTGGACGACGTGCCGACCAGTCAGCGCATCGCCGAAAAGCCGACCAAGGATGGCTCTATCACCGGCGCCGGCACCAAGGAGCAGCCGTTCGTGCTCGCCGCGCGCAAGTGGATCATTCGCTTTCAAAAGGAAGGCTTTGACCGCTGGCACCGCCGCATCGACGTCCGCCGCGATCAAGTGACGGTGGTCGAGGCCAACCTCGAGTCGCTGGCGCAGTTGGACGGCGCGGGACCCGACAAAGCGGAGCCGGGCGGCAAGCCAGGCGCGGCTCCAGGCAAGCCGGGCGACAAAGCGCCGGAAAAGGCACCCGAGAAGACCGCGCCAAAGTAGGCCGGGCCAGCGAGCAGCAGCGTGGCGACCGTCGCATCACCCCAGGCCGAGGCCGCCCACCACCGTCAAAGTGCGCTGGCCAAGGCGTTGGCGCCGTTCGCGGCGTTTGCCAAGCTGGCCAAAGACACGCTCTGGCACATCGTGCGCAGCAAGCGCGGCCCCGGCGCCGTCGCGCAGCAGATGTACGCGATCGGCAATCAGAGTGTGCTGTTCATCACGGTGACTATCGGCTTTCTGGGCATGATCCTGGTGTACCAGGTGTCCACGCAAGTGGCTAAGATTCTGCCGGATTTCTCGATGATCGGCCCGGCGTTCCTGCAAATCATGATCAAGGAATTCGCAGCCACCATCTCCGGACTGATGATCGCCACCCGTGTCGGTTCCGGCATCGCCGCGGAGATCGGATCCATGGTCGTCACCGAGCAGGTGGACGCGCTGCGCATGTGCAACGCCGACCCGGTCAACTACCTGGTGACCCCGCGCTTCATGGCGTCGGGCGTGATGATGGTGTGCCTGACGATCTACGCCGTGCTAGTCGGCGAGTGCACCGGCATGATGACCGGGTACCTGGGGTTCGGGATCCATCCGCTGACTTTCTTGTCACTGCAACTGGTCACCAAGGCTGACGTTATCTCGGGGCTGGTCAAGGCCTTCGCGTACGGGTGCACGATTCCGCTCATCGCGGGGCAGGCGGGCCTGGAGGCGAGCGGCGGCAGCGAAGGCGTCGGCTGGGCCACGACGCGCTCCGTCGTCAACGCGTCGTTCGCCGTGGTGGTGCTCGACTTCGTGATCTCGGGCGCCATCTTTGTTATTTTCTAGCCCCTTGCGACAATGGCGCCAATCCGGCGGTGGGAGCGCGGCGATGCACGGCAACAACTCGGGTCTTGTTTCGGCGCTGCTGCTTGCGTTCGTGCTCGTCGCTGCGTGCAGCGAAGAGGGCGCAGGCGCCGTCGGTGATACCGGTGGCGCAGGCGCCGACGGCGGCGGACTCGGCGGCGACCTGTTTGCGCAAGAAGACACCTTACAGCCGACCCTGGATCTCGGCGCCGACCCTGGTACGGGCGGCACTGACGGCGCGGCAGGCGACAACGGCGGCAGCCTCGACACCCCACCCGTCGACAGCGGGACGCCACTAGGCGGCACCTTTGGCGCGCCGTGCTCGACCAACGCCGACTGCGACAGCGGCTACTGCGTGCCGAGTCCCGGCGGCAACGTGTGCAGCAAGCAGTGCGAGTCCAGTTGCCCAGACAACTTCAAGTGCGTGCCCAAAACCAACCCGTCGGGCGACATCACCTACCTGTGCGTGCCCGGCAACCTGGCGCTGTGCGACCCTTGCACGCTCAATGCGGACTGCAACGACAGCAACGAGACCGGCAACATCTGCGTCAAGTTCGGTAACGAAGGCAGCTTTTGCGGCGTGCCGTGCGGCGTCGGCAAGCCCGCGTGCCCCAACGGCTACGCCTGCGAAGATCAGGTCGACCCCGAGAGCGGCAAGGGCAGCAAGCAGTGCGTGCCAAAGGACGGCAAGCTGTGTACATGCAGCCAGTTGGCCGCCAGTCAGAGCAAGTCGACCACCTGCACCACCAAAAACTTCTACGGCACCTGCAGCGGCACCCGCGCATGCAGCGCCAAAGGCCTGGGCGAGTGCACTGCTCTGGTACCCAAAGCCGAGGAGTGCAACGGCGTCGACGACGACTGCAACGGCCTGACCGACGACTTCCAGTCCACCGCCAAGTGCGACAAGAAGAACGAATTCGGCGCCTGTGCCGGCAAGGTGGTCGAGTGCGTCAACGGCGCGCCGATCTGCGACGCCCCGACGCCCGCGCCTGAGACCTGCAATGGCAAGGACGACAACTGCAACGGCAAGACCGACGAAGGGCTGTGCGACGACGGCAATCCGTGCACCAAGGGCAGCTGCAACACCGACGGCAGCTGCAAGCAGGCCTTTGAGAACGGCATCGCCTGTGACGACAACAGCACCTGCACCAACAACGACAAGTGCAACAACGGCGAGTGCAAGGGCACTGGCAGTCTGGCATGCGACGACGGCAATCCATGCACCAAAGACGACTGCGACGGCGGCAGCGGCTGTACGCACAACCCGGCCGACGGCGCTTGCCCCGACGACGGCAAGCCGTGTACCCAGGACATCTGCAAGTCTGGCAAATGTGAGCACCCGGCGCAGAGCGAAGGCGGCCCATGCCCCGACGACGGCGAAGCTTGTACGCAAGACATCTGCCAGGGCGGCAACTGCAACCATCCCGGCGTCGCCGACGGCGGCAAGTGCCTGGACGACGGCGACGTGTGCACGCAAGACGTGTGCAAGACCGGCAAGTGCAGCCACCCCGGCGTGCCCGATACCACCGCCTGCGCCGACGACGGCAACGCCTGCACCGCTGATCAGTGCCAGGCCGGCAAGTGCGCGCACCCGCCGGTCAGCTTTACCGTGCCCTGTGCGGACGACGCCAACCAGTGCACCGCCGACGTCTGCGACAAGGGCGGCTGCACCCACCAAAAGCTCGGCTCGGACAAGTCGTGCCTCGATGACGGCGATCCGTGCACCCAAGACGTCTGCGTCAACGGCGCTTGCGGCCACCCGCCGGCCACCAACAACTCGGGGTGCCTCGACGACGGCATCTTGTGCACCAACGACGTGTGCAACAACGGCAAGTGCACGCACCCGCCCAACAGTAAGCCCTGCCTCGAAGACGGCGAGCCGTGCACGCTCGACGTGTGCGCCAACGGGGTCTGCTCGCACCCGGCGGGCAACGCCAATGCGCCGTGCGCCGACGACGGCAATGTGTGCACCAAAGACGTCTGCCAGGCCGGCAAATGCGCCCACCCCAACAGCGCCAACAACCCGTGCGACGACAACAACCCCTGCACGCTCGGCGACTACTGCGAGAGCGCCAGCGGCAACTGCAAAGGCGCGGCGGCGCTCAAGTGCAATGACAACAATCCGTGCACCAACGACACCTGCAAGGCCTTCCAGGGTTGCGTGTACGAGTCCGCCGACAACATCTTGTGTGACGACGCCAACAGCTGCACCACCGGCGACAAGTGCATCGGCGGCAAGTGCACCGGCGTCGGCACCAAAACCTGCGACGACGGCAACCCGTGCACCACCGACAACTGCACCGGCGGCTGCAAGTACACCAACAACACCGCGGGCTGCGCCGACGACAACAATCCGTGCACGCAAGACGTCTGCGCCAACGGCTCGTGCAGCCACCCGGCCAGCAACAACAACCTGCCGTGCGGCGCCGCGACTGGCAACCCGTGCGTCGAGGGCCTGTGCATGGCGGGCAAGTGCAACGGCACTACGCTCGACGGCAAGGTCTGCAACGACGGCGACGCCTGCACCAGCAACGACAAGTGTGTTGGCAATGTCTGCAAGGGCCAAGGCTTCAAGAACTGCGAAGACGGCAACCCGTGTACCGCCGATTCATGCGACCAGTTCGGCACTTGCGTGCACAAGTCGGCCGACGGCCAGAGCTGCGTCGCCAAAAGCGGCGACTGCCCGAGCGGCCAGTGCGTCGCTGGGACCTGCCAGAGCAAAGCCGGTGTGACCTGCCAGGCCGAGTACGACGTGGACCTGTGCAGCTCGGTGCAAGTGCCCGGTACCTG
Source organism: Pseudomonadota bacterium (assembly GCA_005792545.1). Taxonomy (GTDB): domain Bacteria; phylum Myxococcota_A; class UBA9042; order UBA9042; family UBA9042; genus SXRM01. Next base: position 1,982 of record SXRM01000132.1, on the reverse strand, counting down.
CAGCGCCAACGGCAAGTGCGTCGCCAAACAGGGCCAGAGCGGCTTCTCGTGCCCCGGCTGCAACGGTATCTGCCTGCAGTGCACGATTTTCGGCGGCATCCAGATCAAGTACTGCCTGGCGTTCTAGCATGGCCGCTGCGCGCAAAGTCGCCCTGGTCTGTGTCGGCCACTGGGCAGACGAGCCGCGCATCGACCGCTACTTGCCGTTCTCTGCTGGTGCCTATCGGGTCTATGCGGCGCTGCTGTCGCCCCCGCTGCCGGACTGCGAGGTGCGGCTTTTCGATATCGACCACGACAATGCGGCCGTAGTCGCTGAGCAGGTGCTGCAGTTTGCGCCCGATGTGCTGGGCGGCTCGGCGTATGTGTGGTCGCTGCCGCTGCTGTTGGAAGTGGCGGTCCAGGTCAAGTTCGCGCGGCCGTACACGCGGGTGGTGCTGGGTGGGCCGTCGGCGCGTCCGGCCATGTTGGATCTGCCGCACTACCGCGTGTGGCGCGACGCGGTGGACGCCCTGGTCGTCGGCGAGGGCGAAGCTGCGATGCGGGCCCTGGTCGCCGATGCCGACCTTGGCGCCTGGTCGCAGGTGCCGGGCGTGGCGGTTCGCGATGGTAGCCATTGGCGCGCGCCGCGCACTGGCGATTCGGTGCTGCTGGATACGCTGCCTTCGCCGCACCAGCTGGATCTGGCGCCGCGCGGTCGGTCGGCGTCGCTCGAGACCTTTCGCGGCTGTCCCTTGTCGTGTGCGTTTTGCGAGTGGGGGGTGTGGTCCGAGGCGAACCGGGTATTTTCGCAGGCATACCTCGAGCGCGAGTTGCAAGCCTACAAGGACACCGGCGTTATCGGCGCTTTTCTGGTCGATGCGGGCCTGAATCTGAACCGCCGCGCGCTGCACAACTTGATGGCCGCCGAGGCGCAAGTCGGCTTCTTTCGCGACCATCCGCTGGCGACCGAGATCTATGCGGCGCACCTGCGCGACGAGGATTTTGATTTCCTTTCGCGGGTGCGCTGCGGTCGTCTGGGCGTAGGGCTTCAATCCAACGAAGACAGCGTGTTGCAGGCCATGCAGCGGCCCCACCACCGCGGCAAGTTCGAGCGCAACCTCGCGCGCTTGTCTGACCTCGCGGACTGCGTGGTCGAACTCATCGTGGGCTTGCCGGGGGACAGCTTCGCGGGCTTTCAGCGGTCGCTGGCCTACGCGGTTGCATTGCCGTGCGTCGAAGTCCATGTGTACCACTGCCTCGCGCTGCCCGACGGACTGATGACTCGGGCGCCGGTTGGCAGCGACTGTGACTTCGACCCGGCGACGCTGCGGATGCGCAGCTGTGCCGGTTGGTCGGCCGCAGACCTGGACCAGGCTCGCCAGGGGCTCGCCGACCAGGCGACAGCGCACGGCGGCGATGTGTCGGAGGACTACTGGAGTTTTCCGGGGTCGCGGCCGGCACGGACGGTGGGGTCGCGGCCGGACACCGGCAGGACCTATGCGCGCCCGTTGGTGGCGAATGAGGCGGCGGTTCTGGCGCGGGCGGTGCATGCGGCGGGTTGGCGCGTGACGCGGGCGGTCCGCGAGGCGTCGGGGCTGGTGGTCGTCACGGTTGCGCGGGACGGCCAGGAATTCACGCTGGAGCTGGCGCCGGCAGGTCTGGCGACCAAGACCTGGCTGCGCGTTGGCGACTGGGGGGTGGCGCACCGTGGAAGCGTGGCGTCCGAAGCGCTGCCCGGTCTGGAGGCGGTGGCGCGGGGGGCGGTGGCTGGGTTGGCTGCGTGATTGGGCGGAGGCTACGACCTGTGCATGGGGTTGTGGGTCTTGACGCATGTTGCCGCGTGCTACAAACTCGTTGCGCGACAGCAGCTTCGCTTCGCACGCGACGAGGCGGCGGGATGCAGCGCGAGTGTGCACGCCACCGGTCCAATCGCATCCTCGGCGTAGGCGGCGGCAAGCGCGCTGGTGCCCGACGGCTCGCAGTTGCCGGCCTGATGGTGGCCG
>SXRM01000131.1 GCA_005792545.1 Pseudomonadota bacterium | reverse complement strand
TTTAATATCAACGCCATCTCTCAGCAACCCGACGACCCTCTGCCGCACCTGCTCTCCCAGAACCATGACCGCCTCCTCGCCCAGACGGGGTTCTCGCACGGATTGGTTGCTGGTCAAGTTTTTGCATACACCCTTTAAGGAGGGACCGATGTTCCAGCCGTCGGCCCTGCGCCGCTCTTTTGTCGTCAGCGTGCTTTTGCTCGTCGCTACTGCGTGCAGCAGTGGCACCACGCCACCACCGCAGGCTGCCGGCAAAGACACCTTCGTCGCCCCCGACGTCGGCACGCCGCCGGCCGAACCGGTCACGGTCAACCTCGGCACGGCCGGCGGCAAGGTCGAGCACAAGTCGGGCGCCAAGCTTAAGGTGCCGGCAGGGGCACTGCCGGCCGACGTCGAGTTGACCATGGAGGCCAAGGCGCCACCCGCGTCGGTCGCCGAAGTCGGCACGCCGCTCGGCGCGGCGCTGCTGCTTGGGCCTGAAGGGCAGACTTTTCTGGTGCCGGTGCAGATTGCGGTGCCGCTCGACCCTTCTTTGCTCGCCGGCATCAACCCCAGCGAGATGCAAATCGTACTGGCGCCAGCAACGGGCGGCGAGTTCACGGCGCTCGACACCACCTACGACGCGGCCGGTAAGCAACTGCTGGCCGAGACCAGCCACTTTTCGATTGCCGTCCCGGTCAAAAGCAAGGGGCCGCCGCTCAAGTTCGCGCAGACCTCGCCGCTACCGCCGGGCAAGACTGGCACAGCCTACGGCCCGCTCAAGCTGCAAATCAGCGGCGGCAAGCCGCCCTACACCTTCAGCCTTGCCGGCGGCAACCTGCCGATGGGTCTGGCGCTGGCCCCGGATGGCGCACTGAGCGGCACGCCTGAGCAGGCGGGCAGCTTTGCGTTCTCGGTCAAGGTCAAGGACAAGGGCGGTCAGGCGCTCGAAAAGGCGCTGGCGTGCGACGTCGACGGACCGCCCAATCCGATGCCGGTGGTCGACAGCGTCGATCCGGCGTCCGCCAAGGCTGGCGGCGGCGACCTGGCCATCACCGTCAACGGCAAGGACTTTGTGGTCGGCGCGCAGCTGACCGTCAACGGCAAGGGCATTCCGACCACCCGCGACGGCGCGACCGCGCTCAAGGGCAAGCTGACTGCCGCCCACCTCGCCCAGCCGGGCACGCTGCAGCTTGCCGCCGTCAACCCGCCCAAGGGCGGCGGCGCGAGCAACACCATTGCTTTCGCAGTCACCGCGGCCGATGCAGACATCTCGGTGGGCGACATCTCGGTGGGCGACACCTCCGTAGGCGACGACGCGGACGCGGGGTCCATCGACACCGACGCCAGCACCGAAGACGCCGGCAGTGGGGACAGCATCGACGGCGGCGGCGACGCCAGCCCGACTTGCGTTCCGAGCACTGAGCTGTGTGACGGTAAGGATAACGACTGCAACGGCAAGACCGACGACAACCCGTGCTGTGCGCTCGGCGCCGGCACGGGCTGCGACGACAACAACGTGTGCACCAGCGGCGAGAAATGCACCGATAGCGTGTGCGGTGGCGGCGACGTCACGGTGTGCACCGACGACGGCAACCTGTGCACCGACGACGCCTGCGACCCCAAGGCGGGCTGCGCGTTTCCGGCCAACAACGTGCCCTGCAACGACGGCAAGGCCTGTACGCAAGGCGACAAGTGCGTCGACAAGGCGTGCGCCTCGGGCAAGGACCCGCTGTGCAACGACGGCAACGCCTGCACGCTCGACACCTGCAGCGAGACCGGCGGCTGCAAGTACCTGCCGACCGAAGGCGCCTGCGACGACGGCGACGGCTGCACCGTCGGCGAGGTCTGCGCGCTCGGCTTGTGCGGCGGTGCGACCAAGACCGACTGCAACGACGGCAACGGCTGCACGCTCGACACCTGCGACACCAAGACCGGCAAGTGCGCGGTGACGACGGTGGCTGGCTGCGGCGCGGCGTGCCAGACCGCGACCGACTGCAAGGACGACGGCAATCCCTGCACGCTGGCCGAGTGCGCGACTGGCGTGTGCGCCGTGGCGTTCGCAGCGGATAAGTGCGACGACGGCGACCCGTGCAGCAGCGCTGACACGTGCAAGCAGGGCCAGTGTGCCGGCAGCGTAGCGGCGTGCAACGACGGCAACGCGTGCACGGTGGACGCCTGCGGCAAGGACGGCAAGTGTACTAGCGCGCCGGCGACCGGCGGCTGCGAAGACGGCAACCTGTGCACGATCCTCGAGGTCTGCAAAGACGGCACCTGCGCCCCCGGCGGCACCGCCAACTGCGACGACAGCAACAATTGCACCGACGACAGCTGCGACCCCAAGGTCGGCTGCCAGCACCCCGACAGCGCGACGCCATGCACCGACGACGATCCGTGCAGCATCGGCGACGCCTGCAAAGGCGGCAGCTGTAAGCCCACCGGACCCAAGGACTGCAGCGACCCCGATGACTGCACGCTCGACAGCTGCGACGCCAAGACCGGCACCTGCGTCAACAAGGTGGTGTTTGGCTGCGGCGACAACTGCGCGGCGCCCAGCGACTGCAAAGACGACAGCAACCCCTGCACCGAGTGGTTGTGCGAGACCGGCAAGTGCAAGATCGACTACCTGACCAGCGGCTGCAACGACGGCGACGCCTGCAGCGAAAAGGACACCTGCGGCCAAGGCAAGTGCGTCGGTTCCGGCGTGGTCTGTACCGACACCAATCCGTGCACCGACGCGGGCTGCGACAAGGCCAGCGGCTGCGTGTTCCTGGCCAATACGGCGACCTGCACCGACGGGCAGGTGTGCACCGTCGGCGACAACTGCAAAGACAAAGCGTGCGTGTCGGGCGCCGCGGCCGACTGCGACGACCAGAACGACTGCACCTTTGACATCTGCGACAGCAAGCAGGGCTGCACCCACGAGGCGGCGGGGCTAGGCTGCAGCGACGGCAACCCCTGCACGACGGGCGACAGCTGCGACGGCGAGAAGTGCAAAGGCGGCACCGCCAAGGTCTGCGACGACGGCAACGGCTGCACCAGCGACGCCTGTGACGGCGCCACCGGCAAGTGCGCGTTCACCGGCATCGCTGGCTGCGGGGCGTCGTGCAGCGACACCGTCGCCTGCCCGGAGTCGGGCAACCCGTGCATCGTGCTGGCGTGCGGCTTTGGCGTGTGCGCGGCCAGCGACACCACCGCGACCTGCGACGACGGCAGCGTGTGCACGGCCAAGGACGCGTGCAGCAAGGGCACGTGCGTGGGCAACAGCTCGGCGTGCGACGACGCCAACGGCTGCACGGCCGACTCGTGCGATGCCAAGACCGGCTGCGCGCACAAGCCCGAGCTCGGTCCGTGTGAAGACGGCGACCTGTGCACGGTGCAAGACAAGTGCGTGCAGGGCGCGGCGTGCAAGGCCGGCCTGGGCCAGCAGTGCGACGACGCCAACCCGTGCACGGCCGATGGCTGCGACCCCAAGGTCGGCTGCCAGTTTGCCCCAATCAGCGTGCCGTGCGACGACAAAGATCCCTGCACCGTGGTCGACGTTTGCAGCAAGGGCGCGTGCCTGCCTGGCGACCCGAGCCCCTGCGACGACGGCAACGGCTGCACCACCGACAGCTGCAACTCGGCCGGCGCGAACTGCGACCACGCGGCCATCAAGGGCTGCGGCGATGCCTGCCAGGCCGACGGCGACTGCCCCGACGACGGCAACGCGTGCACCGCGCAGGTATGCGGCGGCGGCAAGTGCGCGGTGCAGCCCGCGGCCGGCGCCTGCGACGACGGCAATCCCTGCACGACGCTCGACAGCTGCTTCGCGGCCAAGTGCGGCGGCTCGCCGACGCCTTGCAGCGACGGCAACCCGTGCACGACCGACAGCTGTGACCCCAAAAGCGGCTGCGCGTACGCCGCCAACACGGCGCCGTGCAGCCTGGGCAACGCCTGCTCGAACCAGGATGTCTGCAAAGACAAGCTGTGCGCGCCCGGCCCGGCGGTCAACTGCGACGACGGCAACGCCTGCACGCTCGACACCTGCGACCCGGACGCTGGCTGTGACCACGCCGCCACCGCGGCGCCCTGCGACGACAGCAACCCGTGCACCAAAGAAGACGAGTGCGGCGACGGCACCTGCATGGGCGGCGTGCTGGTCGCGTGCGACGACGGCAGCGCCTGTACGGCCGACAGCTGCGATGCGGCGACCGGCAAGTGTGAGTTTGCGGCACTCAAAGGCTGCGGCACCAAGTGCACGGCCAGCAAGGACTGCGAAGACGACGGCAATCCGTGTACGCAAGCGGTGTGCGCCGGTGGCGGCTGCGTCATCGTCTACACCGAAATGGCGTGCAACGACGGCGATGTGTGCTCTGCGGGCGACACCTGCCTGGAAGGCAAGTGCACCGGCACCGAGAGCGCCTGTGACGACGGCAACGCCTGCACCGCCGACGCCTGCGACGCCAAGACCGGCTGCAGCAGCAGCGCCAAAGACGGCCCCTGCGACGACGGCAGCGTGTGCACGGTCGGCGACGCCTGCAAAGCCACTGAGTGCAAGGGCGCGAAACTGCTGAACTGTGACGACGGCGACGTGTGTACCAGCGACGGCTGCGACGTCGTGATTGGCTGCACATCCTCGGCAAACACCGCGCCGTGCAACGACAACAACGCCTGCACGACCGGCGACGCCTGCGCCAAGGGCCAGTGCCAGGCCGGCAAGGTGGTGGCGTGCGATGACAATAAGCCCTGCACGCTCGACGCCTGCGATCTGGGCACCGGCAAGTGCAAGTCCAAGCCGATCGTCGGCTGCGGCGGCAACTGCGCGACCGACAGTGACTGCCCTGCCAGCGGCAACGCCTGCGCGCCGGCCGTGTGCGCCGAAGGTGTTTGCGGTCTGGCCATCAGCACGACTGCCTGCGACGACGGCAACGCCTGTACGTCGGGCGACAAGTGCGGCAGCGCGCTATGCGTCGGCGGCCCGACGGAGTGTGACGACGACAGCCCGTGCACGGCCGACGGCTGCGACCCCAAGACCGGTTGCACCCACGCGGCGGTCGCGGGCGGCTGCGACGACAACAACGCCTGCACGGCCGGCGACGCTTGCGACAGCGGCAAGTGCGCGGGTGGCAAGGCGGTCAACTGCGCCGACGCCAACCCATGCACGACCGAGAGCTGCAACCCGAACCTGGGCTGTCTCACGCTACCCAACGACGTAACCTGCGACGACGGCAACGTGTGCACGGTGAAAGACAAGTGCTTGAACACCTTCTGCGGCGGCGGCGCCGACAAGGACTGCGACGACAACAACCCATGCACCAAGGACGCGTGTTCGACGGCCAAGGGTTGCGTCAGCACGCCGACGACGGACACGTGCGAAGACGGCAACGCCTGCACGGAAAAAGATGCGTGCGCCGACGGCAAGTGCGCGGCCGGCGCGGCCAAGGTCTGCGACGACGGCAACGCGTGCACCAAGGACTCGTGCAACGTCAAGCTCGGCTGCGCGGCGACGGCGACCACCGGCGACTGCGACGACGGCAACCAATGCACGAGCGGCGATTTTTGCCAGAACGGCAACTGCTCGAAAGGTCAAGCCAAAGACTGCAACGACAACAACCCGTGCACCGCCGACAGCTGCAGCCAGACGGCGGGGTGCCTTGCGGCCGATACCACCGAGACCTGCAGCGACGACGACGCCTGCACCGTCGGCGACCAGTGCGACAAGGGCCAGTGCGTGTCCGGGCTCGCACCCAACTGCAACGACGCCAACCCGTGCACCGACGACAGCTGCGACAAAGCGGCCGGCTGCAAGACTGAGCAAAATACCAAGCCTTGCAGCGATGGCGACGCGTGCACGACGCAAGATGTGTGCCTCGCCGGCAAGTGCCAGGGCGGCGCACCGCCTGTGTGCGACGACAACAACCCGTGCACCGGCGACAAGTGCGACGCCAACAAGGGCTGCATCATTGCGCCGTTGGACGTCACCTGCACCGATAACGACGCCTGCACGACCACTGACAACTGCAAGGACGGCGACTGCATCCCGGGGCCAAAGCCCAACTGCGACGACGGCAAGGTCTGCACCGACGACAGCTGCGATACGGTCAAAGGCTGCGTGAACCTGGCCAATACCGCGACCTGCACCGACGACACGGTGTGCACCGAAGGCGACGGCTGCAAAGACGGCGCTTGCGTCCCCGGCAAGGCCAAGGACTGCAACGACAACAACGCCTGCACCGACGACAGCTGCGACCCGGCCAAGGGCTGCGCTTCGGTCCACACCACCAAGGCCTGCAACGACGGCGATGCATGCACCACCCAGGACACCTGCGCCAGCGGCAATTGCACGTCTAAGCCGACGGTGTGCGACGACAACAACGGCTGCACCTCCGACACCTGCGACAGCCTGGTTGGCTGCTTGTTTACCAACACAGTCACGGCGTGCAGCGATGGCGACGCCTGCACGGCGCCGGACTTGTGCAGCGACGGCAGCTGCAAGGTCGGCGCCATGGTTGAGTGCGACGACAAAAACCTGTGCACAGACGACAGCTGCGACAAAGCCAAGGGCTGCGTCAACGCGCCGAACACCAAAGCGTGCAGCGATGGCACGGTCTGCACCAGCAGCGACGCGTGCGCAGGCGGCAAGTGCGACGGTGCGGCCGTCAACTGCGATGACACCAACCTGTGCACCGACGACAGCTGCGACAAGGTCAGTGGCTGCGTCAACCTGGCCAACACCATTACCTGCAGCGACAGCGACGCCTGCACGCTGAGCGATGCATGCAAAGACGGTGCGTGTTTGGCTGGCGCGCCGCCGAACTGCGACGACAATAACGCCTGTACCGACGACAGTTGCGACAAGGTCAAGGGCTGCCAGCACGCCAACAACACGGCAGCTTGCAGCGACGGCGACGCCTGTACCAGCGCCGACAAGTGTGCAACGGGCAATTGCGGCGGCACGGTGGTGAACTGTGACGACGGCAACGCCTGCACCGACGACGCCTGCGACAAGTTGGCCGGGTGCAAGAACACTGCCAACACCGCAACCAATTGCAGCGACGGCAACGCCTGCACCAGCAACGACGCTTGCGCGCAGGGCAAATGCAACGGCACGCCGGTGACTTGCAACGACAACGTCGCGTGCACGGTCGACTCGTGCGTCCCGGCAACCGGCTGCAAGTTCGCACCCAACAACAACCTGTGCAACGACAACGAGTCGTGCACGACCGAGAGCTGTGACGCGGTCGCTGGCTGCAAGAAGACCACGGCCAACGACAACAGCGGGTGCACCAGCAGTGATCCGTGTGTGACCCAGCCGGTTTGCCTGTCGGGCAAGTGCGCGCAGAAGCCCAAGGTCACGGTCAAGAACATGGCATTGCACCCCACGGCCTTGCTCTCTAATGGCGACACCACTTGGGTGGTGACTTCGAACGACCCGCAGACCTATTACCATATCTTGAGACTTGACGCGGACTTGAACACGGAATTCGACGTCAAGTTCCAGGGCGCTGGCGGCCCAAGTGAGCGACTGACTGGCGACTTGTGGGGCGGCGGCTTCTTCGACACTGCCCTCATCGTCGCCAGCAATACGCACGACGGCAATCCCGTCCACAATCGCATCCGCCGCATCCACGAAGGCAACGGCAGCGAGGTGTGGAACAAGCCTACGCCCCAGCCGATGACCCGAATCCGCATCGATAACGGCGGTGTTGCCGGCGTGCCGCAAACGAGCGTGACGCAGAACAACGACATTCACTTTTTCGACACAAGTGGCAATTTGCAATACTCCCACAAGCTGCCGGCATTCGGGTACGACCTGGCCTATGACGGCAACTGGAACCAGACCTATTTCGTGTGCGGTCACACGCTCCAGTCGCCCGGCAGCTTCACTTGGAAGCCTTGGGTCGCCAAAATTCGGCGCAACGGCTACCTGGAAATCCAGTGGCAGAAGTCGATTGGTAGCACCTTTGGTGATGGCTTGTCCGCCTACGCCTGCACCACTTACGGCGGCAACCTATTTGTGTACAGCAACGACGGTTCGTGGCCCGACCAAAGCGTTGTGCGCAAGATCGACGGCAACGGCAACGTGGTGTGGACCAAATCCAAGCTTGCCGCCGACGCGAACCACCAAACCTCCGGGGCGTTCATGATTCCAGGTTGGGGCGGTGCGGTCTTGGCAGGGATGCAAGACGGCAATTACGCCATGGCCTCCAACGTCAGCGATAGCGGCAATCTGTCGTGGTCCAAGACCTACTTCAACTATGAATACGGCGGCAACATCAAGGCAGCATCGCTCGGCTCAAGCTTGATGCTGGGCGGCTGGTATCAAAATGTCGGCAAGGGCACGCCCGCCTATGCCTTTGTCTTGAAGGTCAACCAAGATGGCAGTGTCGGCGCCCCCACCTGCACGGCCCAAAACCTCTGCGCCGGCAAGACCTGCAACGACAGCGTCGCCTGCACCATGGACTCGTGCGACCCCAAGACCGGCTGCGTGTACACGCCGGACAACACCCAGTGCGACGACGGCAACCTGTGCACCGCCAACGCCTGCGACGCAGTCAAAGGCTGCACCTACACCGCCAGCACCGCGGCGTGCGACGACAAGAACCCCTGCACGGACGAGGCCTGCGACGCCATCAAAGGCTGCACCAACACCGCCAATACCCAGCCGTGTGAAGACGGCAACGCCTGCACCACTGGCGACACCTGTGGCGGCAAGGCCTGCCTGGGTGGCCCCGCCAAGAACTGCGAGGACGGCATCGCTTGCACCAGTCACGGTTGCGACACCAAGACTGGCTGCAAGCAGACCGCCAACCACGCCAAGTGCGACGACAAGAAGCCCTGCACCGCCGACACCTGCGACCTGGCCTTGGGCTGCACCTATGCAGCCGACATCAAGCTGTGCGACGACGCCAACACCTGCACCGACGACACCTGCGACAACATCAAAGGCTGCGCGCACACCGCCAACGTCGCGCTGTGTACCGACGACAATGTCTGCACCGTCGCCGATGCCTGTAGCGGCGGCGCCTGCAAGCCCGGTCCAAGCAAAGTCTGCGACGACAACAAAGAGTGCACGACCGACAGCTGCGACAGCGTCAGCGGTTGCAAGGTGGTCAACAAGCCCAGCAATGCCAGTTGCACCCCGTCGAACTCGTGCTACACCAGCGCAACCTGCGGCGGCGATGGCAATTGTTACGACGGGTTGAGCAAGTACTGGGTCTACCAGGCCAACGACGGCCACATGGCCACCCACACCATGATGGCGCAGCCCAACGACGGTGGCGGCCCGGTGTTCGTGTACAACGATGCCAACACCGCGTACTTCGCGCGTCGCAATATCTTGGGTCAGACCCAGTACGAAACCGGAGCCAATTCAAGGCAGTGGTGGGGCGTGCGCTGCTCGCCGTGGGACAACAGCTATTGCGTCGCGTTTGGCAAGGACTTGAGCGGGTCTTCCGCTATCGCCAACACCTACAACTTCAGCAACGGCAGCTACAAGGACCTGTACGCCCCCACCATGACCAGCGGGCAGTCCATTTTCACCGACGCCAGCTTTATCAGCGGCGGGCCAACGACCTACTCTGGCTTTGGCTGCCCGGGCGGCGGTAGCACCTGCGACGCCTTCGTCTACACCACCAACCAGAACCAGAAGCTGCTTGCGTTTACCGGTGGCAACGAGGATCGCGCGACTTCGCTGCACATCGACGGCAAGAACGGCAGCTGGGCGGTAGGCTACACCCTGTCCAAGGGGGCGGGCGGCTACGATGCCTGGTACGCCAGCATTGGCAATCCCGAATTCTCCAGCAACTCTGTGGTGACCGACGTCACTACCTACGGCGGATCGGGCGACGAGCAGTTCCATGCCGTGCTGCCCTTCAACGGAGCCGTCTGGGCATTCGGCACGGCTCCGGTCAATGGCCAGACCACGCCAATCGCGGTGCGCATCGCAGGTGGCCCACAAGTCGTCAAGTCGTATCCGAGCATGTGGGGCTTCGGCGAGTTGGGCGCGGCCACGTACGGACCCAATGTGTTCCTGGCCGGCGTGCGCGGCGACATCGCCAAGCTTGACGGCAATCTCGACATCGTCTGGCAGAACAGCTACCCGAAGCAGCCGATCAACGTGGCCTACCGCAGCATCGCGGTCAACGGCACGGCGATTCTTATCGCTGGCGGTGGCTACAATGGCCAGACCGGCAAATCGAGCACGGTGCTGGGTCGCCTCAGCATGGACGGGCTGACCAACTGCACCGACAAGAATCCGTGCGCCACACTGGCGGCCAACGGCTGCGACGACAAGATTGCATGCACGGCTGACGCCTGCGACGTCCAAAAGGGCTGCTTGCACAGCGGCAGCGACGCCCAATGCGAAGACGGCAATCCCTGCACCAAGAACCAATGCGACGGCGTCAAGGGCTGCATCTACCCGCAAGACACCGGCGTGCCGTGCAACGACAAGAAGCCGTGCACGGTGGATTCGTGCGACATCGGGGCCGCCAAGTGCGTGTTCAAGCTCGACCCAGGCAAGGCCTGCGACGACGGCAACGCCTGCAGCGACGACCTGTGCGATGGCAACGGCAACTGCGCGCACAACAACACCAACTGTAACGACGACAAGGTGTGCACCATCGACTCATGCGACTCGGGCAAGGGCGGTTGTCAGCACGCGCTCATCTACGACAATCCGTGCGACGACGGCAACTACTGCACGGTTTACGAGGCGTGCGGCAAAGCGGGCGTGCTGACCGAAGGCAAGTGCACGCCAGCCGGCGAAATCTGCCAACAGGCCATTGCGCCGGTGTTCCACGCCCACGCAGGCGTCGCCAAGTCGCTGCTCATCAACAACGGCAAGATCGACGCCTGGTACCAGATCGAAGCTGCAGTGGGCCAGAACGGCAAAGGCTTCGCCGTGCCCTTCAACAGCAAACCAGTCATGGTCAAGGCGGCCGTGTTTGGGCGCGATGCGGTCGACACCGCCAGCACGGGTCTGCAGATGGGCACCACGCTCAGCGGCGCGTTCACCTTGGTGCTCGCCGTGCGCACCGTCAACGAGCAGGTCACGTCGGACTTGTTCTCGCTCGGCAAATGGCGCGGCAAGTTCTACGACGGCAAACTGAATTTGATGTTTGGCGGGGCTGGCATTGCCAGCGTGCCCTGGCAGAGCGGCAAGGACTACTTGCTTTTCGTGCGTGCGGACGCCAAGGAAGCGCGCCTGCAAGCATTTGCCGGGGGCTCGCCCAGCGTGGCTTCGGTGGTGTCGCCTGGGTCCGCGTCGCTGTCCGGCACCGTCGGGTTGTCGCTGAACAAGTCGAACAGCAACAACCCCGACAGCAACGCGGTTTTTGCGCAGGTGTTGCTGTACGACAAGGCACTGACCGATGGCGAGCTGCAAAGCATGGCGACCAAGCTGCAAACGCAGTGGGGGTTGGCCGCCTGCAAGCAGAACTCCGATTGCGGCGACGCCAATCCATGCACCAACGACTTTTGCACGCAAAATCCGGGCGCGCCTTGGGAGTGTACCCACGAGGGCGTCACCATGCTGGCGCCCGGCGTCTGCAAAGACAACAACCCGTGTACCGTCGAGGAGGTGTGCGACAAGGGTCAGTGCGTCGGCAGCAAACCCAGCCCGTGCGACGATGGCAAGCCTTGCACCAAGGACTTCTGCGACCCCATCAAGGGCTGCGGCGCGGTTGAGGACAACTCGTTGACTTGCAACGATGGCAACGCATGCACCTATGAGTTCTGCTCTGGCGGTGGCTGTAGCGTTGGCACCATTACCTGCGACGACAAGAATGCCTGCACCGCCGACAGTTGCGACAAGGCCAGCGGCTGCGTATTTGCCGCCACCACCGCGCTATGCGACGACGGCAATCCCTGCACCAGCAACGACGCTTGCGCCAACAAGGCCTGCGCTGGCATCAACAACACCTTGCCTTGCAACGATTATCACCCGTGCACCATCGAAGAGAAGTGCAAAGACGGCGCCTGCTTGGACAGTAAGCCCGTCGTCTGCCCCGACGACGGCAATGCATGCACCGTCGAAGAATGCACCTACTGGAGCGGCTGCAAGATTGGCAGCATCAAGGCCTGCAACGACGGCAACCCCTGCACCGACGACGCCTGCAACGTCGCCAGCGGTCAGTGTGCGTACAAGCCCAACGCGGTGTCGTGCAGCGATGGAAACCCGTGTTCGCAAGCCGACTATTGCCAGAGCGGCAAGTGCTGGCCAGGTAAATTCAACGAATGCGAGGACGGCGACATCTGCACCCTCGACAAGTGCACGGTAGAGGCTGGCTGCAAGCACACCTATACCAATGACTGCCACGACGGCGACTGGTGCAGCGAAAACGACTTGTGCATCTTTGGGTCGTGCCTGCCAGGCGGCCAAAAGAACTGCGACGACGGCAATGCTTGCACCATCGACAGCTGCAACGCACCCGGCGGCAGCTGCGTCCACGTGGCGGTAGCCGACAAGACGCCGTGCAGCGACGGTGTCCTGTGCACGCTGCCTGACCAGTGCATGGCCGGTACCTGCAAGCCTGGGCCCAAGGTGTGTGACTACGCTGTCACGACGCTCGGCGACGGTTCCTTCTGGAGCACCAAGGATGGCCTTGAGTACGCTGAGCACGGCAGCCTGCGCGAGGCCATCTTCGACGCCAACTATTGGGTCAAGTTCGACACCAAACCGACCGTTCGCACCATTCGCTTCTTCGTGGAAGGCAAGCTGACGCTGAGCAAGAACATGGACGTGGTGCTCGCCAGCCTGCACATCGAAGCGGGCGGCAAGAACGTCATCATCGACGCTGACGGCAAGTACCGCGCCATGACCTTTGCCGGTGGCCAGAGCCAGGTCAAGGACATCAAGCTGCAGAATGGCTTTGTCGACAAAGCCAGCGATCCCGAAGGCGCGGGCACCGGGGCCCTGGTCGTCGTCAATGCCGCCAAGCTCACGCTGAACAACTGCACCCTGTATGGCGGTACCAGCGAATATGGCGGTGGCGGCGTCCTGGTCAAGGGCGGCGCAGAGGTCTTGTTGCACGCCGGCTCCGTCGTACAGTGCATCCGCAAGAAGGGCCTGGGCGGGCCGGGACCCAACGGGACGCTGCTCTACGGCGACGGCGGCGGCGCTGTACGGGTCGAGGGCGCCAACAGCAAGCTCATCGTCAACGGCGTGCGGTTTGACTACAACAGCGGGCCTGGGCCTGGCGGCTCCATCTGGTGCGGTCCGGGCAGTGCATGCGACATTCGGCGCTCGTCGTTCTACGGCGGTGTCGCCCACAGCGGCGCCGTCGGCGTGGCCAAGGGCGGCAGCGCCATCTTGACCAACGTGACCATCAACGCCAACCAGAACTACGGCATCGGCACCGGCGTGTACAGCGAAGGCGTATTGACGCTTTTGCACACCACGATCTCTGGCAACTCGGCTATCGATGAGACAGAACATCCGGCGTTGTACGTCGACGGGCCTACGACCATCATCAACTCGATTATTTCGGAAGCGGGTTCAACCAAGAAGGGCCTGGATTGCCGCCGCGGACCGAACACGCCGGTTTTCAACGTTATCAAGTCCATCATCACGGTCACGTCCAGCAAGTCGAATTGGGGCCCCGCGGGCAGCGGTCTGGCGTGTAGCGGCGGTCTAAAACCCCCGTTCGGCGGCACGGCGTACACTGCCAATCTTCAGGGCCAAAAGCTCATCGGCAACGCGCGGGTGATGCTGCCGACGTCGGGTTCATCGGCCATCGACACCGGGTCGCTCGAGCATTGCCTGGCCCAGCCGGTCGGCGGCCTCGACATCCTGGGCGGCGCGCGGCCCCAAGGCAACGGCTGCGATTTGGGCAGCGTCGAACTGCCGTAGCCCTGGCGACCACGGAGTCCACATTGGTTGCCGCTCAGCCTCCGCCTTCGCAGCGTTCGCGCATCGCGTTGGCGTTGCTGGTCCTGTTGGCGCTGGCTGTCGGCGGCTGGCTGTGGTTGCGGCCGTCGGGGCGTCCTGATGTGCCAGTCCAGGTACAGGCGACAAGTTCAGAGCCGCCAAAGGTGGCCGCACCAACTGCGGCTGCGTCGACGGCTGGCGTCGCTGCTGAGACCCGACCGCGCTGTCCCATGCCGCTGTTGCGCGATTGGCATCACCGCGCATCGGCGTCGCTGACGGCCGACGCTGGGGGACCCAAGACAGCCTTGCATTGGCAGGTCTCCACACGCGGCGTGCGCGCCCAGCCGGACGGCAGCACCCTGGTGGCCGCCCGGATTGCTTGGCACGGCACAGGGCAACCGGAGGCCACGCCCGCGGGAGACGTGCGGCCGCCGTTCCTCATCCGGCTCTCCGCAGATTGCAGCCATGCCGAATATGCCTGGCGCCGCGACGCTGATCTGCAGGGCGCGCGTCTGCAGCAGGCCCTGGTCGCCCGATTTGCCTTCATCTTGCCACCCCAGCCCGCAACGCCGACACTGGCCGACGCCATCGACGACAACGGGCGCTACCGCATGGCCGCCATCCGGCGCGACGATCCGGAGCAGACTGTCGTGCACGCGCGCAATCTCGGCTATGCCCGGGTGGCGCCGCATCCGCAACAGGCAATGCCCGGTGGCCTGCGCGTCGACGGGGCAGGGCTACGCGTTCACATCGCGCGCGGCGCCTGGGTCGAGTCGGCCCGACTGGAGCAGTGGCTCCATCCGGCGTGGCAAACGGTGGGCGCTGTCCATGTCCAGGCTGAGCTGCAGCGCAGCGACGCCGGCCTTGAACTCGCCAGCATCGACCCCGACAACGCCGCCTGGGTCTGGGGCAACTTGCTGCTGGATGCGGGGCTGGTGCGGCGTGCCCGACTGCGCGCCGATGCGGAACTGGCCGCGCTGGACGTGCAAGGCCTGCTGGCTGAGTTGCGCGCAGCCGACCCCAACGCCGAGCACTTGGAGGCCCTGCTGCGCACCATGGAGGCGTGGCTCCTGGCGAACCCGCAAGCGGTTGGTCAACTGCAAGCCTGGCTGCGGGGCTTGGGCGATGGCTACGCCGGCAACCAGTGGGCGCGGCTGGCATTGGCCGCGCTCGGGCGTTGTGGCCTGCCTTCCGCGCGGGCCGCGCTGCGCGGTCTGGGCGAGGACGCGCGGGTGGCGAGCGCGTTGCGACTGCACGCGACCCTGAACCTGGCCACCGCAGAGGGCATCGACGCGCAAGACCTCGCCTGGCTGCGTCGCCGCGCGTCTGAGCGCGTTGCGGCCGATGCCGGGCCGGCGAGCCAGGACTCGACTACGGCGCTGTCGGCGCTCGGCATTGCCGCCAACCAGGCGTCGCTGCGCGATACACCAGAGCGGGCGCAGGCGATCGCGGACCTTGACCAGGCGTTGCGCGACCCGAGCGACTCGCGGTACTTGCTCGCAGCCGTCAATGGCGCGGGCAATGCAGCAGATCCGGCATTGCTGGCAGCGCTAGTGCCGTTGAGCACACACGAAGATTCCGACATCCGCCGCCGGGTGGCGGACGCGCTGCGCGGCATGCCTGCTGAGTCCGTCGTGTCGCTGTTCGGCCCATGGCTCGCGCGCGAGGACTCGCCAGCCGTCGCGGCACAACTCGTAGCCGCTTTCGCCGCCCACTATGCGCGCGGCGACCAGGTGCCCGCGGCGGTATTGGAGCCGGCCGTCGCCAAGTTCGGCACCGAGTCCAATGCAGCGGTTGCCCAGCAGTTGGTGGCGTTGGTCGGCAAGGGCAGCGCGCAGTCCGCAGCGGCCAAGGCGGCGCTGATTGCGCGCTACAAAGCCGCGGTGGCGGCTGGCGATGCCACGGCCGCGGCGCTGGCGCAGGCCATTGGGGAGTTTGTGGTGGCGCGGGAGTTGGTGAAGTAGGCGGTGGCTCGGTTCCTGCGTTCTTGGCAGTTGGGATCCCCTTTGTGAATTCGGCGCGGTGCACCAGCGCCCTCGTGGGTCCGGCAGAGCAGGCTGGGCTTGCTGATTTTGGCATTGACTTTGCAGAGAGAGAGAGAGACAACATATGAACCGCGCCGCCGTGGTTGGCCGCGTGGGGGTTCCCATGTTCATCAAGGTCATTGAAAACGCCGAACTGGATTTCGGCGATCTGGCGAATAGCCGCACCATGACGATCAAGCTGGTCCGCAACATTGACTACTCCCGCTTTTCGAAGGGCTCCATGGTCGTGCGGTATGAGACCGGTAGCATTCCTACCGGTGGCACGGTCGATGTGGAACTGATCCCTACGTGGCCTAACCCTGCCCAACCAGAAGCCGCGTTCGAAAGCACGGCCGTTGGGGCGACACAGCAATTGACGAACACCAGCGTGGTCGGCAAGGTATATGGGGCCATGATCACGGCGCAAGTCGGTCCGTCTCTTGACCTGCGGGTCAAGGGTTCGCAGCCAGCGTCGCCATCGCCACCGACCACGTTCAAGGTGCTCATCTCCGTTGGCATCCTGGCCTTCGAATAGCTGCCATGAGCACCGGCTTTCCACAATTCGGCCCGCACAGCGAAGTCGATTGGCGCTCGCTCACGGACGGCTTGCGGGCAGCAGCGCCGACCGGCGAAGACCCCGACGAAGCACCATCAAGCATGTCGGAGGCGGCCCTTCGCGGAGTAATAGCGGACATTTTGCGACACGCGCCATTGAACCACAACCATGATGTTGACGAGGCACTCGCGCAAATTGCGAGGATGACGGCACGGCAACTACAAGAATTGCTGGAATCTGGCATTGCTGCCGTTCAAGGTGAAAACCACGACCTGCATCATCAGCCCGAGGGCGAACGGTCAACCGGGATTTCTGGGGAATACCGGTGAAAGCCCCTTGCAATTCCCCTGGCTGTATTGCGGCGGCTGTGGCATCGGTACCCACAATATCGTTGGCCGCGGCGCTCCTCGACTCGCTAAATGGCATGATTTCGGTGGAACACCGAAGTTGGTCCTTCAAGGTTGAGTTCTCGCGGCCTGGCGCGGCGGATTTTGGTGGCGGCCTCAAGCTGTCTGGCGTACACTGGATTTCACCATACAAGAATGCGCTCCAGCCAATCAAGAATCCGATTGCCGTTGTCGATTCTATTTCGCTGCCCCTAGCATTTGCCATCTACTATGACGAATACAATCCACCGTTTGCGACGGTCGGAGCCTTGTTCCGGGACGGCGTGCAAGGGAAAACCAGCAAATTCATCGAGGCCGATTTTGACTATGGCAGCCCCTTCATCCCCCTGCGCTGGAGCGCTGGACCCAGTGTTGACTTTGACGCAGCGAAGGCGCTCGCCGCACTTCAGGAAAGCTCGACATTGAGTGCTTTCGAGGTTATTCATGTTGACAAGAAGGACCAACAGGCAAAGCCAGCAGGAGGCAAGTACGCGAACAAGAAAATGGAATTGAAGCCTGATGGCGAACTGGAAATTGAAATCATGGCCAGGTTTCAGTTGTTGAACTACCAGTTTGTCTCAGTCTACCGATTTCTTGACGACGGCAGAATTGAATTCGGTGTGTTGCTAGGTGGTGCACTTTTCAATGGCCAAGGTGTTCTACATCTGCACGATTTCGTCTTCCGCATCAATCCAAGCAATCAATTCGGAAACTTGCCTCGGTGGGACTATCTGCGCCGGCAACAACATGCCGTCGCGCTGCACCTTGCGACCCCCGTCGGTGTGCGCAAGGTCGTCGCACCACTACAGGACTTTCACTGGGTCCCGTGCACGACTGCTGGCCCCCAAACTGCACCCGACGGCGATGTTGTAGCGGTTCGCTTTAGGAGTGCTGCCTACAACCCGGGTGACAGTCCAGTCCATGTTTCACAGGAGTACAAGTTCAATCCCTCGTTCGAACGGTCGATTGAGGTATCTGGCGGCCACAGTGCCGAACCGGACCAGATTGTGACTTCAGCGGACTACTACCTCAGCGGCAAGTTGCCAGCTAAGGACTTGGTCGTAGATGCCCAGAACCCTAAGGCAAGTGGGCCATATCCGGTGTTCGCACTCGACCCCCTCGCGGCCTCGAAATCGCTGGCGGGTGCGCCGTTAGCTTTGGGCAGTAAAGTCGAAGCATTTGTTGTGCTTCGGCACTTCCATATGCCACGCTCTGAGCAAGCGGTGAAAATGCCATACGAGTATCACTTTTTGACCTTGACGCCCCGCGACTTCGCTGACGGTCAATAGCGGTGCCCGCATTTGGAAGATTTTGCTTCGTTGTTGCCCTCGCGGGCGAACTGGCCGCCTGCAAGCCGATGCCAGTTCCCAACGCCAAGCCGGACACAGTCGTTGCAGACGCCGTTTCTGACGTCCCCTCGCAACTGGCGCAGGACGCAGCCACAATAGACGGTGGCGCGGCCGGCAAGGCTGAGGTCGGGTCGGCCGACTGCCCGCTGCCGATGACCACTCAAAACGTTGCGGCGCTGTGCGGTGTTGTAGACAGCCTGCCACAACCAGTTTCTCTGTTCGAAGTCTCGCTAGCAAAGGTGCTGCCGAATCGCTACTACGGGCCGACTGCTGTGTTGTTGGACAAGGGCAGGCTCATCACGGCGGGTTTCGCGCAACTCGGGCCAGACCAGGACAATGCCGTAGTCCTGGTCCCGGTGGAGGCGACCGGTACGGTCGGTGCGCCTCGCCTCGTGACGGGATGGCCGAGGTGGTTCCCACCTCTTCGACCGCTCAAGATTGTGGCCCGGCCAGCGGGCGGTTATTTCATGCTCGGCCGTGCTTCGACAGCGTCCCCAACCGTCAGTCTGACTCAAATCGACGCAGACTTGCAGACAGTTGCCATCAATTGGGAAGCATTGCCGGAAAACTGCTATCCCGTTGACCTTGCCTCAGCAGCGAGCAGCGTAACGCTACTTGCATGGTGCGGCAATGACGCGGGCCTGTTTGACGTCCTCGCCGACGGTGGTGTGGTCAAGATCGGTGAAGCGAAGGGTCAACTTCCCGTGGCTCTGAGCAACTCTGGGGACGGCGCGTGGACGCTACAGTACGACAGCGACAGCCTAGCCAAGACAAAGCAGGTAGTCTTGCGGCTTGTCGTGGTCAAGCCCTTCCGCAACGGTGTAGCCAGCACATTCGTCGCGAATGTGGACTTGCGCGGTCCCGATTTTCGCAAGCCCGTCGTCGGCACGCCAATCGGCAAGAATTGCGTTGGCTTGTACCTGGAAAGCTCGACCGGAGAGTCAACCGTGCTGGCCGCGTCGGCCGCCGGTCAAGTGCTGTGGCAGCGCGGCCTCACGACCAAATTCCTGTCGAATTCGGAACCTGAAAACGCCGGCCCTTTGCCTCAGGTCATGGTTGCCGCGGGTACCCGCGGCATCGCGCTGGCTGGGGCGGCACCCAAGTCGAGCTATGCCAAATCCTTGACCGGGACGTTTCTGTTGCATGTCAGCCACGCTGGCCACGTGCAGTGGATTCGCAACCACAAGGATGCCACATGGGACTACCAACAGGATGTGGATGGTAGGCTGCTTTGGACCGGCGCCGGTTTTGTCACGGTCGAGTCGTCCCTCGTCCGGTCAGTCGATGGCTTTGGACACGGTGTGCAAAGCGCGTGCGCGAGCAAGGAATTTGCCTGTACCGACGGCAAAGAATGCACGGTCGACGACTGCGATCCCGCCGCCGGATGCACGCACGGCCCGCTCCAGGCGACGTCATGGTGCGCGCCCTGTTGCCCTGCCTGCAAGTAGACAAATCGTCATCAGCCCGGTCGAAGTGCGCTGCTACGCAATCGCCGCACGCTGGCCACAGCTACCTCGCCTCCCCAGCCATCTGCCGCTGCGCCGCCCGCCACCGCTCGGTAAACGGCACCAGCGCCCCCAGCGCCCCGCGCCGCTGCACCACGAATGGCACCGTCAGGAACTGCTCGGCCTGCCGCACCTTGCCCCGCTCCAGGAGCCCGCGCAGGTGCCCGGCCAACTCCTCGTCGCTGCACTGTGTCGGATCCTTGGCAAGCGTAATCGGGTCACCCCAGTGACGCTGCAGGTTCTCCGTCACGGCGACGCCGACCAGGGCTTGCGGCTCAAGCGTCACGATGGCCGCGGCCTTGGCGAACAGGCGGTGTGCCTCGGCCACATGCGATTGCCGCGGTTTGCCACCTGCGATTTCGGCTTGTGCCAATTCGCCAAAGGCTTGATCCAGCGCCTGCTCCGTATGGCCGCGGCCGCGCACGATCTGCAGACCTGCCACGACAAGCGTCAACAACACCACTACGGCGACGCCGACCGTGCGCGCGGTGCGGGGTTCGTTGGGCTGGGTCATCGGCGCGCCTTCCTACGAAGCTGTCTCAGAGGCCACCCTGGCGGGGGGCTTTGCCAGATTATGGTTCACCACGCGCATGCCGGACAGGCGTGGAAGCCTGTCCGCACCCAGGCATGGCAAGCGCGGAAGCCTGTCCGCACCCAAGAGCGGCAGGCGTGGCCGCAGGTCCGCACGCCAAAATGGAGCCGCGAGTCGGCCTCCGAGGCCGCGAGCTGGCGACCCACCCAGCAAGCAAATGGGCGAGTTGTTTATCAACTTGCCCTATTTCTGCCGCCGAAACGCCGGGAACTCCAGTTGTGGATCCGCGGCGAACGGGTTGTGCTGCACCGGCTCGCGGCGGCCGACCACCGCACCCGCCGATGGGATGGCGTAGTTGGGCGTCTGCCGGCGCAGGTAGGTCGGCTGGTCGATCTCGTGCTCGTGGTACGGCAGCGGCGCCGATGGCATGGTCGGGGCGGCCGGCAGCGCCGACTGCATCTGCGCCGGGTGGGCGACTGCACCGATCGGCGCCGTGACCGCCTGCGCCATCATCACCCGCTCATGCGGGGCCGAGGCGGCCATCGCGTAGGCGTGGGTCTCGTGCTGAGGCGGCGCCACCTGGGCGCGACCCGGCGGCGGCGGCGGAATGGCCGGGGCCGGCGGCCGCTCGAGGCTGCTGCTGCTGGCGCGCGCGGGGGCGTAGAGCCGCGTTTGGGTGATCTCCTTGGCGGCCTGCGCCGCGACGCGGTCAAAGCCGGTGGCGACGACGGTGACCTTGATCTCGTCGCCCATCGACTCGTCGATGACCGCGCCAAAGATGGTGTTGGTGTCGCTGGCGGCGGCGTCCTGGATGATGTTCATCGCCTCGTTCATGTCGGCGAGACTCATGTCGTTGCCGCCGGTAATCGTGACCAGGATGCCGGTAGCGCCCGAGATGTCGGCGTCTTCGAGCAGCGGCGACGAAATCGCAGCCTTGGCGGCATCTGCGGCGCGGTTGTCGCCGCTGGCCCGGCCGGTGCCCATCAGCGCCATGCCCTTATGGAAAACAGGATGAAATGAACAAGAGCGGCCTGATTTGGCAGTTGATGTACCAATACCCGACACTAAACGGGATACACACATACAGCGCCTGCCCGCGATGCGGATCAACCGCCCGAGGCGGTGGTCT
>SXRM01000130.1 GCA_005792545.1 Pseudomonadota bacterium | reverse complement strand
GCCCAGACTGCCTTCAAAGTGTCTGTAAATCAGCGGCCTTACATGACGACCACACATAACCGAACAGGCATGTCGCCAACCAGTTGATTCTGCTAGCTATGCCTTCGTGGTCAAGCGCACTCTCTGCGATCTGCGCCCTCGGGTGGTCGAGCCGTTGCAAGATGTCCGCTTCGCGTGCAAAACGGTCGGCAAGTCTGGCGTCGGTGGTATGGAGAACCTTGACGGCGACCCTGGAGCCCGTCGTCGCGTCGGTCGCCTGGTACACCGTCCCCATCGCGCCGGCGCCGGCCACGCCTTCAATGGTAAAACGTTCGGCTACCAACTGGCCAACGTGCATGGGCACCGTCAACGCCTGGGGCGCGGCAGCATTCCGTGTACCGCGTCGGCGCTGGACGTGTCAACGCCAGGGTAGCTGCGCGCGAAAGTCGGTGCGGCGGTGGGGATTCTCAGCGGAGGTTGTCTCAACGCACGAACACCATCATGCGGTTCTGTCCCGTGCCGGCCTGGCCCTTGTTCAGCCCCAGCACTTGGCCAAAACCGCAATTGACGGCTTCGTTGCCAGCCGACGACGCCGCCGGGCCAAGGCCGCCGGTAATTCCCGGGTCGTCGAACGGGCACTTGGCGTTGGTGTAGGTGTTCCAGCCCGGTCCCCAGCTCTGGTCGTCATCTCCGCACGCGGCGTTACCGTCGTGGTCGTTCATGTTGAAGTACAGCGCCGTCTCGCACAATGCGCCCGACGACACCAGCGACCCGGCGGTCATCTTGAAGCCCTGTCCCGGGTTCCAGCACACCGCAGCCGCGCCGTAGCTGTTGATTTTGGCCGCGAGCGACTGCTTGCCGTCGCCGACTGCGCCATAGGCCGCCCAAACCAAGCTTGGCGCGTGCACGAACAGCACTTCCTTGAACGGCAGCGTGTGCAACAACGCTGACTTGAAGTCCTTGTTGCCGACCGATGGCGACCCGAAGACGGCAGTGTTGGTAGTCCACAGCGCCCGCGCATCCCAGGTCCAGGTGTTCTGGCTATCGTCGGCGGCGATAGCCACGAGCGCCCAGCCGCCGCCGTAGCCGAACACGCAGGCAGTCTGGACCGGAGCGACGGGACCGGTTTTGCCGTCGGGATCGATCCAGTACAAGCCATCGGTCGGCGTGGGCGACGTCGGAATCGACGCACAGCTGGTCGCCGGGTTGGCCAGGTCGACGCCCGGCGTACACTTGCCGCCGCCGCAAACGCCGATGCCGCACTTGGTGCCGTCGGCAAGTTGGTTCATGGTGCAACCCTGGTTGGCGGCATTGCACACGTCGGCGGTGCACGAGTTGCCATCGTCGCAACTGGTCGAGGCGCCAGTGCACTTGGCCGCGACGCAGGTGCCGCCGGCGGTGCACTTGCTTGGGTCGCCGCACTTGACTGTCGGAATCGGCCGCCGGCAAACATAGCAGCCCTGAGCTGTTGCGCTGCACAAGTCGTTCCACGTGCCGCTGGCCAGCATCTGGCCGACGTCTTCGCCGGCGTTGGCGATGCTGCAGCAACCGGTGCAGTTGTTGGGCTCGCCGCCTTGCCAGTTGGTGTAGGTCACTGGTGCGCCGTCTGGCCACACCCACTTGCCCTCGGTCTGGACGTCGTTGATGCCGATAAACGGCGTTGCGCCGTTGCCGCAAACCGTATTGGCAGCACTGCGGACGACGGTGTTCTCGGTCGCGGAGTCGATCCGCGCAAGGTGACCGCCCCAGGTCACGCAGGCCGCCTCGGCCTGTGCCCAGTTCAGGTTGGCTGCCACCACTTTGAAACAAGCGCCGCCGCTGGTCACGCCGTCGCAGGCTTTGGCATCGGCGCCCGGCGCGGCTTTGTAGACGCAGCCGGTCTTGGGGTCGCAGCTGTCTTCAGTGCACGGTTCCGCGTCCGTGCAGACCGTCGGTGCCCCCGGCAGGCAGGTCGCGCCCTGGCAGGCGTCGCCCTTGGTGCAGAAGTTGCCGTCCTCACAGGGTCCAGCTTTGCCGGTCCAGGAGCAGTCGCCGGTTTTGGCGTCACAGTTGTCTTGTGTGCACTGCTTGCCATCATCGCACAAGGTTGGCTTGCCGCCACCGCAAGCGCCGTTGGCGCAGGTCTCGCCTGTGGTGCATGGCGATGCGTCGTCGCAGGTACCGGCCTTGGGCACGTGGGTGCAGCCTTTGGCCGCGTCGCAACCCTCGTCGGTGCACACGTTCTTGTCGTCGCACGCAACCTTGACGTCCATGGGGACGCCGGTCACGCATTTGCCATTGCCGCAGGTGTCCTTGACCGTGCACTGGTTGCCGTCTTCGCAAGGCGACTTGTTGGGCACCCACTTGCAGCCGACTGCAGGGTCGCAGCTGTCGTCGGTGCAGGCGTTGCCATCATTGCAGTCCGTCTTGGCGCCCGGCGCGCAAGTGCCTTTGACGCAAGTGCCGCTCGCCGCGCACAGTGTGCCTTTGGCGCAGACGGTACCATCGGCGATTGGCGTGTAGATGCAGCCCTTGCCCGGTTCGCAAGTGTCTTTGGTGCAAGGGTTATTGTCTTCGCAGCCGGTGCTGCCGCCAGGGGCGCACTTGCCGTCTTTGCACGCGCCGAGCACGCAGGCCAGCGCGTCGGCGCAGGTCGCCGTGTTGGGCAAGCTGACGCAACCCTTGGCGGAGTCGCAGGTCTCGTCGGTGCACGCGTTGCCGTCGTTGCACGCCACCAGCTTGCCCGACTTGCACGCCCCGTTGGCGCAGCTGTCCCCGTCGGTGCACTTGTCGTTGTCGTCGCACGGGCTGTTTTGGGCAGGCGCGGTGCAGTTGCCGGTCTTGGCGTCGCAGGCATCGGCCGTGCACGGGTTGTTGTCGTCGCAGACCTTGGAAGTGCCCGCGCCACAGGCGCCGTCTTTGCAACTGTCGCCCTGTGTGCAGGCGTTGCCGTCGTCGCAGAAGCCGACCGCCGGTTTGTTGGCGCACGCACCGGTCGCGTTGTCGCAAGCATCTGCGGTGCAGGCGTTGCCGTCGTCGCACGATTTGGGCTTGACTTGCACGCACTTGCCGGCGCTGCACGCGGCGGCCGCGCTGCACAGGCTGCCGTCGCTGCACACCAGGCCGTCGGTCATCGGAGTCTGCAGGCAACTGCCAGACTTGCACTGCCACTGATGGCAAGACGCAGTCGCGCCCTTGCCCGCGCAATCGATGTCCGCAACGCACTCTGGCGGCGGGACATCCGCGCCGGTGTCCGCCGCAGCGTCGGGCCCGACTTCTGGGCTGGCATCTGCTGCGGCGTCGATCGTAGCGTCTGCGGTAATCTCAGCACCCGCGTCCGCAGCCGCGTCGGGAGCGTCAGCAACCGCGATGTCTTCGGCGGCATCGTTTGGCGTCGCATCGGGCGCCACATCGCCTGGTTCGCTGTCCACGACCGTCTCGGCAGCGGCATCAACCGGCGGCGCGCTGTCGGCGACGTCGCTCGGGTCCGGCAATTCGGCGACTGCGTCGGGTGGCACATCGGCCGCCGCGTCGGGGCCGACTTCTGTGGTTGCATCAACGGGATCCACGTCCGGCGGGCCGGTATCCGGCGGCAGTTCTTCCAATACGTCTGCCGTAGTCTCGGCCGCGACATCAGGCGGCGGAGCCACGTCTGCGTCGTCAGGCGGCGGCAACTCTGCGGGCACATCGGTCGGCGCATCACCCGCCGAATCAGCCGCACCATCGGCCACGGCAATATCGACCGGCCCCAAGTCGACCGGCGCCACGTCGGGGAACAACGGAACATCGGCAACGACATCGGGGGCCGCCGCGTCCGCGCCAATTGCGTCGGCCTGCGCACCCAAGTCGCCTGCTACGGCGCCGTCTGACGATGCCGTTACATCGGCCAGGGCACCGCCAGCCACGACGGTCTCATCGCCACATGCGACCGCCAAGACCAGCGTCCCAGCGGCCAGCGCCCAAGTCGTCCACGGTTTCATCGCTTCTACCTCACTGCACCCGGGCAGGTATGCCAGCGGCACCGGACCGCCTACGCGACAGCCTGCAGCACGCCATTCTCAGCGATGTTCGCAAAACCGTGAGGTTTGTCCAGTGACCGTCGCGGCATCGCCGGCGTTTCTGGCCCGGCTTGCGCTCGCGGCTGAAGGCGCTACCCTTACGCCTCCCTGCGTTGCGAGGCGTGTGCGATGAACAGGCTCACAAATTTTCACCTGCTTGTGGCGCGCGCGGCGGTGCTGCTGGGGTTGGCGGCCGCGGCCTGCAGCGAAGAAGCAGCGCCGTCTGCCGCAGCGAACGCTGCCAGCGGTGGAGACGCCATCAGCGACAGCAAGCTGGCGGACGGATCAGCCGATGTGGCGATTGTGGAGGCAGTCGCCGACGTGCCAGCGCCCGAAGCGGTCGCCGAGGTTGCCGCCGAGGTCGAACCCGAAGTCGCTGCGCCCGCGGACAGCCAGCCCGATGCGCCCAAGGATGTGCAGCAATCCGAGACCGAGAAGTTGACGGCGTGCCTCCTCAAGAACTGCACGACCCAGTTGACTACATGCCTGGGCGACGAAAAGTGCGGCGGTGCGGTCGGCTGCTTGGCTGGTTGCGGCGGCGACAGCGGCTGCATGCTCAACTGCGGCAACGGCCTGCCAAGCGGCGCGCAGCAGATGCTGCTCGCGGTCGCCAACTGCGCGGTCCAGCAAGGCTGCGTGCAGATCATCAAGAGTCCCAACTGCGGCAACGGCAAGTGCGACTTCGGCGAACAGTTGTCTTGCGCCCAAGACTGTGGGACGCAGAGCGCCGTGTGCGGCGACGGCAAGTGCGACGTGACCGAGATGTTGACCTGCGACAAGGACTGCAAGGTCAGCAACCCGTGCGGCGACGGCAATTGCGATCCCCTGCTCGAGAACCCGCTGACCTGCGCCAAAGACTGCCCGGCCCCCAAGTGCGGCGACGGCAAGTGTGCGACGCCGTGGGAAACGGCGCTGACCTGCCCGGGCGACTGCACGCCCGTGCTGGGCTGCGGCGACGGCAAGTGCGACTTGGCCACCGAGACGACTTTGACCTGCCCGCTGGACTGCAACAGCTTGCAGTGCGGCGACGGCGCCTGCAGCGCGCCGCTCGAAAACCCCTACACCTGCCCCAAAGACTGTCCGCTGCCCAAGTGCGGCGACGGCAAGTGCGACGGCCCATTCGAGTCGGCGGTCGGCTGCCCTGCCGATTGCAGCGCCGGCGGCGGCAAGCTGCCCAACGTCACCGGCTGCATCGCCACCAGTTGCGGCAAGGAGTCGTTGGCCTGCGTCGGCGACTTCGCGGGCTGTGGCGCCGCGAGCCTGTGCGTCGGTGGCTGCAAGGACTATAACTGCGTCGTCGGCTGCGGCAAGAAGCTGACGGGCGGATCGGCCCAGAAATTCCAGGCTTTGCAGGACTGCATTGCCAAGAACTGCGTAAGCCCTTGATGTGGACCTTGGCGAGGATACCCATGAAAGTCGTCTTTGTAGCGGCGGCTGCCGCCCTGCTCTCTCTGGCGTGCGAATCGAATCCGACCCCGCCCCCAGCATCCGCCCCGAAGTGGCAACTGCTGTTCCAGGAACAGCCTGGAGCCTTTCTGTCGGTGTGGGGCACCAGCAAGGACGACGTGTGGATCGTCGGCGCCGCTGACCCCAAGGTCGCCGGGTCTCAGGCTGCCGCACTGCACTGGACCGGCAAGGCTTGGCAGCGCATCGCGATTCCGGCGCCTGGCGCCGACATGTGGTGGGTTGCCGGGCTGCCCAAAGGCGACGTGTGGATGGGCGGCACCAAAGGCACCATCGCCCGCTGGAAGCGCGCGGACGGATCACTGGCTGTCGACAAGACCCCTGGAACGCAAACGATTTTCGGCGTCCTGCCGGTCTCCGATACCGAAGTCTGGGCAGTCGGCGGCGACGCAGGCTGTGCCGCCGCAGTCGGTTGCCCGGCCATCTGGCGCTGGGAAGGCAAGCAGTGGGCGCCGGCCGACGTACCGCAAGACCTGCTGCACAAGAGTCGCCAGTGGTTCAAGGTCTGGCGGCACAAGGGCATTGTCTACATTGTAGGGACGTACTCGAGCACGGTGGACAATGAACCGAGCTCGATCCTGCGCTACGACGGCAAGACGTGGACTGCGGTGTCGAGCGACGTCATTCGGACTCTGACGACCGTCCACGGCAACGACAGCGGAGAGGAACCGGCGCTTGTTGCCGTCGGTGGCAGCAACGAAGGGGTCATCACCCAGATGAGCGCCGACGGCAAATGGACCAAGTTCGTCCCGAAAAAGAAGCTGCCATTGCTCAACGGCGTCGCCGTGCCGGCCAAGGGCAACCCGGTCGCGGTCGGCGCAGGTGGCACGCTGTTTGAGCGCAAGGCGGGCGTATGGACCGAGCGCCTTGACCTGCCGGACGTCACCACCGACGACTTTCACGCCGCTTGGGTCAGTCCGGAGGGCGAGATCTGGGCAGTCGGAGGTCAGATCCTGACCACGCCCGCCATCGATGGCATGGCGGTGCGGTTTGGCGTCGGCGAGATTTCGACGAAGCTACCGTAGCCTAGAGGCAAATCTTGGTCAGAATCTCGCGCATGATCTCGCTTGTGCCGCCGCCGATGGTGATGAGCCGCATGTCGCGGAACACGCGCGACACCTCGCACTCGTCCATGTAGCCCATGCCGCCGTGCAACTGCACGCAGCGGTCGGCGACCCGATTGGCCACTTCGCCGCAGTACAGCTTGCACATGGCGATTTCCCGCCACGCCGAGTCACCGCGCACCACCAGGTCCACGGTGCGGTAGCAAAGCTGGCGGCCGGCCTCGATCTCCGTTTCCAGTTGCACGATTTCGTGGCGCACGGTCTGAAAGCCCATCAGGTTCTTGCCAAACGCCATCCGCGTTTTGCACCAGTCGGTGGTCACGTCCAGGATGCGCTGGGCGCCAGCGATCGCGGTCAGCGCACCGACCAGGCGCTCGCCACCGAAGTTGGCCATCACGTAGTAGAAGCCCTCGCCTTCATTGCCAAGCAGGTTGCGTACGGGCACGCGACAGTCTTCGAAGCTGATTTCGGCTGTGTCGCTGCAGTGGTTGCCCATTTTTTCGAGCTTGCGCGTCACCCGAAAGCCCTTGGTATCGGTCGGGAACATCAGCAGCGACACGCCCTCGTGTCCGGCGCCGCCTGTGCGCACAGCCAGCGTGATGAAGTCGGCCCGCGTGCCGTTGGTGATGTAGGTCTTGGCGCCGGTGATGACGAAGTCGTCGCCGTCGCGGCG
>SXRM01000129.1 GCA_005792545.1 Pseudomonadota bacterium | reverse complement strand
CCCGCATGCTCGGCCACATCTTCAAGATGCGCGGCGAAGTGGTCGGCATGACTACCACCGACGGCGTATATATCGACGGTCGCCGCACGGTCGAAGGCGACATGACCGGCCCGGCCTCGGCGCAGATGGTGTTGCGCGACCCGAGCGTGTCGGTGGCGGTGCTCGAGACGGCGCGCGGCGGCATGCTGCGGGCGGGTCTGGGTTACCGCTATCCCGACGTCGCCTGTTGCCTCAACGTGTCGGGCGACCACCTGGGCCTGGGCGGCATCGACACGCTGGAGCAACTGGCCGCGGTCAAGCGCATCCCCATCGAGGTCGCGCGCGAGGCCGTGGTGCTCAACGCCGACGACCCGCTGTGCCTGGCGATGGCCGACCACAGCCAAGCGCGCTACATCTGGTACGTGACCCAGAACCCCAAGAACGCGCTGGTTCGCGAGCACATCCGCGCCGGCGGCAAGGCGGTGGCGCTCGAAGATGGCATCAACGGCCAGATGATTGCGATGTACGACAAGGGCGCGCACCTGCCGCTGCTGTGGACCCACCTGATCCCGGCGACGCTGGAGGGCAAGGCGCTGCACAACGTGCAGAACGCCATGTTCGCGGCGGCGATGGCGGCGGCGATGGGCTGCAAGCTCGACGACATTCGCCAGGGCCTGCGCACTTTCGACACCACCTATTTCCAAGCCCCGGGCCGCATGAACATCTTTGACGGCCTGGGCTTTCGGGTCATCTTGGACTACGGCCACAATCCGGCCGCGGTCCAGGCGATGTGCACGCTGGTCGACCGTCTGGTCCAGGGCGGTCAACTTGGCCCCAACGGCAAGCGGGTGTGCGTGCTGGCCGCGCCGGGCGACCGCCGCGACGAGGACATTCGTGAGATGGCGGCGTTGTCGGCGCCGCACTTTGACCTGTTCATCTGCCGGCGCGACGACCACACCCGCGGCCGCGACGCCGACGAAGTGCCGCGTATTCTGCAAAAGGCGCTCAATGCCGCAGGCGTGGGCAACGACCGCATTGTGGTCGAGCCGACCGAGGTCGAAGCGCTGGACAAGGCGCTGGCCATCTGTCAGCCGGGCGACCTGCTGCTGGCGTTCTGCGACAAGATTTCGCGATCGTGGAAGCAGATTATCTACCACCACCAGCAGCGCGGCGGCACCGCACCGGCCATGGCGGCGGCTCCGGTTGCGACCGACGAGGACGACAGCCAGGCGGCTCAACTGGCGGCCGGGTTGGTGCGCGATGAACGCGGCGTGCGCATTGCCAAAGACACGGAAGAGGACTAGCCATGCGTGTGGTCGAGGGCCGTCGGCTCACCGGACCCAACTGGCTGCTGCGCACCCACGGCGCAGCGGTGCAGGTGGCTTACGACCCCGGCGAAGTCCATGCGACGCTGAGCAAGACCTGGAAAGCGCGCATCATGGCGATGACGACCGCGCTCGGCTGGCCGCAGCAGGCGCGCTTGCGCGTCCACAAGGGCGGGGCGACGTTTGCGCTGGCAGCCCCCATCGACCAACTGAACACTGCCGTGGACGTCGCCGAGTGGGCGGTGGAGCCCCAGCGCTTTGCGGCGACCGCCGACGCCCGGCGCACGTTTCGCGCTGCTGCCAAGGCCGAAGCGAACGCGGCATTTGCCGAGCTGGCTGACTTTGCTTGGGAGCTCGACCTGCCGTTTCTGTGGGACGAACAGGTGGTGTCGCTGGGCTTTGGCAGCTCGTGCCTTTGCTGGCCCATGGACGACCTGCCGTCGCCGCTCGAGCTCGATGCCCGGCGCTTTTCGAGCATTCCGGTGGCGCTGATTACCGGCACCAACGGCAAGACCACCACCAGCCGGCTATTGGCGCACATGGCGCGCTGCGAAGGGCTGCACGTCGGCAACACCTCGACCGACGGCTGGAGTGTGGACGAGCACACCATCGAGGAAGGCGACTGGACCGGACCGGGAGCGGCCCGCAAGGTGTTGCGCGATCCGCGCGTCGAGCTCGCGGTGCTCGAGACCGCACGCGGCGGCCTGCTGCGGCGCGGCGTGGCCACCAACCTGGCTTCGGTCGCGGTGGTGACCAACATCAGCAACGACCACCTGGGCGAGTGGGGCGTCGACGACCTCGATGACATGGCCAGCGCCAAGCTGAGCATTCGCCGCGGTCTGCGGCCGGGTGGCAAGCTGGTGCTCAACGCTGGCGATGCAACGCTGGTCAAGGCCGCCCATGACGAGGTCATTTTCGTGCCGACCATGAATGTCGGGTGGTTCTGCGCCGACCCGCGCGAACGCTTTTTCGACGAAGTGCTGCGCAACGGCGAAGAGACGGCGTGCGTGCGCGACGGTGTGCTGGTCTACCAGTGCGGTCCGCATCGCGAGTACGTGCTGGCGCTGTCGGAGGCCAGCTTTACCTTTGGCGGTCTTGCGCGCCACAACGTCGAGAACGCGCTGGCCGCGATTCTGGCAGCGCGCGGGCTGGGCCTGGGCTGGCCGGCGATTCGCGAAGGACTGCGCAGCTTTGCCAGCAATCCCAGTGACAATCCCGGCCGCGCCAATGTGCTGTCGCTCAACGGCGGCAAGGTGATGCTCGATTTTGCCCACAACGCCGATGGCGTGCGCCAGATCGTGCAACTGGCCAAAGGCATGACGGCAAACCGCCGTCTCATCACGCTCGGCCAGGCCGGCGACCGCAGCGACGAGGCCATCGCCGAACTGGCGCTGATTGCGCGGCAACTCGATGCCGACCGTTACCTGCTCAAAGAGACCGAACACTACCTGCGCGGCCGCAGCTTGGGCGAAGTGACCGACTTGATGCGCAAAGCGCTGCAGGGCGCAGGGGTAGACGAGGCGCGCATCGGCACCCACATGGACGAGGCATCTGCCGTCGAAGCGGCCGCAGCCTGGGTCCAGCCTGGCGACTTGGCCGTCGTGCTTGTCCACGACAGCTTTTCTGCAGCGCTCAAGTCGCTGCAAGCCCGCGGGGCCAAAGCCGCGTGACCACCGCACAGCCAGCCAGCGCCCCCAGCCGCAGTGCGCTTTGGGTGGTGTTCTCCATCGTGTTCGTCGACCTGGTCGGGTTCGGACTCATCATTCCGATCCAGGCCTTCTATACCCAGAGCTTTGGCGCGCGGCCCGCAGTCATCACGCTGCTCGGCGCGTCGTATTCGCTGATGCAGTTCCTGTTCATGCCGTTTTGGGGTCGGCTATCCGACCGCATCGGCCGCCGGCCGGTGGTGCTGAGTTCGGTAGCGCTGTCGGCGCTGGGCTTTTTGTTGTTCGCGCTCGGCACCGAGCTGTGGATGCTATTTGCGGCGCGCATGCTCGCCGGCTTCGGCAACGCCAACATCGGCGCGGCCCAGGCCGTGATTGCCGACAGTACCGCGCCCCAAGACCGCGCCAAGGGCATGGGACTGATTGGCATGGCCTTTGGCCTGGGCTTTGTGATTGGGCCGGCGGTGGGCGGTACGCTGGCGCAGTGGGGGCTGGCCGTGCCCGCCTTTGCTGCTGCTGGCCTGTGCGCGCTCAACCTGGTGTCGGCCTACTTTCTGTTGCCCGAGACGCGCAAACCGGACGGCAGTGGCGCGCCAGCGCAAGACCGCAAGCAGATCCGCGCGGCGGTGCTGGCCCAGCCTGGGGTGCGACAGCTGCTGTCGCTTTCGCTGGTGATGACCACCGGCTTTGCGCTGATGGAGCAAATCGTCGCGCTGTTCATCGAACACTTCTGGGTGCCAGAAGCGCTGGTCGCGGCTACCGAAGCGGAGGGCCATCGCCGCGCCGCGCGCCTGACCACCATCGCAATGCTGACGGTCGGGGTGTCGATGGCGGTCGTGCAGGGCGGCTTTACGGGCAAGCTCGCGCACCGCTTTGGCGAGAAGAGCCTGGTGCGCGCAGGCGCGCTGGTCATCCTGGTGGGCTTGATTGCGGTACCGCTGGTCGGCGAGTACGGGTCGTTTCCGCTGTTCGTGGCGACTTGTGCGTGGCTTGCGGTTGGCCAGGGCCTGATTACGCCGTCGATGACCGGGATGCTGTCCCGGTTCGTGGGGCCGGATCAGCAGGGCGCCGCACTGGGGCTGGGGCAGTCGATGTCGAGCCTGGCGCGGGTGATTGGGCCGGCGTGCGCGGGGTCGCTGCTGGAAGTGCATACGCGGGCGCCGTATTGGACGGGCGCGGCGTTGGTGGTTGTGGGCTTGTTTGTGATGCGGGGGTTGCCGGAGTGTAGACGGCTCCCCCAAAGTATGACCCTTCCGGCGAAAAGCGCGTTGACAGCCATTGCCGGCAACGGCTGCGCGTAGGGCGGCGGGAGCGTAGCGACCCAGCCGCCCGGCATGCACGGTATCCTTGTCTTGAAGCGGTGT
>SXRM01000128.1 GCA_005792545.1 Pseudomonadota bacterium | reverse complement strand
AGGCTGCGTTGTGCATGGGCGTCGGATACCTGGGATGAAAGTTTCCGCCAGGCGGTCGATGCGCCGCCAAGGCCGCTAGCCAATGGCTTGAAATTACAAACCTAAAAAAGAATGGGCGCTCGGGTTTGGATTTGCGCCCTCATTACGTCTGGCTTCTATCCATAGGCGCAGCCGAGAAACGGTAGCCGTTGGGTGAGCCGAGGGAAGCCGTCATCTTGGCCGTAGTAGTCGTCGACTTCGGCGATGATCATGGCCTTGAGGTCGGGACTGCCGACAAGGGCGGTCGCACAAGGCGCGGACACGAAAGCAAGTTTGGGCTCGCCCCACACGACGCTCCCGGCCGGGAGCGTCGTGCGGGTACGCGCCCTATCGTCCGCGCTGGCCGCGCGGCCGACTGAGCCCTCGAGCGCGCCCCGCACAAACGTGGTTGCAGAATAGATAGTTGCCTTGTGCGGGCGCGCTCGGGTCTCGGCCCTTTGGGTAACGGTCGCTCGCCCATCGTGTGCGCGGCGGGGCACCGCGCGCCACGCGCGCTTTGGCATGCTTGCACATCCGCGATCTTCTAGGGATCCCGACCGTTCTGGAGGTCCCGATGCCCGCGCAACCTCGAACCCTCAAGACCGGCCCTTCGCTGGCCGAACGTACCTCGTTGGACGCCATTGCTGCCCGCGCTGAGCGCGCCATGCAGTCTCGGGCCCAGCAGGCCCAGGCCCTGCGCTTGGCTGACGAGCAGGCGCAGGTGGTGCAAGCGCAGAGCGTCGCTCAGGCCGGCACACCGTCCCGACAAACGCGGCGACAGCTGGAGCGACGCACTGAGGGGTTGCACACACGCGAACTGCGGTTGCTGCGCCGCGATGACGCCCTGGTCCACGCTGTGCTGGCGCGCAAGGGCACTTTGGAAGCGGTCGTACCGCTTGCTGGTGCGACCGCTGGCGACGAACTGCTGTGGTTTGTACTGGAGCAGCTCGGTTTGCGTGGTGCGTTGGCGCAGTTACAGCCGCCAGCCGAGGTGGGCGGCAAAGACGGCAAAGACCATGCGCACCGCACCATGTACGCACCAGAAGTCCTCGGTCTGCTTAGCCTGATGGCTCGCTGTGCCGACCTGCATGGCGGAGGCGAAGTCCAGGCATCGCTTTTGTGTGATGTGCGCTGGATGGTACTGCTTGGCTTTAGCGTCCAAGAAGTCGACCAAGGCGCGACGCAGCGCAGCGTGAGCCTCAAGGGCAAGACTCGCAAGGGTCACGGGCAGTTCGAGGAGCCCGATGAGGCGGGCCCGGTGCGCGAGGACGCTCGGCAAGAGCTTGGCGGCCATTCGCCGCGGGCGCGGCCTCAGCCAGGAACAGGTGGCCGAAGCGATCGTCGTCCAGCCCGTGACAATTAGCGGCTACGAAACCGGCACGTCTCCGATGCCGTTGGCCACGCTTTGCCGCATGTGCGAAACGCTGCACGCCGACCCGGCCGCAGCCTTTGGCAGTGGCACCGTTGGCGACGCGCGCCTTGATTCCGTGATCGCCACCTGGCCCCTGCTCAATGACTCCGATCGGTCGCTCGTGGTGGCCATCATGCAGCGGTTGGGGCGGTAAAGCCGCGGCGGGCGTGGGCGATTCGCGTGGAGGCCACCAAGTCCAGTGGCAGTTGCCCCACGCCAACCAATCCGCCACACTGCCATCGCGGCCGCTGCCGCGTCGTGTGCCCTATGACCGCCATCATTGCCTCGCGCATCACGTTGGACCCCGGTCTTTGCCACGGCCAGCCGTGCATTCGCGGTTTGCGCTACCCGGTGGCGCACCTACTGGGCTGGCTCGCAGCTGGCATGTCGCCGGCCGAGATTCTCGAAGACTACCCTGACCTGGAATTAGCCGACATCCACGCAGCCTTGGCTTACGCCGCTCGGCTGGCCGAAGTAGCTAATGTTATGCCGATTGCGGCATGAAATTTCTGGTTGACGCCCACCTTCCACGCAAGCTGGTCGCGCAGTTCAAGGCGCTTGGCCACGATGCTCTGCACACCTTGGACCTGCCGAAGGCTAACCGGACGCCGGACGCCGATATCGTTGCGCAAGCCGACGCCGACGAACGCGTCGTGGTGAGCAAAGACGCCGACTTCGTCCATGCCCACACCGCTACCGGGCACCCCGCACGCGTGTTGGTGGTTGCGACCGGCAACATCAGTAACGTCGAGTTGTTGGCGCTGTTTGCCCGCAGCGACCGCGCCATTGCAGTCGCCTTCGCCACCTGCTCGTTGGTCGAACTGCGCCGCGACGCGCTTGTCTTGCGCGGCCCGGCCACAGGCGTGCCCCCATGACCCTTCCCGCGCCGGTCAAGCGCCCCGGACGCCCTTGCGTCGCACGAGCTTAAGCCCCGACCACGTCGCATCCACGGCACACACCTTGATGTCGACGAGGCCGAGCGGCAGAAACGCGGCGCGGACGTCGTCTTCGCTGATGTCTCCTGGCACCTTGGCTGCCTTCTTGGGCCACGACACCCACAGCATCCCCGACGGCACCAGGTCTAGCGCCCAGTCTTTGGCCCCGGCCGACAGGTCTGCTTGCCAGCGCACGAACCAGTGTCCAAAGGCGTAGGGGCCTTGCGGGACCACGTTCAAATCGTCAGGTTCGAGGTTGACCAGTTGCCACCAGTCGGCCGGCGGGTTGCCGAGGCGAACCGTTTGGCCGACCCACAGGCCGAGCTTTTTAGCCAGCGGCACGCCGGAATAGCCGGCGGTTGGGGCTGCCGCGGCCGGGTCGCCCGGTTTGTCGGGTGACTCAGGCACTCTCGGCTCCAAACAGCGTCGCGCGCAGGTAGTCACGGTTCAGTTCGGCGATGACGCGCACGCTGATCTCTTTGGGGCACACGGCCTCGCACTCGCCGTAGTTGGTGCAGGCGCCAAAGCCCTCCTGGTCGTGCTGGTCGATCATCGCCAGCACCCGGCGGTAGCGTTCGGGCTGGCCCTGCGGTAAGTGCGCGTACTGGCTGACCTTGGCGCCGACGAACAGCATCGCCGAGGCATTCTTGCACGCCGCCACGCAGGCGCCGCAGCCGATGCACTGGGCGGCATCCATGGCCAGATCCGCTTCACGCTTGGGCACTGGGATGGCGTTGGCGTCCGGGGCGTGGCCGGTGCCGACCGACACGAAGCCGCCGCGGCGCTGGATGCGCTCGAACGAGCTCCGGTCGACCACCAAATCGCGCACGATCGGAAACGGCGCGGCCCGCCACGGTTCAATGGTGATGACGTCGCCATCGCCAAAGCGGCGCATGTGCAACTGGCAGGTGGTGCAAGCACTGTCCGGACCGTGCGCTACGCCGTTGATGACCAGCGAACACATGCCGCAAATGCCCTCGCGGCAGTCGTGGTCGAACGCCACTGGCTCCTCGCCCTTGGCGTGCAGCAGCTCGTTCAAGATGTCGAGCATCTCCAGGAACGACATGTCGGGGCTGACGCCCGGCAGCGCGTAGTCAACGAAACAACCGGCCGCCTGTGCGTTTTTCTGGCGCCAGATTTTCAGGGTCAGGTTCATGGCTTCCTCAACAAGCTGGCGCTATTTGTAGCTGCGGGTAGAGGGGTGAACCTCTTCGAAAATCAGCGGTTCTTTGTGCAGGACGCTGGCCGACGGGTCGCCGGTGTACTGCCAGGCCGACACGTGGGTAAAGTTGGCGTCGTCGCGCAGGGCCTCGCCGCCTTCGCTTTGGAATTCCTCGCGGAAGTGGCCGCCGCACGACTCGGCGCGGTCCAAGGCGTCCCGGCACATCAGCTCGCCAAACTCCAAGAAGTCAGCGACGCGGCCGGCCTTTTCCAGCGCCACGTTGTAGCTGTCGCCGTCGCCGAGTACGCCGCAGTTGGCCCAGAACTCTTCGCGAATTTGCGGAATGCGCTCGAGGGCTTCTTGCAGACCTGCGGCGTTGCGGCCCATGCCGCACTTGTCCCACATCAGCAGGCCCAGCTCCTTGTGAAAGCTGGTCGGCGAGCGCTTGCCGCCGATGTCGAGCAATTGACCGATGCGCGCACGGGTGTCGGCGACCGCGGCGGCGAACTCGCTCTCGCTGCCGGTGAGCTTTTTCTGGTTGGCGGTCGCCAGGTAGTGCCCGATGGTGTACGGCAGCACGAAGTAGCCGTCCGCCAGACCCTGCATCAGCGCCGACGCGCCCAGGCGATTGGCGCCGTGATCGCTGAAATTGGCCTCGCCGATGACGTGCAGCCCCGGCAGGTTGCTCATCAGGTTGTAGTCGACCCACAGCCCGCCCATGGTGTAGTGGACGGCCGGGTAGATGCGCATCGGCACTTCGTAGGGCGACTCGTCGGTGATGCGCTGGTACATGTCGAACAGGTTGCCGTAACGCTCTGAGACCACAGCCTTGCCCAGGCGTTTGACGGCGTCGCCAAAGTCCAGATAGACGCCAAGCCCACCCGGACCCACGCCCAGACCGTCATCGCACATGCGCTTGGCGGCGCGGCTAGCGATGTCGCGGGGCACCAGGTTGCCAAAGCTCGGGT
>SXRM01000127.1 GCA_005792545.1 Pseudomonadota bacterium | reverse complement strand
GCCCAGACTGCCTTCAAAGTGTCTGTAAATCAGCGGCCTTACATGACGACCACACATAACCGAACAGGCATGTCGCCAACCAGTTGATTCTGCTAGCTATGCCTTCGTGGTCAAGCGCACTCTCTGCGATCTGCGCCCTGCCGCAGGCAGGCGCTTGACGCCCCAGCGGATGCCAGTCATCCTATTGCGCCGCGCTACGCCCCGCCTTTGCGGTGAGGCCGGCGCGTCCACAAGGGCCCATAGCTCAACGGTCAGAGCTGCCGGCTCATAACCGGCTGGTGCCTGGTTCGAATCCAGGTGGGCCCACCAGGGCCGTCTGGCTCGGCGGGCCCGATCGAGGACGACCATGCAAGCCAATCCGGCGATCGCGACCAGCCCTCAAGAGATCATCAACGTCTTGCGCAAGTTGCAGGCGCTCGACGACGAGACCCGCGAAATTCGCAACCGCCGCGCTGAGCGCATGGAACACCTGGAGCGCCTGCGCAAAGTCATCGCGCACATGCAGCGCGAGATTGACGACAAGCGCGGCAAGCTCACCGAAGCAGAGACGTGGCACAAAACCAAGTCTGCCGAGCTGGACGCCGACAAAGATCGCCTCTCCAAGAGCAAGTCCAAGCTGAGCGGCGTGACGCGATCGCGCGAGTACGTCGCCGTCAACAAAGAACTCGACATCATCCGCAAGAACATCGCGACCAAGGAAGACGAGGTCGCCAAGCTGGTTGTGGCCATCGACGAGTTTCGTGCGGCGATCGCCAAAGAAGAAGAGAAGTTCCGCGACTGGCGCGCCGAGGCCGATGAAGCCGAGCGCGACAATCAGGCCAGTCTCGACAGCATGGACGTCAAGATCGCTGAGGTGGATGGGCGCCGAAAGGCCATCGCCGCCCAGGTCGAGCGCTCGATCGTGTCGCGCTACCACAAGATCGCCGAGGCCCGTCAAGGGCGCGGCGTCGTCGAGATGACCAACGACATCTGCACCGGCTGCAACATGGCGCTACAGCCGCGCTTTGCCGAAATGGTGCTGCGGGCGACGAGCCTGGTGCAGTGTCCGCACTGCAGCCGTTACCTGTATGGCGACCCCGAAGCCCCGGTTACCGCGTAGCTTTCAGTTCTTGGGCGTCGGCTTGCGCGATCCTTCAGCGCGCAGTCCGACGGTCGCCAGCGCGTCGGCGTACTCATTCCAGCGGCAGCCATCGTGGCCGCGTAGCCAGCTGATCGTGACCTTGGGGCGATCCGCGTACGCCTCGAAGGCCGACATCACCAGATCCAGGTTGGCGATCGGCGCTCCGCCTTTGCGCTGCCAGCCCTTGGCTTTCCAGGACTTCGCCCACTCGTTGAGCGTCTTGACGCACAGTTCGCTATCGGCATGGATCGTCGCGTCCGAGTCGGGTGGCAGGTAGTCGAGGGCGCGGATGATCGCCGTCATCTCCATGCGATTGTTGGTGGTGTCGCGGTCGCCGCCATAGGCTTTGTGCAAGATCTGGCCGTCCTGGACGTGCACGAACGCCCAGCCGCCGGGGCCGGGGTTGGGGTCGCAGCTGCCGTCAGTGAATACGCCGGTCTGCGGGCCGCCGGTGTAGCGCTCCAGCGCCTCCTCTGGCGTCAACACTTCCTTGGTCGGCATTCCGCGGCCGAACGTGCGGCTGCCAGCGGCGTAACCGGGCGGCAGACGGCGCGGCACCACCGGTCCGGCCGGCGCAGCGGGTGGTGCCTCTGCGGCTGGCGTGGTGGCGGCTGCGGGCCGGTTGCGCGAGAACGACGAAAACGACCCGCGACTGGCGTTCTTGCGGTGCTGGATGCAGAAGCGTGGGGTCCACCCGGGGTACTTGTCCAAGGTCTCTTGCACGACCTCAAAGGGCTTCTGACAGGTGGCGCACGTAAAATGAGGCATCGCTTCCTTGGGGGCTTGCTTCGTTGTGGCGCGGTTTGCGCCGCTATTTGGAAAGTTCGGCCATCCGCGCATTGAGGGCGCGCAAGGTCTTGATCGTGGCCCCGATGCCGCCCGCCTGCTGACGGGCGACCAGCACGCGCATCAACGCCACCAGCTTGTCACCGTAGGGGTACCACCACGGCTCCGGCTTGGTGTTGGTGTCGTGCACGACCAGCCGCGGCCGTGTCATATGCGCGAGCGCGTCGGGCGAGTTGGTCACACCCGTGCCCGAGTCGCCCATGCCAGTCCACGGCAGGTCGGGCAGCGCCCCCGAAAAGCTGTGGTTGTTGATCCACACCATGCCGCTGCGGACCTGATTGGCGACGGCATGGGCGCGGGTGGCGTTGGCGCTCCACACCGAGGCGCCCAGGCCGTAGCGGCTGTCGGTGGCCAGCGCCAACAGCTCCGCGTCATCGCCGCCCTGCGCCAGCACGGCGACCGGCCCGAACGACTCGTCGCACCAAGCTGCGGCGTCGGCAGGCACGCGGGTCAGCAGCAGCGGAGGCAGCGCGCGATCGGCATCAAGGCGCCCGGTCAGCAGCGCCGCGCCTCGGTTCAGCGCGTCCTGGACGTGGCGCTCGACGATCGCGCGCTGGGCTGGCGTCACCAGTTCCGGCACGTCGCGCGCGGCCCGCTCCAGCGCCGCCACCAGTTTGGGCACGAACACGTGCGCAATGCCCTGGTGGACCGCGACCCGCTCAATACCGCTGCAGTTCTGGCCGGCGTTGGTCAAAATGCCCCAGGCCACGCCCATCGCGGTACGGTCCACGGCGCAGTCGTCGAGCACGATCGCGCAGTCTTTGCCGCCCAGTTCCAGCTCGCACGGGATGCCGCGCTCTGCGCACGCGACTGCCACCTTGCGTCCGGTACGCGTCGAACCCGTGAACACCACAAGGTCCGGATCGGCCTGCACCAGCGCTGCTCCCGCTGCGCCGTCGCCCTCGACCAGCGTGACCACGTCGCCCAAGCAAGCTTGCAGGGCCTGGACCAGCCGGGCGCCAGTGCGAGGTGTGACTTCGCTTGGCTTGAGCACCACCGCGTTGCCCGCCAATAGCGCCGGCACGATAGTGCGCATTGGTAGCGAAATCGGGTAGTTCCACGGCGAGATGCACGCAACTACGCCGCGGGGCACGCGCTGGACAAACGCTTTCTTGCCCGGCATTTCCAGCGCTGGCACCAAGCCTTTGCGCGGTGCCAGCTGCGACGGGCCGTGCTTGCACCAGTACGCGAACAGATCGCCCACGCCCAGCACTTCGCTGCTGTAGGCCTCGGCCAGGGGCTTTTGCGTTTCGGTGACGATCAACTGCGCGAGCTCTTCGGCCCGTTGCAGGATCGCGAGGCCGGCGGCGCGCATCTTGTGGGCGCGTTCAGCGACGGGCAGGGCCGCCCATGCTGGCTGGGCGGCGCGCGCGCGAAGCATGGCCGCGGTGGCTCCTGCGGCGGGGTCGGTTGACATGGCGGTTGCCTCCAAAATAAGGTGCGGGCCGCGCCGCGGGCGCTGCATACGGCAAAACGCGGCGGCGCGCCAGTAGCCAATCCGCGTGCGCCTGTGCCGCGTGCGCTCGCCTGGAGTCGATGTGTGGGTGGCCCTTCTGCACGACGCCGTGTGCGCGGCGTTTCCGTCTACGGCGCGCCTGCCCGGCCTGGACCGCCTCGACAGCAGGCCGTTCCTGCGCGAAATGCTGCAACACGCGCCCTGGGTGATGTGGTTCGGCGCCATCGGTAGCGCAATCGCCTGGCAATTGACGCCGCTGCTGACCATTGGCCTGCCGCTGCCCGCAGTGCTGCTGTCCGCCGGCGCCCGTGCCCGCCACGCCAGCGCGATGGCCGGCCATCGGCTGTACCTTGTTCGCATGGCTATGGTCATGATCAAGACCGTGGGCGGTCTGTACTGGGGCGCCGCGCCAGAAGTTCGCGCGGCTCTGGGGCTACCAACCTACGGCCAGGATCCCGCTACCGTGCGCGATGAGGCTTTTGCGGCGCGCATCATCCGACCACCCTGCACGGGGGCGCTGTGAGCGCCGGTCAGCACTTGACCTTTAGGACCGGCGCGGCCGTCGAGCTCGACTGCGACTATGCCGTTGTCGGCAGTGGCGCCGGTGGCGCATCGGCGGCGATCGAGCTTGCGCGCGCCGGACTGCGCGTAGTCGTGCTCGAAGCAGGGCCGTGGCGCGACCCGCAAGACTACCCGTGGACCATGTTTGGCACGATGCGCGACATGTTCGACAGCTGGGGAACGTTGGTGGCAACCGGCGACTCGATCATCCCCGTCGTACAGGCCAGCCTGGTCGGCGGAACGCCGGTGATCAACAGCGCAATCGTGGTCCGGACGCCAGGTGACGTGCTGCAAGCATGGCACGATCAGCATGGCCTGGGCGACACCTTCGATGAGCGGGCTATCGGCGAAGCCCAGGACCGCATCGAACGCGAGCTGCAGATTCAAGAAACCGATTGGCAGATTGCCGGCAAGGCAGCGGACTACATGCTGCAGGGCCTGCGCAAGCTCTCGATCGAAGCCCATCCGATTACCCGCAACGTTGCCCACTGCAAGGGCGCGATGCAGTGCCTGCAGGGCTGTCGCAACCGCAGTAAGCAGACCGCGAACCTGTTGTGGATGCGCGAGCTGGTACAAGAGCGCGGCGGCGACGTGCTGTCGTGTGCGCCGGTCGACCGCGTTTTGCGTGTTGGCGGTCGCGCGGTCGGCGTCAGCGGCCGTTTCCGCCATCCCGCCACGCGGGCCGCCGGGGCGACCTTTTCCGTGCGGGCGCGGCGCGGCGTGGTACTCGCCGCATCTGCCACCGGTACGGGTCCGTTGCTGCAGCGGTCTGGCGTGCGGCTGCCGGCGCTCGGTCGCTTCTTTCGCGGACACCCGGGAGCGGGCGTCGTCGGCGTGTATCCCCACGCTATCGACATGCACACGGGGCCGAGCCAGGCCGCGGCCTCGATGCACCACCGCCTTGATCAAGGCATCAAGCTCGAGTCGCTGTCGTTGCCTTTGGAGTTGTTTGCGGCCCGGGTGGGCGGCGCGGGCGCGCCGCTGGTCGACAAACTGGGAGATGTGCGCAA
Source organism: Pseudomonadota bacterium (assembly GCA_005792545.1). Lineage (GTDB taxonomy): Bacteria > Myxococcota_A > UBA9042 > UBA9042 > UBA9042 > SXRM01. The sequence continues at coordinate 5,122 of SXRM01000127.1, read as the reverse complement.
CTGCGCGATGTGGGTGACCGCTGTGCGTGCCGACGCCGAGGGCGAAATCCACCAGACCTGGTGGGGCGGCCGGTCGCTGCGCTACGTGCCGACGCGGCAGGATCTCGCCCGGCTGCGCTTTGGCAGCAAGTTGCTAGCGCAAGCGCACTTTGAGATGGGGGCGGAGAAGGTGTGGCCGGGCGTCGCAGGTCTGCCCGCCGAATTGCACAAAGACCAATTGCACCTCTTTGACGACGCGCCGCTCGACAACCGGGCCTGGACGTGGGTGCTGAGCCACCTTTTTGGCGGTGCGGTGCTCGGAGCCACGCCGGCCACAGCGGTCGTCGGGCCCGACCTGCACGTCTTTGGTGTCCGTGACCTGCACGTGGTCGACGCGGCGGCCCTGCCGACGACGCTCGGCGTCAACCCGCAGCACACGATCATGGCGGTGGCAGCGGTGACCGCAAAAGCACTAGCCAATCGGGCCTGATCGCGCGCAACCAGCGGCTTGGTTTGGCAGGGTCGGCCAACGCTGCCGGTGGAGCTGCGCATCGTTTGCCGTTGCGTGCATCGTTTGGCTCGGCCCGGCAATTTGCGATCGCGGCCGGGGCTGTGCCAGACTTGCGCGGTCTGCGGCGTGGCACTGCCACCCCACTGGACCGACCGACGGCGGCTTGCACGCCATCGCGTCGTGGCACGCAGCCCAGCCGAGCCCGGTCCCTCCCGGTTCGGTCGCGCAAGGGGGTCCCGTTGCACAACCACGCTTGTCATGCGGTCGTTTTACCGCGTTGGCGCAGCGCGCCGAGGCTGGCCCTGCTCCTGCTGTTCGGCGCCCTATGGATTGCCGGCTGCGGCGAAGACACCGCAGCGACGGGCGACGGCACGGACGCGGGTGCCACCGCCGGCGCGGATACCCAGGTCGCCGACGCGACGCCCGATCCGGATACCGTAAGTGGCGGCAGTGACGTTCCTGCGTTGCCCGACCTGACCGCCAGCGACACAGCAGCCGCCTGCCCCGGAGCTCCAGGCTGCACCTGCAAGGAAGCCAAGGACTGCGACGGCGGCTTCTGCATCGTCACCGCCAAGGGCCAGGTATGCGCCAAGAAGTGCTCGTCCACCGAGTGCGGCACCGACGAAAAATGCGTACAGGCCGGCACCACCGACGTCGTCAACATCTGCGTGCCCAAAGCGGCCTTGCTGTGCAACCCGTGCTCCACCAACGCGCAGTGCCAGAACCAGGCCAGCCCGGACGCGCGCTGCGTCGACAGTGGCAACAACGGCGCCTTCTGCGGCACCGGCTGCGCGGCCGACGCCGACTGCGTCCCCGGCTACGCATGCAGTGACGTCAAGGACGTCGCCGGCGCCGCCACCAAGCAATGCGTGCCCAAGGCCGCAGCCGCGTGCGCATGTAGCCCGTACGCCGTGGCTCAGCAGCTGAGCACCAAGTGCTTCGTGCCGACCGGCGACGGCAAGTGCGAAGGCAAGCGCAGCTGTCTAGCCGACGGCGCCCCGGGCGCGCCAGCGGGCGGCGGACTGACCGCGTGCCTCGCCCCCGACGTCAAGCCTGAAGAGTGCAACGCCAAGGACGACGACTGCGATGGGCAGACCGACGAGGCCACCTGCATCGACCAGAACGTCTGCACCGACGACGTCTGCAAGGGCGCAGGCGGCTGCAGCAACCCCAACAATACCGGCAAGTGCACCGACGAGTCCGCTTGCACCGAAGGCGACGTCTGCGGCGACGGCAAGTGCGCGCCGGGCAAGGCCGTCGACTGCGACGACAAGAACGCATGCACCAAGGACAGTTGCGACGCCAAGCTCGGCTGCCAGCACAGCGACGACGACGCGGCCGCGTGCAATGCCGACGACAACCCCTGCACGCTCAACGACACCTGCAAGACCGGCAAGTGCCAGGCCGGCGCTTCCAAGGCCTGCACCAATGAGGATTCGTGCCTGCTCGGCAAGTGCGACATCGCCGACGGCTCTTGTAAGTACAAGTTCCAGGCGGACGCGCCGTGCAACGACGGCAGCCCCTGCACCCAGAATGAGAAGTGCGCCACCGACGCATGCAAGGGCGAAACGGTGTCTTGCGACGACAAGAACACTTGCACCTCAGACAGCTGCGACCCCAAGTCTGGCTGCACGCACAGCAACGTCACTGGCGCTTGTGACGACAACGACAAGTGCACCGAAAAGGACGCGTGCGCAGACGGCAAGTGCAAGGGCGGCGCCGTGGACGCGGTTAGCTACTGCGACGACAAAAACCCGTGCACCACCGACAGCTGCGACGCCGCCAAAGGCTGCCAGGCGACAGCCGCCAGCGGCGCCAAGTGCGACGACGGCAACCCCTGCACCGAGCAGGACGCGTGCAAAGACGGCAAGTGCAGCAGCGACATCAACAATTGCGCCTGCCAGGCCGACAACGACTGCAAGGACGATGGCAATCAGTGCAACGGCACCTTGTTCTGCGACAAGGCCAAGCAGCCTTTTGTGTGCAAGGTCAAAGAGAGCACGATCGTCAACTGTGATGCGAGCCTGAACGGCGAGTGCCAGACCAACCAGTGCGACCCCGCAACCGGCAAGTGTGGCTTCGCCAAGAAACCAGACTTCCTGCCCTGCAACGCCGACGACAGCTTGTGTACGGTGGGCGACGTCTGTGGCGACGGCAAGTGCAAGCCGGGCACGGTCCAGAGTTGCGACGACAAGAATCCGTGCACCGACGACTCTTGCGACGCCAAGAAATGGTGCGTGTTCAAGCCTAACAACACACCGTGCAACGCCGACGACAATCTGTGCACCGAAAACGACGCCTGCGCGCTCGGCGCGTGTGTCGCCGGTAAGGGCAAAGCCTGCGACAGTGGCGACGCCTGCATCACCGGCAAGTGCTCGATTATTGACGGCAAGTGCAACTACAAGCCCGCCAACGGCGCGCCGTGCAACGACAGCAACCCCTGTACGCTGAACGACGCCTGCAAAGATGACCTGTGTACTGGCTCCGCCGCCAACTGCGACGACAAGAATCCGTGCACGGGAGATGCGTGCGACAACAAGACCGGCTGCGTCCACAATCCGGTCCCAGCCAACTGCGACGACAGCGACAAATGTACGACGAGCGACGCCTGCAAAGACGGCAAATGCGGCGGCACTGCCATCGACATCGCCAAGGCGTGCAATGACGACAACGTGTGCACGCAGGATGCTTGTGACGCTGCGGCAGGCTGCACCCACAAGCCGCAGTCGGGCGGCGCGTGCGACGACGGCAACACCTGCACTCAACACGACAGCTGCGACAAGGGCCAGTGCGCGCCCGGCACCAACACCTGCTCGTGCCAGAACGACGCCGAATGCAAGGACGACGGCAATCTGTGCAACGGCGTGCTGTTCTGCGACAAGGCCAAAGTGCCGTACCAGTGCAAGATCAAGACCGACTCGATCATTGCCTGCGACGATTCGCTCAACACCCAGTGCAGCAAAGTGGCCTGCGATCCGACCCAGGGCAAGTGCGTGGTGACCAACAGCAGCGACGGCGCCCCGTGCGACGCCGACAAGAATGCCTGCACCGACGGCGACAGCTGCAAAGCGGGTAAGTGCACGGCGGGTGCGATCAAGGCCTGCGACGACAAGAACCCGTGCACCGACGACAGCTGCGACCCGGCCGCGGGCTGCAAATTCGCCAACAACACCGCACCTTGCGACGCCGACAACAATGCTTGCACTTTGAACGACAAGTGCGCTTCCGGGTCATGCGGGCTGGGTGCTGCCAAAAAGTGCGACGACAACGAGGCCTGCACGCAAGACGGCTGCGACGCCAAGTCCGGCAATTGCCTCTATACGCCGATCCAAACCACCTGCAGCGACACCAACGTCTGCACGAGCGGCGACACCTGCGGCAACGACAAGTCCGGTGCCTACCTGTGCTTGCCGGGCAAGCCGGTCGCGTGCGACGACAAGAACCCGTGCACCATTGACTTGTGCGACGCGCAAAAGGGCTGCCAGTACACCGTCGATTCGTCTGTCAGCGTGCCGTGCTACGCCGGCCCCCAGGGCACCGAAGGCAAGGGGATCTGCAAAGCTGGCAAGCAGACCTGCGACGCTCAGGGCCAGCTCGGCAAGTGCTCTGGCGAAGTCCTGCCCGCGACCAAGGAACTGTGCAACGGCGTCGACGACAACTGCGACACCGTGACGGACGAGGGGTGTGCGCCGGTGGCGTTCAGTGGACGCATTGCCAATGGCGTAGTCGCTGGTAGCGCCGGCAAGAACAACGCGCGCGTCATGGTGGGCGGCTCCATTGCCGCGGGTCCCATGGTTGGTGACCCGAAAACTTCGGCAAACCTTGGATTCTACGCATGGATTCGTAAGATCATCGGCCTGTAGGCATGTTGCGCCCGCTGCTCTGGCGGGCAGCATGAGGAGTCAGGATGAAAACGGTTCTTTCCCACTGCAAGCGCTTGCTGGTCGTGTCCGCGGCCTCGGCTGGCCTGTGGTCAGGGTCGGCGGTGGCCGCAGTGCCGACCACTGCTAACGTTGAGGGAATTCTGATGTCCGCTGGTGGCGGCCCGGCGGCCGACGGCAATTACAACGTCCAATTCAGCCTGTACGCGCAGCAGACCGGCGGCACTGCCGCGTGGACGGAGACCGGGTCGGTTGCCGCGAAGGCCGGCCAGTTCACCTACCAGATGGGCAGCAAGACCCCGTTGTCGGCGGCAGGGCTCAACTTGCAGTCGGCGTGGCTCGGGGTGACCATCGGTGCCGATCCTGAGTTGCCCCGCCAGGCAGTAGGTTCCTCGCTGTTTGCGCTGCGCGCAGCCGTCGCGGAGAGCCTGGATTGCTCGGGCTGCATCAAGAGCACGGCCATTGACGGCGCAGTGCTGCAGCCCTACGCCAAAGCTGCGGACCTGGGCAACTATGCCAAAACTGCTGACCTCAGCGCCTATGCCAAAAGTGCCGATCTGGGCAACTATGCCAAGGCCAGCGATCTGGCAGAGTACGCCAAGGCCTCTTCACTCGCGGCAGTGGCGGCAAGCGGAAGCTTCAATGATCTCAAGGATAAGCCGGCACTTGCGGACGTCGCCAAGACCGGCAACTACGGCGATCTGACCGGCAAGCCCACGCTGGCCAAGATCGGTTCTGCGTGTGGCACCGG
>SXRM01000126.1 GCA_005792545.1 Pseudomonadota bacterium | reverse complement strand
GGCTATTTTTCCCTTGTGATGATCTAGCCTTGCGGAGGCAAGGCTTTGCACCCACAGGCCGCGGCTTCAGCCGCCGGCAGTATCTACCAGGACCGTGTGGGTACCATGCCAGCGATCGCCCCCATTTCAGGAACCGCACCCGCGGGCGCGGCAACGGCTGCGACAGTGGCTAGAACAGGTCGCCAACGCCCGCCGAGCTGCGAAAGACCTTGCCGGCGTTCTTACACTCCTGGCGTGCCGCGTACTCGAAGTGCTTGAAGCGCATGATGTCGTTGTCCGCCGAGCCCTGGTACGCCGCGCGCAGTACGGCGTTCTTGATATGCCCGCCGGAGAGCTCAAAGCGCCTGCCGAGTTCGTCCCAGTCCAGCGTGGGATCGACCGGGCAGGTCAGTGGGACAAGCGTTCGCCAGATCTTGGCGCGGAACGGTGCATCTGGAAACGGAAAGTGAATCTTGAAGCCGATACGGCGCTGAAAGGCCTTGTCGATGTTCTTTTCGAGGTTGGTGGTCAGGATGACGATGCCCTCGAAGTTCTCGATTTCTTGCAGCAACATGTTGGTGGCCATGTTGCTGTAGCGGTCTACGCTCGAGTCGACCTTGGTGCGGCTGGCAAACAGCGAGTCGGCCTCGTCGAACAGCAGGATGCCGTGGCTGGCCTTAGCGGTCTCGAAGATCTTCTCAATGTTCTTCTCAGTTTCGCCTATCCACTTGCTGATCACGCGCGGAATCGCGATCTGGAACAGCTGCTGGTCCATTTCGTTGGCCAGGATCGTCGCGCACAGCGTCTTGCCGACGCCCGGTTCGCCGGAAAACAGCGCGACGATGCCCTTGCCGGTGCTCATCTTTTGGGCGAAGCCCCAGTTGTGCAGCACGTGTGAGCGCTGACGGGCCGCGACGAACATCTCCTCAATGTCATCGCGCGTCTCGGGCGGCACGATCAGGTCTTGCAACGTCAGGCCAACCTTCTTGCGCACCGCGTACTCGTCCAAGCTGGCGCGAATCTGCTCGTAGCAGGCTTTGCGCAGCAAGTCGGCGGCAATGACCGGCGCGTCGGGCGACACGGCAAACGCCCGGTTGGTCGCCACCTGCATGGCGTTGCGAATGAGCGCACCTGGAAAGGTGAACTGCCCAGCCAGCGCCGTAATTGCTGCTTCGTCTTCAAAAGCCACGCCGTCGGGCAAGTGCAGATCAAAGATGCGCTTGCGCTCCGCCGGCCCGGGCGTGTCCAGAATCAAGCGTTGAACCACGAAGCGATCCAGGTTGGCGTCCAAATTCGCGGTCTCGCGCGAGGTCAGGATGACCAGCCCCGGGTGGCCGTGCAGCGCCTCTTGCAGCACATCGACCTTACCGTTGCCCTTGGCCAGCAGCCCGTCGACGCCGTCCAGCACCAGGATTGCATCGATGAGGCGGGCCTGATCCAGGCTCGACAGGAGGGCGCGCTGCACATCGACGTCGGCCTGCTCGGTCAGGCGGCTGGCGTCGATCTCCAAGATCGGCCGCTGCAAGTGATGGGCAAGGCCGTCCACCAGCATCGTCTTGCCCGTGCCGGGGGGTCCGGAAATCTCGACCACCAGGCCTGGCGCCATCGAAAACGGCGACACCGCGACGTGAGCGCGCTGCGAGCGCCGCGACCACGCGTCTAGCAGCGTCAACATCGGGTCCAAGTCGCCTGCCGCCAGAATGACCTGGTCCAGGCTCACTTGCGACCGCCGAAACTCGGCGAGGCCGGACATCGATGCATCCAGCAGTCCCTGGTCGCCAAGCAGCAACTGCAGCGCCCGCGGCGCGGGCAGCACCTCGTAGCCAAGCAGGTTGTCGCCACCGGATTCGCGTTTCTCTAACGAGATCAGCCGAAAGCGCCGCAGCGGTGCATCGGGGACGAAGTGGCCGCGCAGCCCTATCCGCTCGACCGTGTCGGTGCGTAGGAACTCGACGCATAGCCGCACATCGACGTAGTTGGCCAGCAGGTTGTCGTTGAAGCGGGCGATGGCGTCGCGAATCTCGACGTCAACCTGTGGCGCTACCGCCAGAATCAGGATGTCGCGGTCGTCGTCGCCGAGATCGCCCTGTGCAGACAGAATCTCGATGGGCAGCCGCAGGTTGTACTCCTCGGCCTCCGCCTCGACCTGGGCAAGCTTCTTATAGGCCCTGGTGACTTCGACCTGGGTCGGCTCGACCGACAGCAGCGCCTCTTCGTCGGTCAGGCCAGCCGCCTTGGCCTGGCGCACCTGGGTGGCCATGACCACCCGCTGCCGCATGTGGCTGCAAGCCGACGCCAGCCAGCGTTGGCACAGCGCGATACGCTGCGCTGGGTGCAATTCGGCCGCGGCGAACTTCTTGACGGTCTTGAGCTTGGACATCTACGACCTCGGCGACCTTGGGCGGCAATCGTATAACAGAGTGACCAATCGACAAGGTCGTCTTCGCCACGGAGCCGCGAGTCGGCCGGCACGGACGCGAGCTGGCGACCCCCCAGCAACCGAGCCCTGATCGTTGGCTTTGGCCTGCGGTCAGGACGAATAGCATGCGATCGTTCGCATGCTAGGGCGATTGGCCTGGTTTGCTGTCGGCCGGCGGCGCCGCGGTCGGGGTCGTCTCCGGTGGCGCAGGCATGGCTTGCGTCCGCTGCAGCACCTGGCGGTGGACCTCTTCCCTCAGGCGCTTGTCGGTAAGCTCGGTAATAAAATAAGAGACTTCCTTGTAGATCGTTGCTGATTCTGCGCTCATCTTGCCGGCGGCCACCTGCTTGTCGATGTCGCGCCACATGCGCATGACGTCGACCGAGGCCAGGCACAGATCGCGCACGGTGAAGGGCGCAAGCAGTTCCAAGACGGCCGAGACATCCATCTCGTCGGTGCTGGTGCGCAGCGCGTTCAGCCCGCCGTCGCTGTTGATGGCTTTGAGACCGATGACGGCGACCACCTTGCCTATCGCCCTGGGCGCCGACAAGGCGGCCAGTAGCGCCGGCTCTGCGTCGTGACCGAGCGGCGCAATGTCGTCGCGCGCCAGCAGGGCCACCATCCGCTTGGGATCGACCGTCCGCCACCGCGGCAGTCGGTAGTTGGCGTCGTCGCGCAGACCGGCCAGCACATGCCGAAGGCCCGCGACGCCGCGATAGCGCGTCAGCACCCCAGCCGCCCACCAGCGATCGTCCGCGTTGCGCATCGCCAGCAGGTTTTCAAAGTGGCTCTCAATGCGATCAAAACGCGCCGAAAGCTCCGTACCTTCGGCACCTTCAGGCGGCTTTTGCTTGGCCAGCTTGACCGTCAACTCGCGGGCTGTCGCCATCAGGCCGGCGGTGCGGGTCACCGCATGTGGCATGTCGCTGCCTTGGACGTTGGCGTGAACATCCAGCAGGAGCGCCAGCGAGTCGATGCCCTGCACCTGACCGAGCGCCTCGAGATCCCGGTCCACGGGCGCGACGCCATAGGCAAACAGGCGCCGGTAGCCGCGCACTAGCGCGCCCAAGTTCTGCGGGGTCTTGTGACGCAAGAGAGCCTGAGCGGCCTCGTGGCGGCGCACGTCGTTGGCCAGCCAGTGCTCCAGTGCCTCGCCGCAGGCGTCGCCCAACAACGCGAGGTCGCCGATCTCCAGACGGGCGTCGGCCAGAGCCAGCACCTGATCAGGCGTCTTCGCTGCGTCGACGTCCGCAAACGCCCAGTTGGCCACAGCAAGTCGCAGTGCGCTGGCGGCCTCGGGTTCGGAGTCGGCCAGCTTGCCGCCCACGCTGTGGTTCGCCATCGCCAGCAACAGCGCGTGCGCTTGCTTCTGAACGGCCTTGTCGGGATCGGTCAGGTGGTTGAGTAACCGGACCGCCAGCGCCGGCGCGAGCACGCCTTTCCAGTCGGCCGCAGCGCGCCCCATGCTCAGCACTTTGTCCTGGTTGGGGCCCCGCGCCAGCAGCGCCAGGATGTCTGCGCGATAAAGGGCGCTGCGATCGGCTTGCGCGACGTAGCGCGCCGCGGCGATTAAGCCCGATGGCGCCGTTTGCCAGGCGGCAAACGCGGCGGCGCGGCCGGTGTCTCCCATGTCGCCGTCGGAGCCCAGAACGACTTTGACCACGGCGCCCGCGGCATCATGCTCGACAATCTGGCGGCACGCCGCGTCCAGGCCGGGTCGCGTCGCCTGCCAGTCACCGGCAAGCACCGTGACCCGACCCGCCGCCGGCACGGCCTTGACGACCGCTTCCAGCACATCGTCGGCGCTGACCGACTGCAGCGCCTGGGCATAGTTGGCAAATTCGTCCGGCGGCAGCCCGTACAGCGGAATCGCCGCCAGATACTCGGCCAATTGGTCGCCATCGGCCAGCGCCAAGGCAAATTGACCGACGAGGTAGCGGCGAGCGTCTTGCAACTCGCGGTCCGTGGGCCGTTCACGCCGCGCGGCAAGCAATTGGTCGTCGATGGCCAGCAAGGCGTCGCCCAACACGGCGTTGCGCACGTTGCCCTGCAGCGACCAGCGCCCGGCGGTGCGGCGAGCGTCAAACCCGCTGTAGATTCCGTAGGTGTAGCCGCGCCGCTCGCGCAACTCGGTGAACAAGCGCGAGCTGGCCGAGCCGCCCAGGATCTGGTTGGCCACAATGAGCGCCGGCCACTGCCGAATGCGCCGCGGCGGTCCTGGCACCACCTGATGCATCGAAGCCTGGGTGGCGCCGGCAACGGTTACCACATGACAGGTGTCAACCGTCGCCGGCTGCGGCAGGGCGACGGTCGGCACCGCGGGTATGGTCTCGAGCGCCGGTCCAAACTCGCGTTCGATCGCCTGTGCCAGAGCCGCCGGCCCGATGTCGCCGACGGCGACCAAGGTACTGCCACCCAGGCGGGTCGCCGCGGTCCAGGCCTCGACTAGCTGCTTGCGCTGGATCTTCGGCAACGACTCCAACGTCGGTGCGTCCGCCGCATAGGGGTGACCAAAGCCGAACGCCAGGCGAAGCGCCAGCCGCGCGCTAATGGCCTCGGGATCGCCCGCTTCAGCCTGCAAATCGGCCTGCATTTTCTTGCGCACGGTCTCGATGTCCGCCTTGTCGAACGCGGGCTCGGCGAGCAGCTCGCGCACCAGCGGCAGCAGGCGCTCAAACTGGTGGCTCAGCACCGAAGCGTCGACCACCACGGCGTCGCCCAAAGCGTGGACATCCAGCGAGGCACCCAGGTCTGCCAGTGCCGCCGCGAACCGCGTGCCCGGATGGCTGCGGGTGCCCATGCGCGCGACGTCGCTGGCAAAATTCAAGGTGCCCTCAGGCCAGCGATTGGCCGTGCCGTTCCACGCCAGCATGCGTCCGCCCGGGATGACCCAGCGAAGATGCACGATCGGCAGGTCACGGCGCTCCGCGACGACGGCGGTGACGCCGGCCCCCGCTTCCGTCTTGCGAATGCCGGCGACAGCGGGCGTCGGGAAGTTGGCTGTGACCGGCGCCGTGACTTGTGGGCGCGCAGGCCAGTTGTCTACCTCAGGCGGCGGTGGCCGTTTCGGTGGCGGCGCCACGGGTGGGGCGCTGCACGCGTAGGCGAACAATCCCAGGACAAGGCAACGCAGGGCGATTTTCATTTGGCGCCCTCCGTCGTTGCGGCCGGCGGCAGAGCGACTGGTGTCGCTTCAGCGGGGGGTGGCACGGCTTCGGCAGCTTTGCGCTGCGCCTCCTCGCGAGCCCGCAGTTCAGCGGCGGCCTTGCGCGCCTCGGTGTCGGCGATGGCTCTTTCAGCCCGCTTGATCCAGTCCGGCTTGGGCCCAACGGGCGTGGCTGCAGCGCCGGTGGGCAGCACTTCCAATTCGACCTCGCGGTCCCACACCAACCAGGTGCGCGCCACCCGCTGCACATCGGCAACAGCCACCGCACGGTAGCGCGGCAGCACGTCGCGGAGCTTGTCGGCGTCCCCGTGATAGACCTCGAACATCGCGAGCAACTCTGCTCGGCGCGCCGGACTTTCAGCCGCGCGCACCCAGCCGGCCTCGAACGCAACCTGGCCGCGCCGCAACTCGTCGGCCGAAACGCCGTTGGCGGCGATATCCAGGATCTCTTCGCGAATGCGGCGCTTGGTCTCGGCGACCGCATTGGGCCCCGCTTCTGCGAGCTCGACGTACACCTGAAAGACGTCGTGGTCGCGGCGACCGTGGGTGCCCGCGGAGTACCCGGAGGCCAGCGTCCCCTGGCGGACGAGGCGCTTTTCGAGCCGCGACGAGTCGCCGCTACCCAGCACCTCAGCCAGCAAATCGAGAGCATAGGCGTCCGCACTTGGGTGGGCTGGGACCTTCCAGGCCAGGTGCACGGCGGGCGTGCGCGTCAGCTTGTCCACCAGCGACGCACCGCTGTGGCCGGTCGGTGCGGGCTCTTGCAGCACGGGTCGTTGCAGCTCGGCGCGACGCTGCACGAGGCCAAGGCTCTTTTCGACCAGCAGCCGGGCCGCGGCCGCGTCGATGTCGCCCGACAACACCAGGACGCAATTGTTCGGCGTGTACCAGCGCTGCCAGAAATCGGCGAAGGCCTGGACGGGCGCTTTGGTCAGATCTTCCACAGAACCAATCGTCGGGTGGCCCATGGCCCAGCTGGCGTACGCCTTGGCGACCAGTTCAAGATGTGAGCGCACCAGGGGACGATTCTCGATGCGCTCCTTGAGCTCTTCCATCACCGTCTGGCGCTGATTCTCCACGTTGGCGGCGTCAATGACGAGGTTGGCGAATCGGTCCGCCTCCAGCCACAGCACCAGCTCCAGCGCGGGACGCGGCACGACCTGGTAGTACCAGGTGCGGTCGGCGCTGGTGTTGGCGTTCAGGTCGGCGCCCTGCCCTTCAAGCACCCGCATGTGCTCCATCTTGCCGCTGTGCTTGCTGCCCTGGAACATCATGTGCTCGAAGAAGTGCGCCAACCCGCTCAGGCCGGGCACTTCGTCGCGCGATCCGACGTCGACCATGATGCCGACGGCGACCAGCGGGGCCGACCGGTCGGTGTGCACCAGGACCCGCATGCCGTTGTCGAGCGTGAAACGGTCCACCGCCCACGGCTTAGGCAGCGGCCAGGGCTTCTCCGGCTCGGCCGCGACCGGCTGGACCTTTTTGGGCTTTTTGGCGGCCCAAGCCGATTGCGCCGGCAGGACTGCGGCCGCCGCGCATGGGACGACCGCGAGCAGGACAACCAGTTGAAAGAGCTTGCGAATCACAGCACCTCCTGCCGGTGGGCGCGGCCGAATGTAGCGCACCTGTGGGCGTTGGGCCAGACCGCGGCACGCGCTTGCCCGAGACCCCGCAACTCCTTACCATCCGCGCCCCTCGGCCACTGCCGAGCACGAGCACCCGATGACGTCGATCCTGCACAGCACCCGCCGAACCCAGCACAATGGCGCGTATCGCGCCGCCGACGTTGGCCGGCAGGTCACGGTCTATGGCTGGGTACAAGCCTACCGCCATCACGGTGGCGTCGTGTTCGTCGATGTCCGCGACCGTACGGGATTGGTGCAGATCCGTTGCGAGTCGGACCGCGCCGATGTGCACGCGCTGGCTCTGTCGCTGCGGCCCGAGTGGGTCGTCGCCGCCACAGGCAAGGTCATCTCGCGTGGGACCAACATCAACCCCAAGATCGCTACGGGCGAAGTGGAAATTGAGATCGACGCGCTTGAGGTGCTGTCTGAGGCCCAGACGCCACCTTTTGAGATCAAGGACGGGGTCAACGCCAATGACGACTTGCGCCTGCAGTACCGCTATCTCGACTTGCGCCGACCAGAGCTCAACAAGAACTTCGCGGCGCGCAGCCAGGTCACGCAGTTGACCCGCAAGTACTTTATCGACAATGGATTTTTGGAGCTAGAGACGCCAAT
>SXRM01000125.1 GCA_005792545.1 Pseudomonadota bacterium | reverse complement strand
TGGCGGCGGCGGCGGGATTGCCGGCGGCGGCCCGGGCGGGCCCGTGCGCGGTGGCGCAGTCGGCGCGTCCGTCGCGTGGATCGGAGCAACAGCGCCGGAAGCGGGCCGCGGCTGCGCTTGCGGCGCCGGCGGCGGCAGGTTGCTGGCGTTGCTGTACGTAGCCGGCGGCCGCGGCGGTGGTCGAAGGCCCTGCATCTGCGGAGGATGACCAGGTAGCTGCGTGTGGGCCGGCGGCCGCGGAATCGGCCGCGCCAGTGTCAAACCATCCAGGTCGCTGGCCACCGCGTTCTGCTTGGGCACGGTCGCCGCGTCAAAATGGGCCTGCTTGGCAATCGGCAACACCGAGCGCTCTTCAGTCGCGCGGTCTGGATTGTCGTCGCCAACGGATAGCTCATCGTCGTCGTTGTCGTCCGGCCCAGGCCGTAAGACTTCGAACACGGTCAGGGCGTGCTCTTTGCCTTTGACGTGGACCGGCGGCAACTGGCGCACCGGCACCGCTTTGGCGGTCGCGTCGTAGCAACCCTGGGTGATGATGAGCTCGACGCCGAACTCCTTGGTCAGGTCTTGCACGCGGCTGGCGATGTTGACGGTGTCGCCGATGACCGTGTATTCCATCTTGCGATCAGAGCCGATGTTGCCGGCGATAAGCGGGCCGGTGTGGATGCCGATGCCGATGCGGATGTGCACACCGCCGCGCTCGGCTTGCTCGGCGTTGAACTTGTCGAGCTCTTCCAACATCCGTTGGCCCGCTCGGACTGCGCGAGCGGCGTCGTCGGGGCGCTCGATGGGGGCGCCGAACACTGCCATCACGGCGTCGCCGATGAACTTGTCGACGATGCCACCCTCGTCAAACACGATGGCGACCATGCGCTGCAAGTAGTCGTTGAGGAAGGCGACGACGCCCTCGGGCTCCATGCGCTCGCTGATGCTGGTAAAGCCGCGGATGTCCGAGAACAGCACGGTGGCGACCTGCTTGGAGCTCAAGCGCCCGCCGTCGCTGATTTTCAGCGCGCGCTGCACCACGTCTTTGGGCACGTATTTCTGGAAAACCTGGCGCACGTGCTTTTCGGCTTCGCGCGACTGCTGCATCTCTTGGTACAGCGTGGCGTTTTCGATGGCGATGGCCGCCTGGTCAGCGAACGCCTGCAGCAGGTTGAGCGACTCCTGGCTGAACTCCTGCTCCGCCACCGAACTGTCAACGTAGATGCAGCCGATGACGCGCTCTTTGACTTTGAGCGGTGCGCACATCAGGGACCAGATCTCGAGCGCGGCGATCGTCTGGCTCATGCCGGCCAGATCGCTCTGGGCGTCGATGGTCAGCACGGGCTCGCCGGTGCCAAAGACGTTGGCGATGACCGACCGCGAGATCTTGGTCTCGGGCGACTCAATGGGCTGCCAGGCGCGGTTGCGCGCAACTTCGAAGGTGTGGTCGCCGTCGTTGAAGCGGATAAGGAAACCGCGCTCGGCGTTGGTCAGGCCAATGCCCTTCTCGACGACCAGTTCGAGCAGCTTGCGCGTGTCCAATTCGCCGGAAACCGCCTTGGCAATATCGAGCAGGAACATGAAGTTGCGCAAGCGCCGCGACAGCTCGGCGGTGTCGCCGTTGGGGTCGGTGCCGAACAGCCCGCTCATCTGCCGCCGCTCGTCTGGCGACAACTGGAAGGTCAGCACGCTCATGCCCAGCTGCACCTGGTCGTCGTGCTGCAGCTTATGTTCGCTGATCGCCAGGTTATTGCAGTAGGTGCCGTTGAACGAGCCGAGGTCGCGCAACACCCACAGCCCGTGGTTCTTGCGCACCTCGCAATGGCGGCGCGACAGGCTTGGATCGTCCAGATGGACGTCGGCATCGCGAGCGCGGCCAATGACCACAATCCTGTCGTCGCGCAACTGCATCGCGCTGACCAGGCCGTTGGTGTTGATCAGAAACGAGGCCATGGCGGCGGGGCGCTACCTTGGTGGCGAGGGGCGGCGGCACGCTCAACCCTGCGTTTGCGCGCGGCGCCACAACCCGGGTGCATACCGCATCGCCCCCGATTGCGCAACCGGTTTTGCCTTCGCGCAGGCGGGCACGACAGAATCGCCGCACGCGGTCGGAGCAGACGCGTCGGGTCGCGTGCGGGGCAAAGTTGCGCGCTTCGGCCCGCACGCTACCATGCGGCTCCGATGCGGGCCTGGCGGTTCGCAACCAACCCGCGGAGCCGGCAGCCCAGCATGACATCGGTGCAGTTTGATTGCGCGCCAGCAGACCTGGGCGATCGCGTACGGGAGGCGGCACAGGCGGTGCTGGCCGCGCTGGGTCCGGCCCAAGCGCCGATTGGCCTGGTACTGGGCAGTGGCCTGGGGGGCGTCGCCGACCAGATCACCGACGCGCGCGCCATACCCTATGATAAGATTCCGTATTTTTCAAAGTCGACGGTCCCGGGACACGCGGGCAAGCTGGTTGCCGGTCGCTGGCAGGGTCACACCGTCCTGGCCCTGGCGGGTCGAGTCCACGGCTACGAAGGCCACCCTTGGTGGCAAGTGACGCTACCGGTGCGCGTGCTGGCGGCGCTCGGCGTGCAGGTGCTGGTGGTCACCAACGCTGCGGGCGCGGTGCACACGGCGCTGCAGCCGGGCGACATCCTGCTGATGACCGACCACATCAACCTGACCGGCGCCAACCCGCTAGTGGGTCCCAACGACGCCAGACTCGGTCCACGGTTTCCGGACATGACCGCCGCGTACGACCCGGAATTGCGAAAGATCTGCGAAGACGTGGCGGCCAGCAAGCGCATTGAGTTGCGTCGGGGCGTGTACTGCGGGCTGTCGGGGCCGAGCTATGAGACGCCGGCCGAAATCCGCATGCTCGGCATGCTGGGCGCTGACGTGGTCGGCATGTCAACGGTCAGCGAGGTCATCGTGGCCCGCCACATGGGCGTGCGGGTGCTGGGCCTGAGCTGCGTAACCAACCTCGGCGCCGGTCTGGGCGAGGGCACGCTGGACCACGGCCATGTCGCGGAGGTCGCGCTCGACACCACAGCGCGCATGACCGCGCTGGTTGCCGGTGTGGTCGCGGCCCTGCCCGACCTGCATGTCCGCTCGAGGTCACTGTGACGCGCGGCATTGTCACACCCGACGATCGCGCGCGCAGCCTGTGGTCCAAGAGCGACCTGCTGTGCGACCGGCCAGCCCTATTGGAACTGGTTCTTGCCGCGGCCGAGGTCCGCGGACGAGCTTATGCGCCGTACTCCGGTTTTGCCGTAGGCGCCGCGCTGCGCACGACGACGGGCAAGGTCTTTGTCGGCGTCAACGTCGAAAACGCCAGCTATCCCGTCAGTTGCTGCGCCGAGCGCAGCGTGGTGTGTGCCGCAGTCACGGCGGGCGAGCTGCACTTTGACGCCATCGCAATTGTCACCGACGCGACCACGCCGGCGGCGCCCTGCGGTCAGTGTCGGCAGACGCTGTGCGAATTTGGCCTGGACTTGCACGTGATCCTGGCCAGCGCCGCGGGCGCGGTGTGGTCGGCGCGCCTGCGTGAACTGCTGCCGGCGGCCTTTACGCCCGACAGCTTCGAGCCGCGCCCGGGCCGCACGGGACCGGGCTCAAACGGGCACGACGACCTCGAAGACCTGGAGTAGTTCGAGGGTGCGCAGCAGGCTTGGCGCTGACATGGCGATGACAGACAGGACTTGATCTGGCGTTGCTGTCGAAAATGAATTTCGTTATCATCTGGACGTGCCCGCACGCAAGTCGGCGGGCGCCGGTCAGATGGTGATGAACACACTCGCAAAAACGGCAACAAACGCCAGCACGCCGCGCAAGCACCCGACCGCTGTGGCCGTCACCGTCCGGTTGCTGGCGGCTGCGGCTGTGCTCGCCGCTGGTGCGCTGTTCGCCCAACCGGCGAGCGCCGAAACGTTTTGGGACAAACCGAGCGTGCTCAAGGCCTTCTTTGCCAAGAGCGAGCGCGTCACCTTTGCGCGGCTGGCTCCGACGCCCGCTCAGGCTCAAGCGCTGCGCACCCGTCTGGGCTACGCGCCGCCGGCCAGCTGGACCGTGTACTACGGCGTGACCCGCGACCGGGTTGACGGCCTGGCCATCATCGACGACGAACTCGGCCAGCACTTGCCGATCACTTTCGCCGCGCTTTTGGGCACCGACGGCGCATTGCAGCGCCTGGAAGTCATGGTCTATCGCGAAGCCTACGGCGGCGACGTGGCGCAGCCGCGCTTTCGCCACCAGTTCGCGGGCAAGACGGCTGCCGATCCGGTGCGCCACGGCAGCGACATCGTGGCGGTGGCGGGAGCGACGATCTCGTCCAAAGCCTTGGCCGTCGGCGCTCGCCGCACCCTGATTCTGGCCGACGAACTGGTCGTCAAGTCCGGCCTGACCAAGGTCCTGCCGGTGTCCCCGCAAAACGCAGGTGGCGGCACGGGTGCGCGGGCGGCAGGCCAGCGTTGATCTTCGATTGAGCCGCATCGCCCTGGCACGGTGTCGCGCGACGGCAGCGTGGCGCACCGATCGCACACCCGCCGCGCACACCACCCGACGACTGTGAAACTCTTTATCGCCAAAGGCTACCACCTTGCCGCACTGCCGGTGCCGGCCAAGCTCGTGTACACCTTCTTCTTGCTGTTCATCGGCATTGGCCTGTGGACCAGTTGGGCGATGTACCGCGATCGCATCGGCGGCGACCTGCAAGGCCCAGCAGGCAAGCCCAGCGTCCAAGAGCGCTACGTCAACCGCCCTGCCTCAAGCAGCAACTCCGCTGGCCCAGCACTGGAGTTGGACGAACCGGCGCAAACTAAGCCCAGCGAAGACCTCAAGAAGCCCTGGATCATGGATGTCTTCCACAGCCACGTGTTTTCGGTGAGCGTGGTGTTCCTCATCCTGGCCCACCTGTTCATGCTCACGCGGCTGCATCCGGCGGTGGCGGGCGGCGTGATTGCGCTGGGCGGGCTGTCGTCGCTTGTGCATGTGCTGGCGCCGGTCATCATCTGGCAGACCGGCGGATGGCTGTGGTTGATGCCGCTGAGCGGCGCTGCGATGGGCCTGTCGTGGACGGCGATGGTCGTCTATGCGCTCGGCGCCATGTGGTTCGGCAACGCGCGCGCAGCGCCACCCACCGCGTAGATGCCCGGCCGGGCCCTGGTTGTCGGCGCGGGCGTCGCCGGTCTGGTCGTAGCATGGCGGCTGGCCGAGCACAGCTGGCGCGTGCAAGTGTGTGAGCAACAAGCGCAAGCTGGCGGGCTGCTCGCAGGCCGGCGAGTAGACGGCGTCGCATGCGATCTCGGCGCCCATCGCCTGCACGCGGCCGCGCTGCAGATCCCAGTGCTGGCGGAACTGGCGCGCGACTTGCCGATGATCGTAAGGCCGCGCAAAGGCCGCATCGTGCTCCGTGGCCAGCACCTGGCGTATCCGCCGACGCCGTGGGGGCTCGCTCGCGGGCTCGGGCTGGTCGAGGGTACGCGGTTCGCGGTCGGGTTTGCGGCTGCCCCGCGGTGGCGGACCACGCACGGCGACGACGACGTCGGGTTTGCTGCATTTGTGCGGGCGCGCGTCGGCGAGGCGGCCTACGCAGGTTTCTACGCGCCCTATGCCCGCAAAGTGTGGGGCCTCGATCCCGCCGACCTGAGCCAGACCTGCGCCAAACAGCGGGTGTCGGCCGCGGCGCCGTGGCGGTTGTTGCGCAGGCCGGTTGAGCGGCCAGGATTCCTGTTGCCCTCCACTGGCTTTGGCGCGCTGGTCGCGGCGCTGGTGACGCGCTGCGAGCGATCGGGCGTCACGCTGGACTTTGGCCAGACCGTGCAGCCACAAGCCGACGTCGATCGCGTGGTCTACACCGGCCACTTGAGCGACCTTGTGCCCGATCTGGACCTTGGCCACCGCGGCCTGCACCTGCTGTGGTTGGCGGTACCGGGCGCCAGTCTGGCTGACGTCGACACCTGGTATTGTCCTGAGGCACAGTTCAGCTTTGGCCGGGTGACTCAGGTGGGGCATTTCGGCGCACAAGCGGCATCGCCGCCGCTGCTGTGCGTGGAAATTCCGCAGGGCGCTGGCCCGCCTGACCAGCCGTGGTCAGACCGCATCGGCGAGCTAGCGGGCCAGTTGACGGCGGCGGGTATCGTGCCCGCCAGGGCGCGCGTCGAACTGCGCGATCGGGCGTGGCTGCCGCGTGTCTATCCACTGCACCGTCGTGGCTGGCGTCAGCGCTGGCGCGAGGCCCTGCGGCGGGCGACAGCGGATGGCCGCACTTTGCCGATCGGCCGCCAGGGTCTGTGGCTGCATTGCAACCTGGACCACGCGATGCACACGGCCGACGCTGCAGCGGACTGGATTGCCACGGAACGCGACGTGCGACAGTGGCCAGCGCACGCTGAGCAGTTCTTGGGTTTGCAGGTCCGCGACTGACAGGTCGTGCTATCCTCACCGAGTAGCGCCGCTGCGCCAGGGCCAGATGCTGCACCGCCTTGTCTGTTTGATTGTGACCTGTACCGCCCTGGCGTGGTCGTTGGGCGCCGGGGCTGCGGCGCCGCCACCTGCGCGGGTCAGCTACCTGCGCTATCAGGCGGTTCCGGCTGACAAGGCGCGGCTGGATACCGCCATCGCACAGTTCCGGCGCGGCGCAGTCTCGGTGGACCTGATCGGGGCCATCCACGTTGGCGATGGCACGTACTACCGGGACTTGAACGCGCGCTTTCGCGGCTACGATCGCGTGCTGTTCGAACTGGTCAAGCCTGAAGAATTCGACATGCGGCAATTCTCGCGTGCCGAAGGCACGGTGTCGGGGCTGCAGCGGGCCATCAAGGACCTGCTGGCGCTGGAATTCCAACTGGACCACATCAACTACCGTGCGCGCAACCTGGTCCACGCCGACATGGACAGCGAAAGGCTGGGCGAGCGGCTGCGCCAGCATGCCGGCGACATCCTCGGGTCGCTGCTGGTGTGGAGCGTCGGCGACGCCGCACGGCTGCAGCACGCCGACGGCAGCGTCCGCTGGACGACCTGGGAGTTGGTCCAAGCCATGACCGATGCGGATCGGCCGCGCGCGCTCAAGCGTTTGCTCGGTCGCGAGCTGTCAGAGATGGAGGTGGGCCTTGGCGATGTCGGCGGCTTTGGCTTTGGCTCCGTGCTCATCGCCGAGCGCAATGCGGTCGCGGTCCGCGTGCTCGAAAAGACGCTTGCGGGCAAGTCCGCCAAGAAGATCGCGATCTTCTATGGCGCGGCGCACCTGCCAGACCTGGCAGCGCGCCTGGTCCGATTGGGCTTTGTTCCCGGACCGGTCAACTGGGTCACGGCGTGGAACCTGGCGCCGCCGCGGTCAAAAGAGCGCCAGTAACACGATCGCCGCCTGGGTCGCGGTCGTTACTGCCAGCGCTGGTCCAAGCCGCCCCGTAGACCACACCAGGTAGCCGCCCAGCGCGCCGACGGGAATCCACAAGAAAAGCTGAGGACTTGGCAGCGGCAGCACCAGAAACTGACCCAGCGGCAGCACCACCGCGGCGGTGCCGATGGCGAAGACCGGCGTCAGCTCTTGGGCCAGCCGCCGTTGCAGATAGCCGTGCACCACCACACCGTGAAGTATCGGCCACAGCAGGCCAAAACTGACGAATGCCAGCACCGTGCTGGGCGCGTCGATGAGCCGCACCTGCGCCTGCAATAGCTTGAAGTCAATGCCGATCTTCTTGCCAAGCAAGCCGACCACCACCGCGGCGACTGCGGCGCCGATAACGCCGCGTGTCAGTCCTTCGAGAAAGGTCAGCGGCTCCATCTCGTTGTCACGGGCGAACCGACCCTTGATGACGATCATCCAGATTGCGCACAGCACTGCGAACACGATCATCTGCAGCGCGATGACGCCGCGCTGCGCTTTCTTGAAGGGCTCCAGCGCCGCCTTGCTCCAGCGCTGGTACATCGTGGCGTCTATCGCCGCGTCGGTCGCTGGCTCAACGGTAAAGTTGCGCAGTCCAGCCGCGGCCAGGGCCTTGTAGACGCGAGGGACTTCCATCGACCGGGCAGGAAAGTCGATCGCTTCGAGCGCGAACAACGGCGTGGGCTGCCACTGCGCGCTGACCAGTGTCACGCCGGCCTGCGGCAGTGACGCGGCGGCCTTGTCCAACTGTTCGGGACCCGTAGGCGACCAGGTGGCCTTGACCAGCAACTGGTACTCGTCTTTGCCTTTTTCGACAAACAGGCAGGTTCCCGCCTGCGCGTCGGCCCAGACCTCCAGGTCTTTGCGCGTCTTTTCGTCAACGACGTTGTCCAGCTGAATCGTACGGTTGTCGCCCTTGCCGACCAAATTGGTCTTGCCGGTGGCGTTGACGAGCTGCGCGCCCTTGAAGAGCCCATCCCAATCGGCAGGCGCCGACCAGCACAGCGGCCGCAGCTGCAGCCACACGTGCTGGTCCTTGCCCGAGTCCGCCGTCTCCACCCGTTGCGGCAGATGCGGCGCCGGCACCTTGAGCAACACGAAAAGCAGCATGTGGACAGCAACAATCGCCGCGCCTTCGGCCCACAAGCCCGCCAGATGCCAGCGGTGCGATCGCTGCTCGTCCTGGCTGGCAGCGACCGAGGTCAGGATTTCGCTGACGGAGACGCGCCGCGATCCAGGTGCTGGCTTGGGCGGTGGTTTGGCGGGCCGCTTGGCGCGATCGGCGGGGTCACCAGCAGGCGGAACAACGCTCGCCGCGTCGCGCGGATCGCCGGGGTCGGCTTCGGGTGGTTTCGGGGCGACCATGCTGCCTTAGCGACCATCGAAGGGCTGTTGATCGTGATCAAGGTAGGCGTGTTTCGGCGACCGGAACGCGCGACCGCTACGCTACCACCAAGTTGCGGCGGGCGCACAAAAAAACGCAGGCGCTTGCCGCGACCCGCACACAATGCGCCGTGTCAAACCGCCTGAAGCGTGGCACCATGCCGTTTGCCGCGGCGCCGCCGCGCTACCCGCACGGAATCGCCCATGCCCCACCACGACGCGACCACAGAATCCCGTGGATTCTATCCAGAAATCGACCCCTGGGAGACCGGCATGTTGCCCGTTTCGGGCGGCCACGAAGTCTACTTTGAACAAAGCGGCAACCCGGACGGCGCCGCTGTCGTGTTTGTGCACGGTGGGCCAGGCGGCGGCACCTCGCCGTGGCACCGGCGGTTTTTTGACCCCGCGCGCTACCGGATCGTGCTGTTCGACCAGCGCGGATGTGGCCGCAGCACGCCGCACGCCAGCCTGCGCGCCAACACAACTTGGGACCTGGTTCGCGACATGGAAGCGCTGCGCGAACGCCTGCACATCGACCGCTGGCACGTCTTTGGCGGTTCGTGGGGCAGTACGCTCGGCCTCGCCTACGCCCAAAAGCACCCCGACCGGGTGCGCAGTCTGGTTCTGCGCGGCATCTTTCTGCTGCGCAATGATGAGCTGCGCTGGTTCTACCAACAGGGCGCCTCGTGGCTGTTTCCAGACGCCTGGCAGGCCTACCTCGATGCCATCCCAGTCGAGGAACACGACAACCTGATGGCCGCGTATGCCCGCCGCCTAACCCACAACGATCGCAAGGTGCAGCTCGCGGCCGCCCGGGCCTGGTCGACCTGGGAAGGGGCGACAAGTCGCCTGTATGTCGACCCGGACATGCTCGACCATTACAGCGAAGACGAGTTCGCACTGGCCTTCGCGCGCATCGAAAACCACTACTTCATGAACGGCGCGTGGTTCGACCACGACGACCAGCTGCTGCGAGACGTGCCCAAGATTCGGCACATTCCCTGCCTCATCGTGCAGGGCCGCTATGACGTCGTGTGCCCGCTGCGCAGCGCCTGGGACCTGCACCGGGCGTGGCCGGAGTCCAAACTGGTCATCGTACCCGACGCGGGCCACTCGGCGCTGGAGCCGGGCACGGTCGAAGCGCTGATCGCCGGCACCGACGCGTTCGCGAACCTGCCCTAGACCGCGTTGGAAGTCGGGCCCGTACACTTGTTGGTGGCAGCAGCCGCCGCAACGGTCGCCGGCGCGCTCAATGCCGTTGCGGGCGGCGGGACCTTCGTGACCTTTGGCGCCCTGGTGTTGCTGGGGGTACCGGCGATGACCGCCAATGCGACCAGCACGGCTGCCTTGTGGCTGGGTTTTGTCGGCAGCATCTGGGGTTACCGCCAGCACCTGCCTGCGGCCCGACCGTTATTGCCCGCGCTCGGGGCGGTCAGCATTGTGGGTTCCGCATTCGGCGCGTGGTTGCTGATCCGGCTCGGCGACGCGACCTTTGAGCGTGCGGTGCCATGGCTGCTGGGTGCCGCGACGTTGCTGTTTGCGCTGGCTCCGCGGTTGCAACGCCACGCCACTGCCGCCGGGCAGCCGCCGCGGCTGGTGCCGCTGGTGGTCGCGCAGGTCGGTATCGCGATCTATGGCGGCTACTTTGGCGGCGGAATTGGGATCTTGATGCTGTCGGCGTTTGCGATGTGCGGTCCTAGCGACCTGCATGCTGCCAACGGCCTTAAGTCGTTGCTGGCGTTCGCGATCAACACCGCCGCGGTGGTCGTTTTCGGCGCGATCGGGCCGCTACACTGGGGGCTGGCTGCGGCGATGGCGCTGGGCGCCGCGGGTGGCGGCTGGCTGGGCGCACGCCTCGCGACAAGAACAGCTGTCGGCACCTTGCGCTGGCTGGTCGTCGCGGTGGGCGCGGTGCTGACGCTACTTTTCGCGCTGAGATTTGCGTAATCAGCCGAAGCGCAGCTTGCAAACCAAGATAATCAGCGCCAGTACCAGGGTGGCGCCGTTGGCGACGACGATAGGGCGCGACCCCAGCCACAGCCCGTACCACAGCCACAGCGCCACGCCCACGCAGAACAGCACAAAGGTGACCAGCGACAGGTCGCGCGTGTGGCGGGTGCGCACGACCCGCACGACTTGTGGCAAAAAGGCCACCGTGGTCAGCGTGCCGGCGATGCGACCGACCCATTCCATCATCTGATCATTGGGTTGCATGGTTCCTTCCGCCGACGCCTGATCGCTCGGCTGGGCAGGTTGCACGCCGGCGACCAATCGCCCCCGCCGATGTTGATTTCCGACCCCGATCGGCGTCAAATTGCCGTCCCTTTTGCGCCCGGTGCGCGACCGCCCGTCGGAGAACTCGTCATGGCAGAATCGATCGTATTGCTGGTGGGCGGCACCAAAATGCTGGAGCGCGAGCTGCAGACCGCCATCGCCGCCCCGCTGGTGTCGCTGGCAACCATGGAAGAGGCGACCAAGGTCTGGACCGCGCGGCCGGTGCGGCTGGTGGTGCTGGGACCGACGCTGCGGCGCGCGCTGCAGGTTGTCAGCATGCTGCGCAGCGAAGGCAACCAGGAGAGCCAGATCCTGGTCGTGTACCGCGACGACCAGCGCGACGAGGTCAAGCGCCACCAAAAAGGCAAGGGCATCGCCGACGCCTACATCGCGCAGTCGCGCATCCAACGCGAGCTGGCGGAGACAGCCCGCAAGTTGTGGGCGACGCTGGCCACCGGCGAGCACGACCTGGTCGAAGAACTACCCCCGGACGCCGTTGCGGTATCGCAAGACAGCGCCACCCAGCTGATGGACGTGCTGGCGCTGCCAGACGACGAGGATGAGCCTCCGCCGCCGCCTGACGAACTGTTGGAAGACGCCGATGGCGAAGCTGAGGTTCTCGGCGCCCTCGACCTGCAAGAGGTCGACGCAGGTGACGATCTCGTCGAAGAACTAGCGGTGGAAGACTTTGCGATCGAGGAAGTGTCGGACCCACAAGACGACGAAGCCAAACCGCCGCTGGCGACCAATCGCGACGACGACGCCGCGATGGTCGTGCTGACGATGGAGAACTCGATTCTGGAGGACCTGCCGAGCGACGACGAACTGGACGCCAAAGCCACGCCGCCGGCGGCGCCCAACGGCGCATCTGCGGACGCCTTGGACCTGGAAGAGATCGACCTGACGACCGACCTCATCGAAGAACTGGCGGCCGATGACGCCATCGAAGAAATCGTTGATGCCGACCTGGTGCAAGAACTGCACGAAGAACCGATCGCGTTGGCGGAGCTCGAGCCTGAGCCTGAACCGGATGCGGTTGTCGTCGTGCCCGATTTGCCGGTTGCTGGTGAGCCTGCGGCGGCGGGCGCGCACAGCGCTCAGGAATCCGCGGTGGTACTGCCGGTCCCAACGTTTGCTGCCGCACAAGATAGGACGCCTGAGACCCGCCCGGCCGAAGTGCAAGCGCCACCGGCACCTGCGAAAGAGCAGGTAGGCGTCGCCGACCCACGCCCTGCGGTTCCGACGCCGGCGCCGGTCGCGACGCCGCTGCCGACCGCCGTGACCCAACCGGCGGCAAAGGCCAGCGGTGCCCACGCGGCCATGTTCAGCGAACTGACGACCTTCGTCGAGCGGCTGCAAGACGCCGCCAATTCGATCGCTCGGCTCGAAGCCGAAAACGAGCACCTGCGCTCAGAATTGGCCCACGCGCAGGCCGCAGCCCGGCCCGAGGTCGATGCGGAACTGACGGATTTGCGCGGCAAACTGGATGAGGTTCGGCTGCGCTTGACTGGCGCCGAGCACGCCCGCGACGCCGCCGTGGAGGCGCGGATGCGCGCCGAACAATCCGCAGCCACACGTGACGACGAATTGGCGCGGCTGCGCAGCGAACTGAGCGCAGCACAGGCCGCGGTTGCGACGGCGAACGCCAGCGCCGCAGCGCTGGGGGCCCAGTTGGCAGCCGGCGAGGCCCAGGCGGAGGCGCGTCGCAAAGTGGCCGCCGATGCCGCGCGCAGCTTGCACGCGATTGCCGGAATGCTGGAAAGCTGATCGCATTTTCACCTGCAATTTCATGAAAATGAACAATGGCAGGCTCTGTGACAGCGCGGTGACCACAGGGTCTTGAGCGGCGCCGGATATGGGCCTAGTTTGGCGTCCACGGTACCGCAACGGCACCGCTGGAGACCGCCCATGGATCTCGCCCACCACGATCTTGCCGTGGCATTTGCGCCCTACAAAGACAAGCTGCACCGCCTGCGCGCCCACGACACCGACTTCGCCGACCTGGTACGGCAGTACGAAACCGTCGACGCCGCCATCACCGCCGCTGAGCAGGGCGTTGCGCCGCACGACGACCGCTTCGTCGAGGAACTCAAAGTGCGCCGCGTGCACGTCAAGGACAAAGTATTCGCCCGCTTGCGCGCGGAGTACTGACCAGCGCAGCCGATCCTACCGCCAGGTGCCCAGGCCCACCATCAGCTTGATGATGCGCGAGCCGCCGACTTCAACCACCTCGCCGCCGACGCCCCAGCGCCCAGCGCCGCCGCGCGCGAAGGTGTAGGCGACGCCAGCGCGCGCCTGGTCGGCAAACGGGGCCAGGGTGCCACTGCCTTGTTTGCGCACGGCGTCCGCGAACTTCAACCACACCGGCTCATACCAGACCATGGCCCAGCCGTCGCCGACCTTGGAAGCGACGTGCACCCGCCCGACGAGGTCCATTGCGCTCGACAAATTGTCGCCAAAGCGCGACACCCCGGCGCCGCCGCCAAACGCCAACTGAAAGCTGCCGCTGCCGAACTGGCGCAGGTACAGCATGTCCATCGTCAGCTCGAAGCCACCCGGCGACACGTAGCCAATCTCAAACCGGGTCCACTGCGCAAAGTCGCCCGAAGTGGTGCCGACGGTGGCAGAGATGTCGGCGCCCCAGTCCAAGCGGGCCGGCCCGGCAATGGTCATGGAATTGTAGGAGAACCCGACAAAGCTCAACACCGGGCGGCCGCCTGAATCCTCGTCGCCGGGCGGTGACGGCGTCGCGTCAACGCGCCTGGGCGGTGGCGTGTACCGCGGTGGGGGCGAAGTGCGGGGCGGAGGCGTATGGGCCGGCGCGGGTGCGCTCCAGGCCATGGCGCAGCAGGCGTTGACATGCCCCTGAATGGGTGACGCAAACGCGGATGGCGCGCTGCACAACTGGCCGCGGTCGACGCCGGCCGTTCGCAGGACCTTGAGCCGAATCTTCTCGAAAACGCGCGGGTCACCGATGCCGTACTCGTCGTCCCAGCCGGCCGGCGGCGGTGGCACTTCGTCGGCGGGCGCGGTCTTGCCGGCGGTAATCGCCAGCGCCAACCAGGTCTCGCCAGCGGGCCCTCCCACCGGCACCGCCTTGGCCATCCAGGTGAAAGCGACTTTGATTTGGCCGAGTTCGCGCACACTGGCGCCACTACGCTGCCGACGCATGGCCGTACCCGGCTCGGCAATCAGCAGGTTCTCGCCATCGTCCACGGCTGCCATGCCGTGGTCCTCGACCGAAGCCGCGGCAAGCTTGCGCAACTGTTCTGCGGTCTTGCCGCGCACCGGCCCCAACCAGGCCAGCGCGGTCACCGCTGGGGCAGCTAGCGGGGGCGGCGGCGCTGCAACAGGAGCAGGTGCAAGCGGACCGGGTGACACTGCCGGAGGCGACCTGCCGCTGGCTGGCGGCGGCGGCGGTATCGGCTTAGGCGCAGGAGCCGACGGCGCCGGTATCGAACCCATGCCCGTCGATTGCGCAAGCAAGGGCTGGGGCAACGCCAGCACGGCCAGCGCACAAAGAGCGAAACGCTTCATCGCAATCCTCATCGATCAGAGTAGGCGCAGTTGCTCGCCCGGGCGGGGCGGCGGCGCAAAGAGCGCCGTGACGGGCGACGGCCAAGGTGCATCCAGGCCCAGGCGGCGGTTGGCCACCTCGAACCGCCGCTGCAACAGGTCTGCATAGGTGCCGGTGCCGCGCATCCGCAATCCGAACTCGGCGGTGTTCAGCGCGCCGCCGCGCATCTGCCGCAGCAGCTGCAGGACCCGCCCCTTGCGGTCGGGGTAGTGATCCGTCAGCCAGGTATCGAACAGGTCTTTGATCTCCAAAGGCAAACGCAAGACGATGTAACCGGCGCGCTGGGCGCCTGCGGCTTTCGCAGCCTCCAAGATACCTTCCAGCTCATGGTCATTGAGGCCCGGGATGAGTGGCGCCGCCATCACGCCAACCGGCACGCCCGCCTCTGCAAGGGCGGCGATGACTTCCAGCCGACGCCCGGGCGCCGCGGTGCGCGGCTCCAGCTTGCGTTGCAGGGTCGCATCGAGCGTCGTCACCGTCACGTAACCGCGACATAAGCCCAGCCGGCCCGCCTCAGCCAGCAGGTCGAGGTCGCGCGTCACCAGCGCCGACTTTGAGATAAACCCGAACGGGTGCTTGAAGGCGAGCAAGACCTCCAGCAGTTGCCGGGTGATGCGCCGCTCGCGCTCGACCGGCTGCCAGGCGTCGGTGTTGGCGC
The DNA here is from genome assembly GCA_005792545.1 of Pseudomonadota bacterium. Taxonomy (GTDB): domain Bacteria; phylum Myxococcota_A; class UBA9042; order UBA9042; family UBA9042; genus SXRM01. Next base: position 156 of record SXRM01000125.1, on the reverse strand, counting down.
CAATCAGCACCAACGCCGGCTTGTACCCGGGCTTGCGCAACTCTGCCTGCAGCAACTGAGGGGCGTCCGGCTTGGCATACAGGCGCGTCTCAAAGTCCAAGCCAGCCGACAAGCCCAGGTAGCCGTGCGACGGCCGCGCATAGCAGTAGATGCAGC
>SXRM01000124.1 GCA_005792545.1 Pseudomonadota bacterium | reverse complement strand
GCCGTCGCTGATACGCACCACCAGCAAGGTGCCATCGGCGCGCGCCACCGCCAAGCGCTCGCCATCGCCGGCCACCGCCGCAGAGGCGAGCCCGTGGTCGCGGTCGCCGCCGGGCAATGCCAGTGCACGACCCGGCAGCGGGGTTCTGCGCCATCGCGACCGTGCCGTTGCCGTCGCAGGTCGACCAAACGCGCATGGCGTCCGTGGTCAGGTCGTAGACTGCGACACCATCGGCGGCATAGCGCCACGCGAATTGGTCTGTGCTGCCGCCAAGCCAGGTGCCCCGGCCGACGGTCGCCTCGTCCAGAGGGCGCGCGCGACCCTGTAGCAAGTCGAGTGCCAACAAGCGCGATGGCCCCAACGACAGGATCGCACCGCCAGCCGTCAAGGTGCCATCGAGCGCAGCGCCCGCCGCTACCCAGCGTTGACGCAACGCGCCATCTGCGCCCACCTCGTACAAGGTAGTGCCGTCTGCGCGCAGGCACAGAAGTGCGTCGCCCGCTGCGCTCGGAACGACACGTAAACAGTCGATCGGCAACGGCAGGGGCGCTCCAACAAGGTGCGCAGTCTGCAGGCGCGCTTGCATCGCGACGCCACGCGCGGTCGGATCCTCGCGCAGGCGCAGGGCGTGGGCGGCCAGCACTTCAGCCTCAGGCAGGTGGTCGGCCCGTGCCGCAGTGCGCGCGGCCTCGAGCAGCGCTTGGCTGAGGTTGCGGTCCGCGCGCTGCAGCGCGAGCTTGGCTGTCGCTTCGGCAGCCACGGCGCGGTCGCGCTCGGCAAGCGTGCGGACAAATCGCAGGTCCGCGGCGGCCAGGTGACCCACGGCACCCTACGGTCCATTGACCGCTACAGCGGCACCGGCGGCAAAATCTGCAGCTCCTTCGCCGATACCAGCCACAACCTGAAAGCCAACGGTATCGTCGCCAACGTGGTCGAGTCACCGCAGTTGGGCCTGCAGTTCAATGCGTCGGTCAACAACAACAGCTCGGTGCTGAACGTCATGCGCAACCGCCTGTCCGTCGGCGGCCGCACCGATGACAGCGACGGCCGCGCGATGGTGCCTAAGAGGGTGTTTACATTCATTGCCGTAGCGAGCGGAATCAGGCGCCCGCAAGGCGAGGCGGAGGCCTCGTGACGACTGAGGCGCACTAGCAGTGCGCCAATGGGACAGTCCAGCGGACTGTCCAGGAGGAATAGGGCCGACAACAAAGCATGGCGGGATGGTTGGTTACGCGCAGCCGGCGTTAATTCGTCAACATCCTCTAACCCCGTCACCGGCTGTCGCCAGTGTGCCATTGCTACGCTGCGCCCGTGGTGACAACCTACGACGTCGCCGCCCCGCTGAGCCGCGGCGATGTTCGGAGGTTCAGTGAGCGACACGTGGATTTGCCGGCAATTGCGTGAGACCGACCGCACGGAGATCGCGCGCCTGATCGCCAGCAGCGATGTCCAAGCCCGCCTCTATGTGCGCGAGGCGCAAGCCCATGACCTTTGGTGGTTCGGCTCGGTGGCCCGGGATGGCGGCTTGGTCGGTGCAGCCTTGCAGGTCGAAGGAACCACGGCAACGCTCATCGAAGCAGTGCCCGAAGCGACCCACGTCCTCGGGCACGGCCTGCTGCAGCACCAGAAGATGGTCGGCAAGGACCACGGCGACCGCCACGTGGTGCGCGGACCGGCCGCGGCCATGGCGCGGTTCTGGCAGGGTTTCCAACACAATGGCCGCAAGGTGGTGGCGGATAGGACGGCCACTTTGCACGCCGCAGTAGTCGCCGCACCGAGTCGCTTGGACGTGCGATTGGCCGACGTCACGGACCACAAGCTCGTTGTCGAGTTCCTGGGCGAAGCGACGCTGGAGGCGCGTGGCTTTGACCCGCGGCGCACCGGGCGCGAGGCGCATGAACGGCGATGCCTGCAAGTGCTGCAGGCCGGTTGCGCTTTCGTCGCGCGCGATGGGGGCGCGGCCGTGCTGGTCGCAGAGCTAGGATATCCGACTGCGGACACGGCGCTGCTGGAACCGTGGTTCGTGCCGCGGCCGCTCCGCTCGCGCAAGCGTCTGATTGCCCAGGCGTTGGCGCCGCTACCTGGTCTAGCGGCGGTGGCTGGTCGGACCCTGCTAGCCTTTGCGGATGGCCCGGATTTGGCTGAGGCGATGGCGCTGGCCGGCTGGACAGCGCGGGCCACCTACCGAACCATCGAGATGCAGGGTTAAGGGGGACAGGGGCAGCCGCAGGGACTGCGAGCTGGGTGGGTCGCGAGTTCGCGCCTTGCAGGTGACCCAGCGCTCCGCCGTCGTCACAACCGGTCTGGCTCTACATTGTTGTGGCGCCGGTGTCAGGGCCTCGCGACTGCGCCTTGCCGCAAAAACGGCTACTGTAGCGGCCTTGGCATTACGCCGGCGGGCACAAATTACCGTGACATTGCGCAGCAAACTTGGATGGGTATGGGCAACTCTCTTGCTCGCCGCAGCCGGAACTGGCTGCAGCGACCCGGCGGCGACTGCTGGGACGAGTTCGGGCAAGGCAAGCACCGGCGACGCAAATTCGTCTGCCGAGGTCCAGCAACGCGCCGGCACTGGCGCCGCAGACGCGCCAATGGCGACCGAGGCAGCCAGCGGCAGCGAAGTGACCGACGCACCCGACAGCGCTGCAAACCCTGACATGCAGGCGCCAATCGACGCGGTGGCTCCCGTCGACGCAAGCGCAACCCCCGACGCCGCCGCCGCCGACAACAGCCCGGAGGTCGCTGCGCCACCGCAATGCGTCACTGCCAGCGACTGTCCAGCAGCGCTGGCCTGCCAACTCGGCCAATGTTCGGCAAGCGGTAAATGCGAGTACGTCGCACAGGCCGACGGCAGCGCGTGCAGCGACGGCAGCCTGTGCACGGCCGGCGACGCCTGCAACAGCGGCGCGTGCCTGCCCAAGGGCGCGGTGGTCTGCGACGACGAGAACCCGTGCACCGCCGACAAGTGCAACCCGCTCGCCGGCTGCATCAACTTGCCGCTGGCCGCCAGCAGCGCCTGCGATGACGGCAACCCGTGCACGTCTGGCGACGCCTGCTTGGCGGGCAAGTGCCTACCGGGCGTCGCGACATGCCAATGCCAGACCCACAGCGATTGCGCCAAGTTCGAAGACGGCGACTTGTGCAACGGCACGCTGTATTGCGACAAAGCCGCCGGCCCGCCCTATACCTGCAAAGTCAACCCGGCAACGGTGGTGGCCTGCCAGGCCGGCGGCGACACTGCGTGCGCCAAGACAGTCTGCGTGCCCTCGGCCGGCCAATGCAAACTCATCCAAGCGCCGGCCAACACGCCATGCAGCGACGGCGACAAGTGCACCCAGGGCGACTTCTGCGAGGCAGGCCTGTGCGTGGCGGGCACCAACGCCTGCTTTTGCAAGAAAGACGCTGACTGCGCAGACCAAGGCGACGGCAACGCCTGTAACGGCAAGCTGTACTGCAACAAGGCCGCGTCGGTGTGCGCGGTCAATCCGGCGTGGGTGGTGCACTGCAAATCGGCCGACGACACCTATTGCAGTCAAAATCTGTGCAGTCCCAAAGACGGCAAGTGCCACATGACCGCCGTGCACGAAGCCAAAGCCTGCGACGACGGCAACGCCTGCACCCCCAGCGAAACCTGCGCTTCCGGCAGTTGCAAAGCCGACGCCAACATCTGCGAGTGCCAAATGGACGCCGACTGCACCGCCAAAGAGGACAGCAACCTGTGCAACGGCACCTTGTACTGCGACGTTGCCAAAGGCCGCTGCGTTGTCAACCCCAAGACCGTGGTAGCTTGTGCTGTCGACGACGACCCGCCGTGCTTGCGCGACACCTGCGACGCCAAGACCGGAAAGTGCCAGGAGATCGCGCTGCCCAAGGACGGCACCGCTTGCGACGACGGCAACTTGTGTACGCCGACCAGCGCCTGTCAAGGCGGTGTGTGCAAGGCCAGCACCAACCTGTGCGCCTGCCAGACCGACGCCGACTGCCAAGCCAAAGAAGACGGCAACTTATGCAACGGCACCCTGTATTGTCACCCGATAATGCACCAGTGCGTGGTCAACCCCGCCAGCGTCGTCAGCTGCCCTACTGTGTTTGACGAGGCGTGCCTCACCAACCAGTGCGACCCGCAGAGCGCCAAGTGCGCGCTCAAGCCGGCGTGGCAGGGCAGCCAGTGTGACGATGGCGGCCCATGCAGCGGCGGCGGTTGGTGCGACGGTGGTAGCTGCGCTGTCGAGGTTAAGCTTGCCTGCCAGTGCACCGCCAGCACGGACTGCGCCGCACTAGAAGACGGCGATCTCTGCAACGGCACGCTGTACTGCGACAAGTCAACCAGCAAGCCGCAGTGCAAGGTCAATCCAGCCAGCATCAAGTCCTGCCAAAGCGTGGACGATACGGCGTGCTGGCACAACACCTGTCAGGCCAAGACCGGCGCCTGCGCCCTGCAAGCCGCGGCAGGTGCTTGCGAAGACGGCAAAAAATGCACCGTGCTCGATGCGTGCCAAAACGGAAGCTGTGCCGGTATCGCGGCGTTCTGCGACGATAGCAAGCCGTGCACTGTCGACGCCTGCTTGGAGCCGCAAGGCTGCGTCAACTTGCCGGCGGCGGCGTCGGCCTGCAACGACGGCAACGCCTGCACCAACGACGGCTGTAGCCCGCAAACCGGCTGCTTCAACACGCCGACCACAGCGCTGTGCAGCGACGGCAATGCATGCACCAGCGGCGACGCCTGTCAAGACGGCACCTGCCAGACCAAGGCAGTCAACTGTAGCGACGCCAACCCGTGCAGCGACGACAGCTGCGACGCCAAACTTGGCTGCCAGCACGTCACCAACATCGCCCCCTGCGACGACGGCAATCCGTGCACCAAGTTCGATGCCTGTAGCCTTGGCACTTGCGCCGGCGTGTTTGAGTGCGACGACGGCAACCCCTGCACCCAAGACGGCTGCGCGGTCCTCGGCAACGGTTGCGTGCACTTGGCGGTGGGCCCGACGCCGTGCGACGACGGCACCGTCTGCACCACTGGCGACACTTGCAAACAAGGCAATTGCACCGGCGCCGCGCTGCTCAACTGCGACGACGGCAACGCCTGCACCAGCGACGCCTGCGACAAAGCCAGCGGCTGCTACCACTACGACAGCCCGCTCGGCTGCGCGGCCGGCGGTTGCACAGTCGACGACGTCTGCAAGAACGGCACTTGCGTTGCCGGCGCCACGCCGCGTCTCACCAGCTTCTTTGTCACCAGCCAACCGGGCGGGCCGGTCGCGTTTGAGTTGTCGGGGGGCGTCACCCGCAGCGACGGCGGGCTGCTGGCATGGGGCGGCGCCGCGGGCGGCTATTTTGGCAGCCTCTTTGCCGGCAACGGCTGGGTCGGCCGCTTGACCAAGCAGGGCGCGGTGGTGTGGCAGGTCTACCAGCCAACGGTCGGCGGCCTTAAGCTGGGCCACGTGACGCAGTGCAACGAGCTTGCCGGCAGCATCTTGTGCTTCGGCCAGTCGCAAGCCACGGTTGCGCTTGCCGTGCGCCTCAAGCCCGACCTCGGCGCGGGTACTGTGCCGGGTGTGACGCAGAGCGCGGTCATCGACCTAGGCGGCAGTGAGACACGGCTCAACGGCGCCGTTTGCCGGCCCAAGCTCGGCGACTGCGTGGTGGCCTTGCGCACCCTGCCAATCAGTCCCGGCCCGCCGCAGGCCCACGTCTTGCGCTTGGACATCCAGACGCTGGCGGTGCTCGAGAGCGCGACCTGGAAGGACGAAGGCGGCGGGACCGAGTGGCTGGGCTTGCAGGGCGACAGCGATGGCGTGGGCGTGGTCGCGGCGGGCCGCACCTGGCAAGAGCCAACGCCGGGCGCCCCGGATCCGCTGGTGGCGCGCTATGGCGCAACCTTCAAGGCCGGAGCCAAGCAGGCCAAGCAACTGGCGGTCGCCGGCTACGACTGGGCACGCACGGCCTTGCCGCTGGCCGGTGGTGGCCTGTTGCTCGTCGGCGGCCGCTACAAGGTGGGCCTCGACAAGGCGGATATGCTCGTGCAACGCCTCGACGCCGGCTTTGGTCTGCTGTGGGAGAAGACGGTTGGCGATCCGGGTGGTCACGACGAGGCGCTGGGTGCCGCGCAGCAAGCTGACGGATCGGTGCTTGTCGCCGGCATGCGCCACGCGACTGGCGAAGCGGCGGCGGCCTTGCTGCGCTTTAACGGCGCGGGGCTGCTGATCGGCCAAGCGCAGGGCGCCGGCGTGTCGGAGTCGGTTGCGTACGCCATTTTGCCGTTGCCCGGCGGCGACTGGCTGGCGCTTGGGCGGGCCTATCCGCCGGCGACGAACGCCAACGCGGGGCTGCTGTGGCGGATCGACGGTTGGCTGAACAAGACGTGTGCGCAAGCCGGTGCCTGCGGTCAAGCGCCGGTTACGGTCGGGCCGCCGTGTGCGTGGCAGACCTGCGCCGCCGGCAAAGTGCAGACGCAGAGCCTGGCCACCAACGACCCGTGCAGCGACGGCAACGCCTGTACCAACGCAGATACCTGTGGCACGACCGGCAATTGCGCAGGGCAGGGCGTCGTTTGCGATGACGGCAATCCGTGCACGCTTGAGACTTGCGATAAGGCGGTGGGCTGTATCTATAGTCCGGTCGGTGACGGCGTAGCGTGCGGTGCAGGGCTGGTGTGCAAGGCGGCCGTGTGTGGAGCGAATTGACCACGGAGTGCGCCGCAACCTGCCTCGTTCGGCGGCGGGCGACGACGGAACCTGCCAGTTGGGCACGACCGGCAAGGGCTGGTCGCTCGACGGCCGCGAAGTCCACGGTTGGCACGACGGCCACTGGCAAGCAGCGGCTGGACTTGAGTAGGGCGACCATGCGCTGACCGTTGGCGCCCTGCCTGCCTTGCGCCAACGGCAGCTGCAGGCAGGATGTCGTACGGGCCAAGCCGTGGGGATAGCGCTCGCCGCCGCGCCGCCCAGCTACTCCTCGTCGGTCAGCTCGACCTGGCGTGTTTGCGTGCCCACCCCGCCAACGTCAATTTGCAGCGCAACCGCCTTGCCGTTGCCTTGCCACGCACCGTAGCGGAGCACTGCCACATCGGCAGCCCCAAGCCCAATGGCGGCGTGGCTGAACAGTTCGCTGTCCTCGTCGTCGATGCGCTCGATGTCTAGCGCAAACTGGCTCGCGCCACCGCCGACGCTCTGGATTTGCAGCCGCAGCACCCGTTGTTGCTGGTCGATGTGCAGCACGACGGTCTGGCCGCCAGCGCTGCCGATCGACCGCAGCGTGAATTCATAGTCGGCGCCGGGCGTCGTCACACCGAGCGTCAGTTCCGGGCTGTGCGCCTGCGCGGTCTTGTACCCGAAGGTGTGGCGATCTTTGGACACGCTCAAGCTATCGCGCTGGTTGGGCGGCAGGATCAGCTCGGCGACGCCAAACGTCAGGCCGGGCCCGACCACCGTGACGGCGCTGTGGTCGTCGCTCGCGAGGCTAGAGGTGTCGACGGTGATTTGGTAGGCCCCGCCGACCGGAACCGCGTACATCGGTTCCCGATCGTCGCTGCGCAGGTTGCGGCCGCGCAGCTTGACGATCACCGCGCCGGCAATGGTGTTGACCAGAGCCGCCCCTTGCCGGCCGGTGACATGACCGGCCTCGTCGGTCACGGTCACGTGGGCTTGGCCACGCGACAGGATTTGCAGGCGGCGGGGTGGTCGCCCGTCGGCCGCTGGCGCCTCGTCGGCGTCGCCGCAAAACGGGCAGTCGTGCATTTGCAGACGTGCCGCCAACGGCGACAACAGCAGCGTCTTGGTCGCCGCATCGCCCTCGTACAAGGCGTCTTTCTCAGCTGGGTCATCGCTCGCCTGGTAGCGCCAGGTATTGTTGGCGCGGTCCACCTCGACGAACCGTTCTTCGCCGGGAAAGACGCTGTCGTAGACGGCAATCGCCACTCGGCCACGGCCGCGGTCGACGATGCGGTATGGCGTGATGGCGTGGCCGTTCTGGAACTCGGGCTGGTAGATGCCGAGCTCGAACAGCTCCGCTGGCTTGCCTGCGCCAAACGCGAGGGCGAGGCGGTCTACGACTTGGTTCGGCGTTTGGTCGGCGACCTCCGATGAGGCGGTCGGGTCGACCTCTTGCAGCGCGTACCAGTAGGCAATCTCGCGTTGCAGCTTGGGATTGCCCTCGAGATGCAGCGCGGCAACGCTCGGTGCGCCGAAATCGCTCGGCGCGGCGCGCTTGGTGAAGAACAGCATGCTTAAGACGGCGAGACCCTCGCAGTGGCCGCCGTCCATTGAGTCGTTGACCTCTTGCATCCACTCTTTGGCGGCCGGAGTCAGCTTGCAGCGCCCTTTGGCGAGGTTGGCGCAGGCGGCGTCGCCGAACATGCGGCGCAGTTCGACATCGGTCAAGTTGGCGATGCCGCCCTCGTTGCCGTAATTCTCAAACGAAAACCCGTCTTTGTTGGGGCGAAAGCCGAGGTCTGCACTGGCGTTGGCGCCAGACGTGGCAGACGCGCCAGCCGCGGCGGGTGCGGCAGGCGGGGCAGGCACGGCAGCGGGCGGTGGTCGACTTGCGTTGCGGGTGCCGTGCGGTGTGCCATCGCGCAAAGCAAAGAGAACAACGGCAGCCACTCCAGCCACCGCGAGCGCGACCAAGCCCCATTGCCAACGCTGCATGGTGAACCTCAAGCGGCGCGGATCGGCGCGGCGCGGATGACCGTAGGCGCGCGGCGTGCGAGCGTCAAGCGCTGAGCAGAGCTGTCCGCTGGATTCGTCGTGCTCGGCCTGTGCTGCGGCCCCTTGAAGCCCGAACACCAGCGGGCGCGGATGCGGCTGCAACGCCACATCGCGGCGCAAAGGTGCAAAGCCCGCGTGCGCAACAGCTTGGTCTTTTCGGGGCCGTGGTCGGCAGCATCGAACCTGGCCACACCGGGCGAGTGCGATCCAAACGAGTGGCCCGCCCGCTGCTATGGCGCCGTTCGGGTTTCGCGGGGGACTTTCAATCCCACGGCAAGCCCGGCATAGTCGGACGCCCAAACCCGCTCGCAGTCACAGAATTGAGCAGGCCACTGGTTTGGATCGAACACGTTGGCCACCAGATCCGATCACACTCCCTCGCATGCTCCAGCTTTGCACACCTTGCCGCCACCGCACTGCACCGGGTCATGCTTGCAGCCGCCGAGCGGCAAGCACACGTCGAGCGTGCAAGCATCCTTGTCGTCGCAGGCGTTGAAGTCGGCCTTGGCGCACGCGCCCGAAACCGCACAGGGTGCCTGCCCCCAAGCATCGGCGCGCACCATCCAGGCATCGTAACCGCCAGCGCCTTTCGATTGGGTGTGGCCAGCGGCAAACAGGCCGCCCCCAGGCACGGCGGCCAGGCCGTAGAGGACATCACGGTTGGCGCCACCAAAAGTCCGCTCCCAAATCAGGTGACCGTCCAGGTCCAGGCTAGCGAGCCAGCCGTCCATCGACTTGGCGTCGCTGTTGGTTTGCGTGAAGCCGGCGACCGCCACGCCCTGCGGGGTCGCGGTTGCGGCGTAGGCGCTGGCAAAATAGAAGCTGTTGGGGCCGTTCCAGGTCCACACGACTTTGCCTGCCTGGTTGACGCGTGTGACGAAAGCTGCGCCTTTGGTCGACGAGCCGACGTAGCCGCCAACCACCGCGCCACCGTCTGGCAGGGCCGCGACAGCACCAAGCCACCCGGGCGCAGCGCCGGCAAGCGCGGTCTGCCACGTCTTGGTGCCGTCCAGCCCGAAGGCAGCCAGACTCATGGTGCCGCCCTGCCGCAGGCCGACCAGCAGTTGCTCGTCCGTGGACCGGGCAAGGCCGGTCGCAGCATCGCCTTTCTGGCCGAGGAACTTGGACCACACCGGCTTGCCGCTGTCGCTCGTGCGCATCACAAAGGCGCCCGCCTCCGGCTGATTACCGACGATCACCAGGTCGTCGTCACCGACCGTCGCAATGCCCCAGGCCTCGGCATTGGGGGTCGACGCTGGGCCAAAGAGCTGAACGGTATGGACCGCAGCGCCCAAGCGGTCCACAACTTGCAACACCGCACGTCCCCCAAACGAGTTGGTACAGGCCAGCGCCAGCCGGCCGTCGGCCATCTCGACGGCGCTTCGACACCAGGCTACCGACGTCGCCGGCAACGACAATTCCCAGCGCAGCGCCCCGGCCGGATTGAGTTTGCGCAGCCACGCGCCCTGACTTGTGCCGCCGCTGACCACAGTATCGCCGTCCCGTGCCACCAGCACCCCCAAAAACTCCTCGTCCTGACCGGTGCCGGAGGCAGTTCCATCGAAGAGTCTTGGGTTGCCCGGTTGGCAGGATCCGCCGGCGCAGGTGTCCGCGGCGGTGCACGGCGCGCCGGCCTCGCAAGGGTCCTTGTTGGCGACTTGCACGCAGCCGGTGGCCGGCGCACAAGTGCCTGTCGTGCACGGGTTCTTGTCTTGACAACTCTGCCAGGTTGGCGATGCGCACTTGCCCGCATCGGTGCAGGTCGCGTAGCCCCACGGCGAGAGCCGCAACACCAAAGGCTCTGGCCAAATCGCGGTGCGAGCGAGCCACATGCCACCGTCGGCGGTGCCCACCACATCGTGGCCCCCATAGGGCAAGGGCGTCGCGGCCAGGTTGCGGCCGTCGCCGTCAAGCCGCGTCACCGCGGCGACTCCTGCGTGCGCCACTGCAAGGCTTCCGTCCGGGTGGGGCGCGATCCGCACCACGCCACCACTGACATCCTTGCCCTGGGTGACGACTTGCCGTTGCCATCTGGCCACGCCCATCGGGTTGGTGCGGAGCAGCCAGTCTTCGCTTGGTGCCCCTGGGTTGCTGCGCAGGCCACCCGCGACGATGTCGCCGTCCGGCAAAAGGGCAACCGCATTGAGGAGGTCCTGGTACGTCGTGCCATAAGTACGCTGCCACTGGGCAACGCCGGCGGCATCGGCCCGTACCATCCATCCGTCGCTGCCACCCGCCCCGCGGCTGGCATTGCGGCCAACCGCGACCGTTTCACCATCGGCATTGACGGCGACCCGCCACAAGTAGTCATAGCCTGCGCCCCCGAATTGCTTTTGCTTGGCGACCACTCCGTCCTTGCTCAAATGCAGCCACCAGCCGTCCTGATTGGCTGCGCCGTTGTTGTACGTAGTTCCGACTGCAATCAGGCCGCCGTCTGCCAGCACGGCCACGCCGCCAAGCCAGTCGTTTTGCGCGCCGCCATAGGTGTACTCCCACAGTTTCTTGCCGGTCGGGTCGAAGCGGACGACCAGCCCATCTTCCGCGCCGGCTCCAGCCGCGGTCGTCCAACCAACGGCAACCGCGCCGCCGTCCGCCGTGCTTGCCAGGTCGTACAAGCCTGTCGAGTGTCGGTTGCCCACCACGGCCGTGAACCAGACCGGCGCACCGAGCGGTGACAGCGCCGAGACGCCAACCTTGTCGTTACCTGTGCTCACAATGGTCGCAAATACGCCGCCGGCCGCGCGCAACGCCAGGTGGTGAACGGAAATTCCAGTCTTCTCATTGGTTCCGACTTCGGCGACCCCAAAGAACTTGCTTGCCGAGCCCGCTTTGCATGCCCCTGCTGCACACGCATCACCGACGGTGCACGGGTTGTTGGCGTCGCACGGGGCCAAGTTGTTGACGTGCTTGCAGCCTGTCACCTTGTCGCAGTTGTCGTCGGTGCAGCCATTGCCGTCCTCGCAAGCCTGGGAATCCAAGGCGAAAACGCAGCCCTTGGCCGGCTCGCAGGCATTGCTTGTGCACGCGTTGCCGTCGTCGCACGCCTGGTCTTTGCCCTTGCACACCCCAGCCTGACAGCTCTCGCTTTCGGTACACGGATTGCCATCGTCGCAGGGCCCCTGCAGCGTCTGGTGCTGGCAGCCCTTGACCTTGTCGCAGCTGTCGGCAGTGCACGCCTCCTTATCGTTGCAGTCCAAAGGCTTGCCTGGGGCACACGCCCCCAGCTTGCACAGGTCCCCCGCCGTGCAAGTGTCGCCGTCGCTGCACGGCTGGCTGTTGCCGATCGGTGCACAGCCCTTCTTGGGTTCGCACCAGTCGTCGGTGCACGGCTTGCCGTCGTCGCAATCGGCCGCGCTCTTGGCCGCGCACAGCCCAGCGGCCTTGCAGCCCGCCCGGCCCCAAGCGTCGGCGTGCACCACTACGCCCACGGCGGCGCCGCCCACGCTGGCAGTCCCAGCCGCCAGCACGCCGCCGTCGGCCGCTGCGCGCACCGCATGCAGGGTCCCCGGGCCGCCAGAGTCGTAGTTCGCCTCCCACAGCACATGACCGTCGCCGGCCACGCCTGCCAGCCACGCCAGCGGGTTCTTCGGGTCTTGCAGCGCCGCGCCGGCCAGCACCCACACGCCGCCGCCCAGGCCGACGATGCCGCGCACGTCGCGGCTGCCGGTGCCGGTTTGCTGCCACTGCACAGCGCCCGCCTGGTCTACCTGCACCAGCCACCACTGCGATACCCCGGCCTGCATACGCACGCCAGCCAGCAAAGCGCCATCGCCCGCAGCCGCGACCCCAGTTAGCTCCTGCCACGGGTCGCTACCGGGCTGCACGGACCACACTGGCGTGCCCTGGGCGTCCAGGCGCACCGCCAGGCCGTTGCGCGTGCCGGGCTTCGGATCGGCGTAGCCCACCGCCAGCGCGCCGCCGCCTGGCAAGGCGATGACGGCGCGCAGCGCGTCGGCTCCGGCCTGGCTGCTCTGCCATTGCCACAACTGCTTGCCGCTATCGGCCACTCGCACCACCCACGCATCGGCCGTCGCCGCTACGGTGCGCCCACCCGCCACCAGCCAGCCGCCGGCCGGGTGCGCGGTCAGATCAGCAGCGATCTCGTCTACAGCGCCGAGCTGTCCGAATTCCTGCTGCCACACCGTCGATTTGCCGTCCGTCCCCAGCCGCGACACGCGCGCCTGCAGGCCCTCGCCCGCAACCGGCCGCACGGTCCCCGCGACAACGATCTGGCCGTCGCCTTGCACGTCTACTCCAGCCACGCCCACCGAGGCCTCGGCTGTACCCGCCGGCAACGCCGCTTGCCATTGCACGCCACCGGCGGCGTCCATGCGCTCGACATGCCACGCGGTCGCCGTTACCTGCCCCGACAACGGCAGCGGTCGCCGGCCCGCAGCCACGTAGCCACCGTCCGGGTGCACGGCGACTGCGCGCAGCTCTAAGTGACCGACCGGGCCGGGGTGCGTCACTGCAAACAGTTTCTCCTGCTTGCCCGGCGCACACACACCGCTCAGGCACGCGGCACCCAGCAAGCACCCGTCGCTGCTTTCGCACGGCGCGCCATCACCCGCCGCCGACACCACGCACGCAAACGACTGCGCGCCGGTCGAACTGCACGCCACCTGTTCACAGGCAGCGACCGCGACTTTGCAGATGACTGCCACGCCTTTTTTGCATACGCCCTTGTTGCACAGATCGCCGGCCGTGCAGCCGTCGTCGTCGGCATTGCACGCTTTGCCCTCGAGCGGCGCGGTCGCAAACGCGCACTGCCCGGTCTTGGGGTCGCAACTGTCGACCGAGCATGGATTGCCGTCGGCGCAGTTGGCGCCTTTGTGCACGCAGCCCGCCGCTGGGTCGCAACTGTCGGCTGTGCACACATCTCCGTCGTCGCAATTGACGCTGGCGGTGGACTTGCAGGCGCCGGACTTGCACGCCGCGGCCTGGGTGCACTTGCTGCCGTCGCTGCACGCTGTGCCGTCGGTCGCCGGTTTCAACAAGCACTGGCCGGTCTTGGGGTCGCAGGCGTTCTTGCTGCCGTCGCCGTCGTTGGTCTTGGGGCAGAACACGGCGCTCGCCGCGTTCTCTGCGCAAACTGGCGCGACTCCGGTCTTGTCGCAGTACCACACGCCATTGCACAGGTCGCCGTCGTCTTTCTTGAGGCAATCGGCCGCGCTGTTGCACTCGCACACGTAGTCGCCGGGCTGACACTTGCCAAACAGGCACGCGTCGTTCTTGGTGCACGGCAGACCGTCTTCGCACGCGGCGAAGTCGGCGACCGGCGTTGGGCCGCACTTGCCGGTCGCAGGGTTGCACGCGGCCTTGAGACACGCCGTATCGCCGCTCGCCGAACAACCGACCACCGTGCCCGGGTTGACTTTGCACTTGGCCGGCAGCGCGCCCTTGTCGCAATACAGCGTGCCGTTGCACAGGTTGCCGTCTTCCTCTGCCATGCAATCGGCGTCTTCTTTGCAGGCGCAGATAAAGGTGCCAGGTGCACACTGGCCGGCCTTGCAGCTATCGCCATCGGTGCATTTGCTGCCGTCGTCGCAGGGGCTGTTGTCGGCGACCGGTGCAGGCGCGCATTTGCCTGTCTCGGGCAAGCACTTGGCCTTGGTGCAAGCGGTGTCCTTGACGGACGGGCAGGTCACGACACTGGCCGGGTTCCACTGGCAGGCGCCGGACTGGAAGTTGCAGAAAAGCGTCCCATTGCACACGTTTCCGTCGTCCTTGCCCGCGCATTCGGCGTCGGACTTGCACGGACAGGTGTTGGTGCCGGGCTTGCAGGCGCCGGCCACGCAGATGTCGCCGGTGGTGCAGCCATCGCCGTCGTCGCAAGGGGTGCCGGGCGTCACCGCGGTCGGGGCACAGAGACCGCTCGATTTCTGGCACTTGTTCTTGATGCAGGCCGTGTCGCTGGCGGTAGGGCAGCTCACGACGGTGGCCGGATTGAGCTCGCAGGCTTTGTTGGCCTTGTTGCAGAACAGCACGCCGTTGCACAGGTCGCCGTCGTCTTTGCAGTCGGTGTCTGCGCCGCACAGGGCGGTGTCGGTGCCGCTGATGCAGGCGCCTTTTTGGCAGGTATCACCGACAGTGGCGGTCTTTCCGTCGTCGCACAGCGTGCCGTCAGCGGCGCTTGCTGTCGCGCACATCGCGGTCTTGGGGTTGCAGGCGTTGAGTTTGCAAGGATCGGCGCTCGGCGGACACACCACAACAGTGACGGGGTTGACCTTGCACAACCACGGGAACTGGGACTTTTCACAGTAATGCTTGCCCAGGCAGGCGTTGGCATCGTTCAGGCCCGCGCAGTCGCTGTCTTTGCTGCACTGGCACCAACTGGCGAGCGCCTTGCAGGACCCGCCCTGGCACACCGGGTTGACGGCGCACGGATCCAGACTCGGGCATGCGGTGCCGTCGGGGGCCTGCAGTGTCTCGCACGCGCCGTTGGCTGGGTTGCACCCGGACTTGGTGCAGGGGTTGCTGGTGGGCGGGCAGTTCACCGGCCCGGTGGCGAGTGTGCACTGGTAGGGAAAGACCGCGAGATCGCAATAGGGCTGGCCCGCGCAGGCGTCGCTGCCAGGCTTGATGCAGTCGCCGTTGGTCTTGCAGGCACACAGCTGCAGCCCGCCGGTGCAAGTGCCCGAGGCACAGTAGCTGCCCTGCGTACACGGGTCGCCGTCGTCACAGGGCGTGCCGTCGGCGGTGCCGGTGCAGCCGGCGGGCAGCGCGGCGTCCGCGACAACCAGCACAGCGTCTTGACTACTGGTTTCAGACGTGTCGACAACGGCTTCGGCATCGCTGGCTTGCGTCAGGGCATCCGCATTGCCAACCACGGCGTCCGCCTTCGCGGTCGCGGCATCGGCGGCCGAAGTCGTGCTGTTGCCTGGCACTGGGGTCGCGTCGCCGCAAGCGGAAAACAGGACCCAGGCACTCAGCGCTCCGCAGATACTGGCCCAACGCACGACGTACCTCGCTTTGCCCGCCGCGGCGCCCGCGAACCGCGTGGCAGTGAGGGAGTCTGAGCGTGGGCGCGGACAGCGTCAATGGTGGTGCGGGGGGCACACAGGGTGTCAACGGCCACTCGATCTGGACCACACTGCACCCACCGCATCCAGTTGCCGGATCTGCCAACAAGCCCCAAGATGCCGGCCCGCTCGGAGCCCGGCATGACCCTTCGCATCCTGCACACCGTCGTCGCCTGGGCGTGTATCGCCTCCATTGCGGTCATCCCGCGGTCGGCTACAGCGCAGACGCCTGTCGCCGCGCCGATTGATGAGGTCTCTGCACTCTACCTGCAAGCCGAGGCCGCCAGCGAGCGCGGCGATTGGAGCACGGCAGAGGTTCTGGTGGCGCAGGCCCTGGCCAAGGCCGAGTCCGGGCTGCCCAAGGGGCACCTGGCGTTTGTGCCGTTGCTGCGCCTGAGCGCCCGGTCCGCGCGAAAGCTGGGCAAGCTGCCGGCCGCCAAGGCTTTTGGCCTGCGTCTGGTCGATGTCACTGCCACCGCCGGCAAGCCGCTGCTGCACGCGGTTGCTACCTATGAACTGGCCGAGACGCTGTACACCCTTGACGACCTCGAGGGCGCTTGGAAGTTCGCGCGCGAGGCCTTGCGCTTGTGCGACGCGCTGCCCGGCGCCGACATCCAAACGGCCCAGGTGCTGGTACTGCTCGGTCAGGTCACGATTCGCCGCGGCACAGATCTTGAAGAGGCGGTGACCTATCTCGCGCGACTGGTCGCCTGGCTGCAGGGGCCGACCGCGCCGCCGCAGGCCGCACCGCTGTTGCCGATGGCCAGGTCTGGCTACGCCAAGGCACTGGCGCTCGTTGGGCGGTTGGCGCAAGCCGAGGACGAGGTTGAGCAGGTACTGCGCTTGCTTGGGCCGGCGCCAACCGTGCCCTCGCAGCGCATCATCGTGGCGGAACTGCTCAATACCAAAGCCCAGATTCGAGCAGCGCGCGGCGACTCCGCGCAGGCTTTGCAGGCCGTGCGCGCTGCGCTGCAGCTGCTGCAATGGCTGCCGCAAGCACAGATGCAGTTGGCCGATTGCCAGGTTACCGAGGCCAAAGTGTTGTTGAGCCGGGGCATGGTCAATGAAGCCATCGGCGCAGCCAGTCAGGCCGTCGCGGTGATGGAGCGTGAGCGCGCTGCCAGTCGTCCGTTCGGGCACATGGCGCTCGCCGTGCTGGCGCGGTGCTACGAGCGGGCCGGACGCGCCGCGGACGCCATGGCTGCTCAGTCCAAGGTGGTAGAGATCCTGCAAGGCAAGAACGGTAGCCGCCACGTGCTGACCCTGGCCGCCCGCTGCGCGCTGGCAGGTCTGCTGCTGGCGGCCGACCGGGCCGCAGAGTCAGAGCGGATGGTGCGCGAAGCCCTTGGCCAGGCCGCCACCATCACGGGCGACATTCGCATTTTTACGGCCGACCTGCACTCTGCTTTGGCGGCGGCCCTGGACCGCCTGGGTCGATCGGAAGAGTCGTTGCGCGAGACCGAGCTTGCGCTGGCCGATCGGGCCGGGCGCATGACCAGTTTCATGGACGACACTGCCGATCTGCTGCGCAAGAGTCGGTTGCTCGTATTGCTCGGCAAGCCCGCTGCGGCGGTCTCCCCAGCCGAGCGCGCGCTGCGGCAGCAAGAGGAAGAACTCACGGCCGGGCTCGCGGCCGGCAGCGAGTCGGATCGGCGTCGGCTCATCCTCGACCTGGAAAATAGCACCGCCTGGGCGGTACACCTGGCTGTCCAGTTTGGCGAACAGGCGCCTGCTGCGGCCGAACTGGCCGCACAGACCGTACTGCGCCGACGCGGTCGGTTGCTTGAGGCGATGGCGGGCACCCTGCGCGGCCTGCGCTATTCCCTGTCCGCCGCCGACGCGGCGCTGCTCGACGACCTTGCCGCCACCCGCCGTCGCCTCGCTGCACTGGTGGCGGCCAAGGAGCCGCTGGCCCAGCCGTCCTGGTACGCGCAGGTGCAAGAGGTCAAAGCCCGCCTCGCCGAGTTGGAAGCCAAAGCCGCCGAAAGCGCCGGCGCCATCCCCTCTGAGCGGCGAACGGTGACGGTCGCTGGTGTGCAGGCGGCATTGCCGCCAGGGGCGGCGCTGGTCGAGTACTGGTCGTATCGGCCCGCACTGGCGGTGGCGGGTCAGTTGCGGCCGGCCGGTCCGCCGTCGCTTGCGGCGGTAGTCTTGCGGCGCGGCAAGCCCCCCGTGTGGCGCGCCATTGGCGCTGAGCAGGAACTGTCGGAGGCGGTGGGTGCCTGGGCAGACAAGCTCCGCAACCCGCGCGTGTCTGACGTCGACGCGGCGGGCGCAAAGGTCGCGCAGTTGGCGTGGGCGCCGCTCAGCCCAGCCTTGCAGGGCGCAGACCAGTTTTTCGTCGTGCCAGACGGCGCGCTGGCCAAAGTCCCGTTTGGCGCGTTGCCTGTGGGTCAGACCGCCAACGGCAGCGCTCGCTACCTGGTCGAGACCGGCGCCGTGGTGTGGCTGGGCAGCGGCCGCGACCTGCTTGCGCCATCGGTCCGTACACCGCGCCAGCCGCCTTTGCTGTTTGCCGATCCCGAGTTCGGACCAGGTGCGCTCGGCCAACTGCCCGGTGCCCGCCAGGAGGGCAAAGCCATTGCTGAATTGTTGGGCGCTGGCGCCATGCTTCACGTCGGCCTGGCGGCGTCGCGTGCAGCGCTCGAGGCGGCGCGCGGCCCGGCGGCAGTCCACCTCGCGACCCACGGTTGGTTCAGCTTGGGTCAGACCTTCGACAACCCACTGCTGGGCAGCGGCATCGCGCTGGCGGGCGCGAACGCCGGCCCCGGCAAGCTGACCGCGCTCGACGTCGCCAACCTCGACCTGCACGGCACGCAACTGGTGACGCTGAGCGCCTGCGAGACCGGCCTGGGCGTGCAGTACCGCGGCGACGGCGTCTATGGCTTGCAGCGTGCGTTGCACCTGGCTGGAGCGCAGAGCGTGGTGATGAGCCTGTGGACGGTGGACGACGAAGCGACCCGGCAATTGATGGTCGCTTTCTATGGCGCTCTTGCCAAGGGTACGCCACGCGCGACGGCTTTGCGGCAGGCGCAGCTCGCGTTGCTCAACCAGCGGCGCGGCGGGACCAAAGCCGCGACTGCGGTGGGACAGCGCAGCGCAGAAGTAGTGGGCGCCGAGCCAGCCAGCGAGGTCGCCGCAATCAATCCGGCGCATCCGTACTGGTGGGCGGCGTTCGTCCTGACGGGCGAGGGCGGCAAGGTGGTGGGGTTGGTGGGTAAGTAAATTCGCGTGGCAGCCCGCGCGCCGTGTCGGCGAGGCAACAAGCCTGCCATGCC
Organism: Pseudomonadota bacterium; assembly: GCA_005792545.1. Classification (GTDB taxonomy): domain Bacteria; phylum Myxococcota_A; class UBA9042; order UBA9042; family UBA9042; genus SXRM01. The sequence goes on along the minus strand of SXRM01000124.1, from coordinate 1,120 downwards.
CAGAGCGCTGCTGGTCCGCCGGTAAGTTCCATCTGCCTGGCGGTGGTGAGCGCAAGGAACGCTTTGGCGCATCACACGGGGCCGCGTCGCCTGGGGTGGCGCGGTTTGCCCACCCGCGGTCAGATTGTCGCCGTCATCGAGGCACAAACCAAGGCGGCAACGCGTTACTGGTTACCTGGGCCGCGCGCGCAAGGTCAGCTGTGCCTTCTGGCTGGGGCCAGGCTCAGCTGGCTTGCCAGTCAACATCAGGGCAAAGTCAGGCATAGGGCCATGCACTGGCGCACGGTCGCTGGCCACAGCACCTGGTCGCGGGCTGTTTGGCGCGAGCGCTTGAGGTCGCCAGCGCCGGCCACCACGTTCGGCTAGATCGTCACCGACGTGCTGACAGGCGAGGTTACAGCCACAGAACCGCGCCAGCAGCACGCGCCCTCACGGTCGCGGCCCTTGCTGTCATTGTCGGAAAAACACGACAAGTGGCCGTGATTCCATCGTGACGGACGTCCGCCACTTTCAGGCGGTCGCCCTTGACAGGCGTCAATGCTCCCAGCCGCCGCATGTGCACAATGGGACAGTTCGCCGCAGTCCCCGCGGCGGCTGTCAGACCCCGACCGTGACAACAATGCATAGCGTTCCGCCACCTTGTAGCTCGGTGTTTGGCTGCGACTGCCAGCAATGCGTTTTCGCGCCTGCCCGAGTCGTGATGGCCAGGAACCCGGTCTTTGCGGCAGGCGAGGCCGCAGGCATGGCTTGGATTGTGCAGTCTGGCCTCGTCAAGCTGGTCGCCTATGACAATAGCGGGCGTGAGTTTCTGCTGGACCTGGTTGGCCCTGGCGAGATGATTGGCAGCGAAGCGTGCTTTGGCGAGGCGTACACCTGCACGGCCGTAGCGGTGGCGGACAGCGAACTTTGTGCGATTCGCTGCGAGCACAAGACGCTAACCATGCAACAACTGCGGTACGTTGCGAAGACGGCGCAGGGCCAAGGGCGCAGATCGCAGAGAGTGCGCTTGACCACGAAGGCATAGCTAGCAGAATCAACTGGTTGGCGACATGCCTGTTCGGTTATGTGTGGTCGTCATGTAAGGCCGCTGATTTACAGACACTTTGAAGGCAGTCTGGGC
>SXRM01000123.1 GCA_005792545.1 Pseudomonadota bacterium | reverse complement strand
TCAACTACATCGAGCACTATGGCTTGCTGCGCCAACAGCGGGCCGATGGTCGCTACGTTGTGTGCCAGCCCGAGCACAGCTGGAACGCCAATCAGCTCGCGTCGAACCTGCTGCTTTACAACCTGGAGCGCCATTCGGACCACCATGCGTGGCCGGCGCGGCGCTTTCAGACGCTGCGCCACTTTGACGCCTCGCCGCAGCTGCCCACGGGCTATGCTGGCATGCTGATGCTGGCGCTGCTACCGCCACTGTGGTTTGCGGTGATGGACCCGCGGGTGGTGCGCCACTACGGCGGCGACGTGACGCGCGCCAACCTGCAGCCCGATCGGCGCGCGGCGCTGCTGCGGCAGTGGTCGCGCGGCGCGGAGCCGGAGGTCCACCAAGAGACCGCCGCGCCCTCGGTTCCCATGCGGTAGCGGTCGAAGTGCACCCGGCAACTGGCAACCATTGCGACCCGGCCCTCGCGGTGTACCATGAGCCAGCGGCAGATGGCCGCGCGGCGGAACGCGTGCCCGGCTCTGGCAGAAGCGATACCAGCGGGGTTTGTTGGGCAATGGCGCACGTAGCCACCGCGCTGGCATGCGTTGCCGTCGCCTGCGCGGAACCGACCGCGCCGATGTCCAAGCCGCCGCCTGGCGCAGTGGACGCAGCTCAAGCGCAAACCGCAGACGCTGACCTCGTCGAGGGGGTGCACGAGACAGCGCCGCGCATGGGTGACGGGCCCGACGCCTCCGCCGATGGCATTTCCGGGGATGGGGCGATGGCCGACCTCGCACCGACTGGCGACGCCGGTCTCACGGACAGCCCCAGCGACGCGGTCGATGGCGGCGGACCCGAAGTGGTTGCAACCGATATTGGCGGAGACGCCAGCGCATTGACCGACGCCGCCACGCCTGCGACGGCCGAGGTGTCTTCGAGCGATGCGGTCGAGGTCGCCGCTGAGATCTCGCCCGCCACCGATGTCGCCGTCCCGAAGTACGCGACCTGCACCGGCCTATTGGCGTGCGTGCAAAGCGCGTGCAGTCCAGCGTGGGCGGACTACTGCGCCGCTGATTGCGAAGCGGATGCGTCCGCTGCCGCTCTGGCAAGCTGGTCCAAGGCCGCCAAGGGCATCCAGGGCTGCCAGTTCAAGTGCGCGAACAAGCCCGCCGCGTGCGCGCAGGCGTGCGCCAACGACATGTTTCTGTTCAGCAAGATTCTGTGCATGGCGGAGGGCCAGACGGGCGGCGCCAAGTGCGGCGAGGTCTATAGCTGCATCTACGATAGCTGCGCCACCACCGACGACGCGTGCGTCACCACCTGCGCCCGCAAGGCGTCGTCGGCCGCCATCGTGGACTTGATGGCGATGATTGAGTGCTCGATCGCCAACGGCGGCAAGGGGTTGGTGGTCGGCTGCACCCAGCAGATGCTCAAGTGCATGAGCGGCGGCGTCTCAGGCACGGGTTCGTGCCTGCAGGTTGCCGGTTGCGCCGATGGCTGCATGCAGAGCGGTTCGGGCGGCGAAGAAAACTGCCTCGGCGCTTGCTTTGCCAAGGCCTCGCCGGCAGGGCAACAGAGCTTTACTCCGCTTTTCAAGTGCTTGCTCTCTGCCGGCGCGGCTGCAAACGACTGCGCCGGGCCGTTGCTGGCATGCGTGCCCGGCTCCGGCACTGCCGGATGCGCCGCCGTCGCCGCGTGCATTGGCAAGTGTGCCGCCACCAATCCCGGTTCGGCCTGCGCGCTCGAATGCCTCGAAAAGGCGGGGCCAGGGCAGGGCAGCAACTGGCTCAAGTTTGAAGGCTGCATGGTCGCCAACTGCAAGTCCTGCCTGGGCAAACCTTGCGAGCTGGCCTGCCGCGACATCAACTGCGCTGCGCCCTGGCAGGCCTGTTCGGCGCCCTGAACGGCCGCGTACTGGCGACTCGGCCGCGTCAACGTCGCTTGGACCCGGCCCGTCAACGCACGCAGCGCACCCACGCCTGGTAGGTTGGCTGCTGAAAGTAGCTGTCGCCGTGGTTGAAGGCGAGGCCCCACACCAGCCCCTCTTTGCCCGCATGCGGCGTGGTTGACCAGTACATGTCGTTCTTGGTGCCCGCAAACGTCTCGGTGTCGATGGCCGGCAGCGCGGCGCGGCGGTCGACCAGGCTGACCAGTTCACGCAAGGCCGGCAGCCGCCAACCATTGCCGTAGCCACCGAGCGCCAGCGCTTCGCAATACGCCTTGGCGCCCGCCGCGTTGACCTTGCCGACCGGCGTCGCGCGCTGCCAGCGCAGCCCAGTCACCGTGTCGAGCGCGGTATCGGCATCCACGGTATAGCGGCCGGGCGGTGCCTTGGCGATACTTGCCTCCGGCCCAAGCAAGCCAGTGGCCGCCGCCACGGCACCGATCGCAAATGCTTTGCGCAGGGTCATCCTTTGCCTCCGGGCAGCTTGACAGGCGAGCGCACGCAACGCACGCGCCGCGCCTGCCACGTCGCGTACGGGCCAAAGTCGATGCGGCCATTGGCAAAATCGACCGCCCACGCCACGTTGGCCGACTTGGCGTGTGGCGAAGCCGACCAGAACGGCGCGGCAGTCGTCCCGGGAAATGCGTTCGGCTCGATGGCCGGCGACAGCCGGGTCAGGTCGACGATGGAGAACAGTTCCGTTGCTGTGGGCAAGCGCCAGTCGCTGTAGCCGCCCAGCATCAGCGCGTCACAAGCCGCGGTCGCTTCTGCCCAAATCAGGGTATTCGGCATCTGCGCGCGCTGCCAGGTCAGCTTGGTCAGGTTGTCGACCACGACATCATCGGTCGCGGTGTAGGCGGTGGGCGCGTCGGGCGGCGCCGGCCAGTCGCTCCACTCGGGATCGGCGATGCATGCGCCGGCGTGGCAGACCTGAGCGGCTGGGCAAGCACACTGGCCGCCGCAGCCGTTGGCGCTGCACGGACCCGCGGTACACGTCGGCATGCAACACTTGCCGGCAGTGCAGACGCCCGCTCCGGCCGCGCATGGACCAGTCACGGGCACGTGAACACACGCACCGCTCGTTGCATCGCACTGGTCGTCGGTACACGGCTGCCCGTCGTCGCAGTTGGTGGGCGTGCAGGGCTTGGGGGCAGTCTCAGGCTTGGCATCGCTGGGCGGTTCCGCGTCCGCTTCGGGCTCTGTATCGGGCGGTGGCAGTTCTGAGGCATCCGCGAGGTCCGCCGCGACAAGGGCTTCGCCAGATTCAACCGCCTCCGGCCCGCTATCTGCGCCGGTGTCGGACTCGGTTTCCGTGGCGGCCTCCGCGTCAACACCATCCGATGCGGCACAGGCGGAGGCATCGGCGTCGCCGCTAGCCTGCGCGTCCAGGTCAGACGCGGCTTCGGCAGTGCTTTCATCGGCCTGTTGCTGCGCTTCGGGCTCCGCTACGGCTGGGTCGGCGGTCGCGCCACTGTCGGCGAGCGCGTCAGTCGATGCTGGCGCTTTGCCGTCTGCGTGCTTCGTTGCCGTCGGTGTTTCGCCGCAAGCCGCAACGCTGAGCACACACGCCAGGCCAACCCAACAAGCAAGTCGCGCGCGCGGCGCCGCTCGTTGGCGGTGAGCAGCCAAAGCTGTGGGAAGACCTGCGACCTGCATCGCCTGAACGCCGCGCCCGGGTGGCGCAATGGCGCAGTCTATTAGCCGGTTCCGCCGTCCACAAGGCGCAGCAGGGCCGCATCCACCAACAGCCTTGACGCCCGCCGCCCAAACCGGCACAACCGCGCTCCATGCAGCAAGCCGCCGCCGCACTGCCGCCCGAGTCCGATGGCCTGCGTGCCCTCGGCTGGCGCGCCGTGGCCATCGTGTTGACCATTGTCGCGGTGATGGCGTTCGGCTACCACGCAATTGGCAACTGGGTCGATCCGCGCCGCGCGGTATCGCTCGCCACGCCGCTCGACCGCGCCATTCCGCTGCTGCCCGCCGCCATCTTTGCATACAGCATGGTGTACTCGTCCTCGCTATATCCGCTGTTCGCGATTCGCAGCGGGCGGCTGTTCCTGCGTGTCGCCAAGGCCAACGCGGCCCTGCTGGCGTTGTCGTTTGCAATCTACCTTGCGTTTCCCGTCACTGCGGTTGACTTGCGTGCCGACGTCAGCGGCCTGGATGTGACCCGGTTCGCCCAGTGGGGCGTGCGCACCACGTACGCGGTCGATCCGCCAACCAACTGCTTTCCGTCGCTGCACTTGGCATTCGCGACGTTGTCGATGCTGTGCGCCGGCAGCGCGCGTCCGCTGTGGGGCTGGGTGGCGCTGCCGCTGGTGGTGGGCATTGCGGTGTCGATCCTGACCATGAAGCAGCACTTCATCGCCGACGGCGTCGCTGGCGTACTGCTGGCATGGGCGGTGTGGCGCTGGTTGGTCGCGCCCGATCGCTTGGAGCGACCTGCCGGTGAGTAGACGGCGCGGACGTGGCGCGGGCCGCTGGCTTATGCAGGCCTCGCCGCTGCGGTCTATGCCGGCTTCTACGTGGCGTTCTTGGCCGGCTGGCAGGCGTGGCGCTGAGAGGGTGTGGCCAAAATCCCACCCAGCTACGGCCAAAGATCCTGGACATCTCGCGGCTTACGTCCTCACTCCCTCGGTCGGCGCACTTCAAGTGCGCCTCGGTCGGTCGCTCCGCGCGCGCTCGCGATCTGCCTGCAGGCTCTTCGACCTCGCCGCAGGCGTGATTTAGCCACACCCTCTGAGAGGGTGTATTCATAACCACGAAGCGATGGGATGCCAGTCCGGTCGCCAGTGGAGTCGGGCTGCGCTGTAGTTACCGAGCTGGCGCTGGCCTCTGGCGCTGTGTGCACCTGTGC
>SXRM01000122.1 GCA_005792545.1 Pseudomonadota bacterium | reverse complement strand
TTGGACCACAAGCCCGCGTCAACGGTGAAGTTTTCGCACAAGTCGCCGTACGACCTGCGCAGATCCTGCACGAACGGCAACAGGTTGGTGGTCTCGCCAGTATGTTTGAGCTTGTCCTCGACCGCTGCAGTCGCCTCTGCCCGGGCCGGCGGCATCGCCCGAAGGCCCAGCATCGTACGACCCTTCGCAGACACCAGCATCGCGCGCAGCGTGCCCAGCCGCCACCAGACTTTGCCGTCGCCCTCAAACTTCTGGCCGAGGCCGCCGCAGTGATGGTCGTAGACACTGTATTTGCCGTCGATAGTGGTCCAGTGCTGCGCCAAGCCATCCGGCGCGAGTTCATTGCGGCGCTTGCCGTCCTTGACGGCTTGCACCAGCAACGCCTTGAAGAGGTCAGCCGGCGCACGCGCGAGCAAATGGGTCAGCGCGCCATCGCTGATACCCTTGCCGCGATAGCCAAGCCGAATCGAAGAGGTGAACTTCTCCACGTGGCGAATCGCGGAACCGCCCTTCAGCGCCGCGGCGACCATCCCGACCGCGAGGTCCGGCAGCGGATGACGCACGCCACGAGGATCGCGGGGTTCGACGACGAGTTGCGGAGTCAACGCAGCGAGGCGTTCCAGGCGATTACGCGTGAGCTTCTCGACGCGGCCTTCGATTGCCGGCGTGCTTTCCATTGAGCGCTTCCTTTGTGGCGGTTTGGCCCCGCGGAAGGTCTGCGGGACGGTTTGGGACCTCCATCCTGCCGCAAGGGCAGCGCACTTCCATTTTCTTACGGTTTGGCCGATTTCGCCCCGGTAGTCGCGAGGCCGGCCGTGGCAGCGGCCAGCGTGGGACTGAAGTCCCCCGCGATGGTCAAGAAGCCCCTTCGGGGCTGAAAGACAGAGCGTTCTAGCGCTTACCAGTGATGCACCCCATGTCCTGCAGCTGAGTCTGCTTGCAGACTTCTCGAACGTCGCGGGGGACTTCAGTCCCACGCGAAGCCCGAACGCTGCCACGGCAGCGGGCGGGTCACTGGTATGGATCGCACTCGTTCGTGACTGGTCCTGGGCATACCGGACAGGCATGAAAGCCTGTCCGCACCCAATGGTGGTTGTTCGCGTCAAGCCGCTGACACCCCGCCCGCCAAGTGCTACAACGCCGTCGCGCCCGCCGGCGCGTTGCCCGCCCGTGACCGACCTCGACCCCAACGCGCTGCCCAGCTTGCGCACGCCCATCCCTGGTCCGGCCAGCCTCGCCTGGCTGAATCGTCTGCGCGCTGTCGAATCGGCCAACGTCACCGCCATCGGCGACGACTTTCCGGTCGTTTGGACGGCCGCCCGCGGCGGCGCGGTGCAGGACGCCGACGGCAACGTGTACGTCGATGCCACCAGCGCGTTTGGCGTCGCGCTCATCGGTCATGGTCACCCGGCGGTGGTAGCCGCAGTGCAGCGCCAGGCCGCGACTTTGCTGCACGCCATGGGCGATGTGCACCCCGCGCAAGCCAAAGTGGAACTGCTGGAAGCGCTGCAGCGGGTCGTGCCGCCGGGCCTTGGCGGCGCGGTTCTGTGCACTGGCGGGTCTGAGGCCGTCGAGGTTGCGCTCAAGACCGCGCTTCTAGTCAGCGGCAAGCCTGGGGTGATTGCGTTCCACGGCGCCTACCACGGCTTGGGGCACGGCGCGCTCGACGCCACCAGCCGCCGCGACTTTCGCACGCCGTTTTGGACGCAGCTGGCGCGCAATGTGGCGTGGGTGCCGTTTCCGCGCGCTGACCGGCCGCCAGTGGGGGTGGTAGCGGGCGATGTCGCCGCCCATGTGCTGGGTCGCATCGACGAACTGTTGACCCACCCGAGCGCGGGCGGCATGCCGATCGGCGCGCTGCTGCTGGAGCCGGTGCAGGGTCGGGCGGGAACGGTGATTCCACCGCCGGGCTTTGTGAGCGCACTGCGCCAGTTGTGCAGCGACCGCGGCGTGTTGCTGATTGCCGACGAGATTTTCACCGGGCTGGGTCGAACTGGCGCCGTTTGGGCCTGCCAGCGCGAAGGTGTCGTGCCCGACTTGCTGTGCATCGGCAAGGCGCTGGGTGGCGGCATGCCGATTGCGGCGTGCGTGGGTCGGCCCGAAGTCATGGCAGCGTGGGGTCCGAGCCAGGGGGAAGCGCTGCACACGTCGACGTTTCTGGGTCACCCGGTGGCTTGCGCGGCGGCGACGGCGGCGTTGCGGGTCGTGGTGGCCGACGATGTGCCGGCGCTGGCGCAGCGGGCAGGCGAACGGTGGATCGCGGCCTTGCACGAGGCGATTGGCGCCCATCCGGCCGTGCGCGAGATTCGCGGCGCCGGGCTTATGATAGGCATTGAGTTGCGCGATTACGCCGGCGTTTCGGCAAAGTCGCGGGCGTGGCAATTGGTGGTCGGTGCGCTGCGTCGGGGCGTGGTGCTGCTGCCGGCGGGCGCGGGCGGCGAGGTGGTGCAGTTGACGCCGCCAGTCGTGCTCAGCGATGCGCAGCGCGCGGCGGTGGTTGACGCGGCGGCTGCGGCTTTGGACGCCTGATCCCGTGACCGACACCGCCCACACGCTGCGCCGCGACGTTGCCCAGGTCATCGACCGCTGGTCCGCAGGCGCCTTGGTCACAGCGCCCGAAATCGACGCGCTTTTTCTCCGCCTGTTTCGTTTTCAAGTGGCGCACATCGCGCCCTACGCGGCCCTGTGCGCGTCGCGCGGCGTCGATCCTGGCGCGGTCACCCATTGGCAGCACATTCCGTTTGCGCCGGCCGACCTGTGGAAGCTGCTGCCGATAGCGACCGCTGAGGCGACAACCAAGCCTGCGGTGACCTTTGAGACCAGCGGGACCACTTCGGGCGCGCCAGGCCGGGCGTATTTGGCGGACACGGACTTGTATCACCGAGCGGCGCGGGCAGCGTTTGGTCCCTTTGTCGCCAGCGCGGCGGAACGCGCGACGCTGCGGTGGCTGAACCTTGTGCCGAATCCGACAGTGCGGCCGCACAGTTCGCTTGGCCACATGGTCGCGGACCTGTGCGGCGACGCGCCCTGCGTTGCGTGGTTGCTGGATGCCGAGATGCGCCCCGACGTGGCTGCCTTCGCAGACCACTGCGGTCATGCGGCGGCGAACCAGGTGCCGGTCCTGGTGACGGCAACGTCGGTGGCGCTGCAGACGGTGCTCACTGCCCTGCCAGCGGACTGGTCGGTGGCGTTGCCGCCTGGCTCTCGACTGATGGACACCGGTGGCCCCAAGGGCCGCAACCTGGATGTGGATCGCAACGCGCAACGCGCAGAGTTGCAGCGCAGGCTCGGCCTGCCAGCGCACGCGATAGTGGGCGAATTCGGCATGACCGAACTGGCCTCACAGCGCTATGAGCCGGTGTGGCGGGACGCCGGCGCCGCGGGCCGCACGTACTGCGCCCCGCCGTGGCTGCGCAGCCGCGTCTGTCGCGTGCAGGTGGGCGCGCCGCCTGTAGTAGCCTGCGAGCCGGGCGAGGTGGGGCTGGTCGCGCACCTCGACCTCGCCAACGTCGATACCTGCGCGTTCATCCAGACCGGCGACCTTGGCGCGCTCGATGCGCAAGGCAACCTGACGCTGCACGGCCGGCTGCCGGGCGCGGAACTGCGCGGCTGTGGGCTGGATGTGGCTGGGGGGTAAGCATGCGGTCCGTTGCTATGCCTGTCCCTGTCCCTGCGCCTGTTCCTGTCCCTGTCCCTGTCCGCGCAGCGGCTGACCCTGGCCTGCTGCAATCGGCTGTTGCGATGCTGTGGCCGGTGCTCGCCTGCCTCGCGCTGTGCTCCTGCACCAACGACAAACCGCCCGCAGGCCCAACCGCCGACACTGCCGCCGTGGCCGACGCGACCAGCGACCCGGGGGTCGCCCCGCAACTCGATGTCATCGTCGCCCCTGACGCCAGTGCGGAAACCACAGCCGACCTCGCGCCAGAGGACAGCCCGGACGCTGCCAAGGACTCTGAGCCTGTCGATACCGCCCCGGCCGACATCGTGGCACCTGGAACGCCGTGCACCACCAACGCGGACTGTCCCGACCCCGGCATCCCGTGCAGCGAAGCGCGCTGCGAGGTGTCTGTCCACACCTGCAAACTCGTCCAGGCGCTCGACAACACCGCATGCAGCGACGGCCAGACCTGCACCGTCGGCGACTTGTGCAAAGGCGGCGCCTGCGTACCCGGCAAAGCGGCCTGCGGCTGCACGGCTGACAGCGACTGCGCCTTTCTGGACGACACCAACCTGTGCAACGGCAGCTACGCTTGCGACAAGACCAAGACGCCGAGTGTGTGCACACCGAAAGCCAGTAGCGCGGTGGTGTGTCCACCGACCGGCAGCCCGTGCCTTGTCAACCTGTGCAACCCGACGACAGGCGCTTGCGACGCGACACCGACCAACCAGGGCGGCCCGTGCGAAGACGGCAAGCTCTGCACCCAGGGCGACGCGTGCGACAGCGGCAAGTGCATTGCGGGGCCCAGCACCTGCCAGTGCCTGACGGCCAGCGACTGCAAAGACGACGGCAACCTGTGCAACGGCGTGCCCTATTGCGACAAGGGCGAGCTGCCGTGGACCTGCAAGACCAACCCTGGCACGGTCGTGCAGTGCGCAACGACCAACGATACGGCGTGCATGCACAACCAATGCAACGCCCAAACTGGCGTGTGCCAGCCGACGCCCATCAACGAAGGCGGCCCGTGCAAGGACGACGACTTTTGCACCGCCTCGGACACCTGCAAGGGCGGCGTGTGCAAGGGCGGACCCAATGTGTGCGGCTGCCAGAGCGACGGCGACTGCGCCAAGGCCGAAGACGGCAACCTGTGCAACGGCACGCTGTTTTGCAACAAGACCGTGGCGCCGCATTTGTGCCAGGTCAATCCGGCAACGGTGGTGGTGTGCCCAAGCGCAAACGACACCGTTTGCCACCAAAACCTGTGCAGCCCCGCCACCGGCAAGTGCGCAGTGGTGCTCGCCAAGGACGGCACCGCGTGCGACGACGGCAACGCCTGCACGCCAGACGATGCCTGCCAGGCCGGCGACTGTGTCGCCAAGACCAACCTTTGTCCGTGCAACGCCAGCAGCGACTGCGCCAAAAAGGACGACGGCGACCTGTGCAACGGCACCCTGTACTGCGACAAGTCCAAGTTGCCGTATGTATGCCAGGTCAATCCGGCGACAGTGGTGACCTGCCCAAGCGCCGCCAACACGACCTGTCTGCACAACCTGTGCGCCAAGGCCACCGGGCTGTGCGCGCCGGCTACTGTCAACGAGCAGAGCGCCTGCGAGGCCGACGGCAACCCCTGCACGGTCGGCGACGTCTGTGCCAGCGGCTCCTGCAAAGCCGGGCCCAACAACTGCCCGTGCCAGCAAGACGGCGACTGTGCCAAGGCCGAGGACGGCAACCCGTGCAACGGCAGCCTCTATTGCGACAAGGGATCGGGCACTTGCAAAGTCAATCCCAACACGGTCGTGGTGTGCCCGACCACAGCCGACACGACGTGCCTCGCCAACCAATGCAGCCCAGCCACCGGCAAGTGCGCGCTGACGCCGCGCCATCAGAGCCAGCCCTGCGACGCCGACGGCAACCCGTGCACCGAGGGCGATGTGTGCGACAAGGGTCAGTGCGTTGCCGGCGCCAACACCTGCGCGTGCAAGGCCAGCGGCGACTGCGCACCCTTCGAAGACGGCAACAAGTGCAATGGCACGCTGTACTGCGACACGGCCAAGGTGCCGTTTGCGTGCAAAGTCAACCCTGCGACGGTAGTGACCTGCGGGGTCGGCGCGCCGCCCAAGTGCCAGGTCAACGCGTGCGACCCGGGCACCGGCAAGTGCGGCTTGGTGCCGGTGGTCGACCAGAGCGTGTGCGAAGACGGCAGCTTGTGCACGGTGGGCGACGCTTGCACGGCGGGCAAGTGCGTGCCGGGAACGGACCTGTGCGGTTGCTACAGCGATGTGGACTGCGCCAGCAAAGACGACGGCAACGCCTGCAACGGGCAGCTGTACTGCGACAAGGCGCAACTGCCGTACCAATGCAAGACCAACCCCAACACGGTGGTGGTGTGCCCGGCGACACAAGACGGCGCTTGCCTCCAAGCCGTGTGCGACCCCAAGAACGCAAACTGCCTGCTAGCGGCGGTCGGCGACGGCGGGGCCTGTACAGACGGCAATCCATGCACCAGCGCCGATGTGTGCAGCAAGGGGGGCTGTGTTGGCAAGGTCACCGTGTGCAATGACGGTGACGCCTGTTCGCTCGACGACTGCGACGTGGTCGACGGCTGCCTCGCCAGTGCCAATGGAGCCGCGGCGTGCAACGACGGCAACGCGTGCACCGCCGACCTGTGCGACAAAGGCAGTGGCTGCAGCTACCAGACGCTAAACGCCACCGCGTGCAGCGACGGCAACCCCTGCACGGGCATCGACGGGTGCGTCAAGGGCACCTGCGTGGGACAACCGGGCGGCGGCTGCGACGACGACAACCCGTGCACCGACGACAGCTGCGCCAGCGACGGCGTGTCGTGCCTGCACCAGGCCACTGAAAAGCCTTGCGCAGAGGGCCGCCTGTGCCAGCAAGGGCGCTGCGGCGGCTGCGAGGCGTGGCGGCGCATCGCTCGCACCGGTTGTAGCCGCGTCGCGCTGCAGAGCAACAGCGGCAACTGTGGGTACACCTTCAAGGGCAAGCGCGAAGAGCTCGAAGACGCGGCACTCTTGGACGACGGCCGCGTGCTTGCGGTGGGCGCGGCGGGTGCCGTGACCAACACCCAGGCGACCGCCGGCTGGGCGGTGTGGCACCTGGGCAACGGCCAGTGGCAGCAAGAGAAGCTCTATGGCGTCAACGCGGCGGACCGCCTGTTGGGTGTCGCGGCGGCGGGCAAAGGCGGTGCATGGCTGTGCGGTTCTGGCCAGGGTGCTGGCGCAACGCTGCGGCCGTGGCTGGTGCGCGTCGACGCGACCGGCAATGCGGTCGGCAACCTGCTGCTGCCGCCGCCTGCGGGAACCTTGGCGACCGACCAGGGCCAATTCGACGACGTGGCGGCCTTGCCCGATGGCGGCGCGCTGGCGGTGGGCCGTATCGATAATGCCAAAGCCGGGGCCGCCGACGCGGTGCTGGCGCGGGTGGACGCGACCGGCAAGGTGGTGTGGTCGTTGACGCTGGGCCAAGAGACCGGCAGCCAGACGCCGGTGGTGGACCATTTGTGGGCGGTGGCACTGGCTCCGGATGGCCTGGGGTTCGCGGTCGCTGGGCAACGCGGGCATCCCAAGGCCCCGGCGCAGCAGCAAGACGGCTGGCTGGCGCGCCTCGACCTCGCCGGCAACGTGCAGTGGTCCAAGTCGTTCGGCGGCACCCAGTACGAGGCGCTATACGACGTTGCGTGGCGCAGTGACGGCAGCCTGGTGGCCGCCGGTACGCGCAACAAGGCGACGGCGCTGGGTTCAGGCGACGGCTGGCTGCTGCAGGTGGATGGCAAGGGCCAGTTGCAAACGCAGTGGACGGCACCCGACGACGGCGACGAACGGCTGCACACAGTCGGCCTGCGGTCCGATGGTGGCGTGGTGGCACTGGGTACGCGTGGCCGCAACCACACGGGCGACAAAGCGTGGGTGGCGGGTGATTACGACCTCAGCAATGCCTTGGCCATTGCGTTCGACCCGACTGGCAAGATGGTGTGGCAGCGCGAGTTCGACGAATACGGCAGCGAGGTGGCTGAGGGCGGCGTGGTGCTGCCCTTTGGCGACGCGCTGCTCGCTGGTACGTCGCGGGTCGATGGCGGCGCCGGTGCCAACTTTGCCGATGGCTTGCTGCTGCGCATCGACGGCGGTACGGGCGAGGCCGGCTGTCCCTGCCAGTTTTTCGCAGACCTCGCCGAGAGCGCCACGCCCAGCGACCTGCCGGGCCTAGCGACCTTGGACGGCGACGGCGTGGTCGCAGTGGGCTTTGAGCAGGGCCAGAACGGCACGGCCGACGGCTGGCTGCGGGCCTTGGAAGCGACCGGCAAGCCGCGCTGGGACAAGGTGTTGGCCAAGCCTGGAACCGACAAGCTGCGGGCCGTCGCGCGTGGCGAAAAGGGCACGTGGCTCGCGGTCGGACAAAGCGACTCGGCCGGCGCCGGCAATGCCGATGGCTGGTCCGTGTTGTTCGACGCCAAGGGCGCAGTCCTGGCCGACAAGACCACTGGCGGCCCCGAAGACGACGTATTGCAAGCCGTCGCCGGACTGCCCAACGGCGGCTGGGTCGCGGCGGGCTACAGCTACACAGCCAGCAAAGGTGGCGCCGATGGCTGGATTGTCGGCCTGGACGCCAGCGGCAACAAGCTCTGGGAACACCGGCAGGGCCGCAAGTACACGGACTGGTTTACTGGCGTCGCGTTGGCTGGTTGGGGGCCCAAGGCGCGCGCGGTAGTCGTCGGCTGGTCCGTGGACGATACGACCGCCGGCTTGGGCGTGGACGAGATGGTGACCGTGCTGGAGCAAGACGGCAGCGTCGCGCTCAGCAAGGCTGCGACGCCGTTGCAGTACTATTACGACCAGGTCAACGGTTACAATGGCAAGGACAAAGGTTGGGACGAGCTGTTCGCCGCGGCCCGGCAGGACGATGGCGGCGTGGTGGCAGTGGGTCGATCCGGCGGATTCCCGTATCCGTACATGCTGATTGTGCGCTACGACGCCAACGGTGAGGCGGTCAGCCACCACAGCCGCTTTCACGGCAATAACAATGTACCCGTGACCCAGGGCATCCAGTATGGCGTAGCGCCGGTTGCCGGCGGCGGCTTTGTCGCTGTGGGCATGAAGTACTTCGACGGCCCGGATTCCGTTGGAACCGCGATGGCGGTTGGTTTCGATGCAGACGACGTCAAACAGTGGTCCGAAGCCGACGTACTGGCCACAGCAGGCGGCAACAACCAGCGTCTTCTTGCAGTGGTGCGCACGGCGAGCGGTCAAGTGGCAGTCTCGGGTACCGCCAAGTACGCCGATGGCAGCACCCGCGGCATCGTGGCGCGCATCGACCCGGCGCAGGGTCAAAGCGGCTACGAGTCCGGCGCCATCGCCGACGGCGCCCCGTGCCAGCCGCGCCTGTGCGATGGCAGCTTCGGCGCCCGGTCCGTGCGCGCAGCGACGACATGCGACGACTTGAACCGCTGTCGCGACGCCGATCGGTGCGTGCAGGGCGTCTGCGCCGGGGCCCTCTTGCACAACTGCGACGACGGCAATCCATGCACAGCCGATACATGCTCTGCTGCCGCAGGTTGCCTGGTGACCGCTGCCAACGACGGCCAGATGTGCAGCAAAGCGACCGCGTGCCTGGGCGGTAACTGTGGGGCGTGTGCCTTGCCCGCGGTGACTTTTGGGTCGGCGACCCAGCATGAGTACCCGCAGGCGCTGGTGCCCACGGCCGGCGGATGGTGGTTGGCGGGCTATGCGCAAATCGGTACAGGCAAAGAAACGCCGTGGCTTGCCAAGGTCGGAGCCGATCTCGTGCCGACCGCGCAGCTGGCGCTCAACGTCGCTCCCGGCCACGCGCGGCTACAAGCGCTGGTGCCGATGATGGACGGCGGGTTGTGGGCCGCCGGATGGGGTAGCACCAGCACCGACTTGAAGCAACCGAGCTACGACGGCTTGCTGCTGCGCATCGACAACACCAGCAAGGTCACCAACACTGTTTGGCCGGCGGAAACCTACCACCAGAAGTGGCAGATGCTGGTGGCGCTTGCCGATGGCACCCTGGTCGCGGGCGGCAATACGGTCAATGCCAGTGCGACCGTGTCGCGCCTGCGGGGCCACGACGCGGCGGGCAAGGCGCTGTGGACCCTCGATGGCAAAGTGACTCAGGGTATGTGGCACGAGGCTACCGCAACGACGGACGGCGGCGTCTTGGCGGTCGGCACCGATGGCGCCAACGAACGGGGCCTGGCCACTCGCCTCGACGCGGGCGGCAGCGTGCTGTGGGTGTCGAGCTTGGGCGCGGCCTCGAGCACCTCCACGCAGGCGATTGGTGTGTTTGCGATGCCAGACGGCAGCTTCGCGGCGGCGCTGCAGCGCACGGTGGGGTCCAACACCGACCTGGCCATCGTGCGCTGGTCGGCGAGCGGTGCGGTTGTGAGCCAGATTTTGGTCCCCTATGACGGCGACCAGTTTTTGCAGTCCGCAGTGCTGGCGGGTACGGCAGTTGTCGCGGCCGGTTACGCGGACGACAGCAAGGGCACCGAGGCCGCGTTGCTGACGCGCGTAGGCCTGGTTGGCGACGTGCAATGGGAAGCTGCGTTTGCACAAGGCGGTGCGCTGCTCGCGGCTTTGCGGCCGCGTGCCGATGGCACGTGGTTGGCCGCTGGACACATCAAGGTCGGGGCGAACGACGAGCGGCAGGCTTATCTACGGGTGGTGGCTGGGGATGGCAAGGGGTTTTGTGGGCCGTAGGACATGGCGTTGTTCGGGCCACGGCAGCGACTACCAAAACCGCTGGTCGTCCATGATCGACTGGTACTCTGCGTGGGTGAGCGCCATCAACATCGAAACCGATTCGCGCTCGGCTTTGGGCAACGCCTTGAGCGGCGCGCGTGTGGCGCCGACGCGCGTTCGGTCCAACCAATGCCGGAAGCGATCGGTGACGACGTAGCCGTGAACGACGCCGTTGGGTTCGGTTTCGAGATTGAGATCAGCTTCCGGGAACTTGGCGCGCAAAAGTGCTTCCACTTTGGCCTGTAGGGACTCAACGGGTGCTTGCCCGAACAGGGGCGCAGCGGCGGGTTGAGCGTTCATTTGCATCCATGTGGCCGCGTGGCGGCGCGGGTTGAATCGTACAGAAACCTGGCCGTGACGACCACCGTGGTCGCCACATCGTGCACCAAAGCGACATCGCGGCGCGGGTGACCCCGGCGATGGCTAAGGCCGTGCAAGACCCTGGCAATCTTGGCGTCGGACATGTACCGAAAAGAGTTGCGCCACAGACGCCCAATCTCGTGAAGCGCGTCATTGCGCTTGTGCCAGACGGCGCTCTGGTTTGCCGCAAGCAATCCGGCTGACGCCAGTCGCCGCAAGTCATGCCGCCCGTCAAACGCCAAACCCACCGGCAGTTCGGACCGCAGCACACATTCGGCGGCCACGCCGGCAAGGTAAAGGGCCATGCCGGGCGAACCGGTGTCGAGCAGCCGTTGGGCCTCGCCAAGCCGGGCCGCCGCGGCGTCGCGGTAGTCCGCGGGACGCACGGCTTCGGGCGGGCCTGCGCGCGGCGGTGCGTTCGGCGATTCGGGGTGCGCGGGGTCCATCGCGGCCTCTGGGGTGCGCCGCCGCCGAGATTGGCGACGAGCGGGCCCGCAGAGACTGCAAGGGGCGTGCCATTTTTCGGGCGCCTGATTTCAGGCGGTTTCGGCGCGTGGTCTCACTTCTGTCTCACCTTTGCCTCACTTTTGCCTCGCTCCGCCTCAGATCTACGGCGGGGTGAGACGGCGGTCGGCTGGCGGCGGTTAGGGGATGTCGAAAATAGCTCGATCACCTTGGAATTGTACGGAGCGGTGAGTCGGCTTGCAAAGACGCGAACTTGCGACCCACGCAACCAGCAAAAAGGGCGGCGCCAAGAATGACCTATTCTTGGCGATGCCCCTACACCTTGTCGTCGACCTTGCTGCGGAACTCCTGCAGTTCCGGCCCGCGCTTGCCAAAGACCACTTCGGCGAGGCCAATGAGCTGCTGGCGCTCTTTGGCCGCGGCCTTGACCTCGGCCTTGAGGTCCGCCGTGGCCTTGTTGAGCGCCGCACGAGCTGCCTCCTGGGCCGCGTTGTGTTGCTGGATCTTCGGGGCGCGCTTGGACAGCGACGCCGCAATCGGCGGCGCCTTGTCGCCGAGGTCTTTGGCGTATTTGGTCGCGCCCTTCAGGGCAAGATCGTTGCGCGACAGTTGCGCGGCAAGGGCTTCAGAGGACTTTGACATGGGTTTTCCTCGCAAAACTTGGCCTTTCGAAACGAAAGGATGGACAACTGCAACGAAAGACCTTTCCTTCGCTGCGTAGGATCATCGTATCATCGAGAAGGTTGGTCTACAAGACTGAAAGTGCAGTATTCACACTGGTCGATTCATCGACATAGGTAGAAGATGATACGAATTCGGATGAAGACGCCTATTTCAGAGGGTACAGGCAGGACTTGCCGCGGGCCGGCCTGACCGCTCCAAGTCTTCGCACGGCCGGTCCTTGCCGGGGCGGGCCACCGCGTCCGTCCCGACCCGGTCCTGGAGGGCGGCGTTATTGCAGGGGCTTGGCGCAGCGGATTTTCAGGTGTCAACGGCTGGCGGCGTTTGGATCGATGGCACGCCGCAACCGCCAACCGTGCTATCCTCCGTCCGCCGCTGTCGCCGCGGCCCTGAGTGCGCCATGGCCCGCGAATTCAACACCGCCCACGCCAACCGGCCCGAGCAGCACTACACGTTGCCGCCGCTGGCCCGAATGCCGCCCGACGTCGAAGAACTCGTGCACGGCAGCTACTACTTCGTGCTGCACGCCCCGCGCCAGTCGGGCAAGACGACGACCGTGATGGCGCTGGCTGATAAGCTTCGGCAAGACGGACGCTACGCAGTCGTGTTTTGCACAGTTGAGGCGGCCCGCAATACGCGCGCGCTCGCTGACGTTGTGGGCACCGTTGTTGACGCGCTGCGCCTTGCCGCGACCAGGCAGCTGCCGCAACCGGACCGGCCGCCGCGCGAAGACCCCTTTGAATCCGAGAGACCGCGCACGCGGCTTTACACCTACCTCAGCGCCTGGTCCGCAGCGTGCGCGCGGCCGCTGGTCCTGTTCATCGACGAAATCGACTGCCTGGAAGAGGAAGGCCTGGTCTCGGTGCTCAGCCAACTGCGCATGGGCTACGCCGAGCGGCCCAAGGGTTTCCCGCACTCTGTCTGCATCTTCGGCATGCGCGATGTGCGCGACTACAAGGTGCTGTCGGGCGGCCTGGACCGGCTGGCCTCGTCGAGCCCGTTCAATATCAAGCGCAAGTCGGTGACCTTGGATACCTTTACCCGCGCCGAGATTGCGGACCTCTACGGCCAGCACACGGCTGAAACGGGCCAGGCGTTTACGGATGCGGCGGTCGACCGCGTCGTGCACTGGACCGGTGGCCACCCGCACCTGGTCAACGCTTTGGCCAACGACATCGTCGGCGAACAGAAGTGGACCGCGACCATCGACGTTGCGCAAGTTGACGCGGCCAAAGAGCGGATAGTCTTGCAGTGGGGCACGCATTTCGACTCGCTGATGATGCGACTGCGCGAAGAGCGGGTGCGCCGGGTGCTCGAACCCATCTTGGCAGGAAGCGAAATCGGCAGTGGCGACCTTGAGGACGACCGCTATTGCCGCGACCTTGGCCTCATCGGTGGCCGCAACGGCGACATCGCCAACGCCATCTACCGCGAAGTCATCCCACGGTGCCTGTCCGGCCAGTGGCAGCACAAACTGCGGGTCGTCCACGGCCGCTGGCACCGCGACGACGGCCGTCTGGACATCGACGGCCTGCGCGCAGCGTTGCTGTGGTTTTGGCGCGAGCACGCCGAGAGCTTCGTGCGCGATGAGACGTACCACGAAGTCGCCGTGCACTTGGTGTTCATGGGGTTCTTGCAGCGGATCGTCAACGGTGGTGGCTTGGTTGACCGCGAGTACGCCGCCGGCAGCAAGCGCATGGACCTGTTGATTCGCTGGCCGCTAGCGGACGCCGACGGCAAGGTGCCGCTGTACCCAACGCGCTACGAGCGGCACCTATTTGAGCTCAAGGTCTGGCATCCCGACCGCGCCGACCCGCTGCCAGAGGGCTTGGCCCAGGTTGGCGAATACCTTGCGCGTGGGCCGTGTGACTCGGCGTCTTTGCTGATCTTTGACCGGCGCAAGGGCGCATTGCGCAAGAAGTGGGCGACGCGCTGCAAGGTCGAGGCTGTGCAGCCGGTGGTTGCAGGCTCGGCAGTTTGGGTTTTTCGGGGGTGACTTGGCTGGGCCGCGACTGCGTTATTGGGCGGGTTTGGCGCAGCGGACGCCGAGACCCGCGGCATCCACAGGGTCCATGCCGTCACGGCCACCGGCGCGTAGTGATTCTTTACCATACAGAAAGCTCCCTCCGCGCTTGACCTGATTTGCCTGAACGGGCGAATTCGAAAAATTCAGCGGGTTTTTGGCGGTCGCTCCTGGCTTGGCAAAAAATCCCGGATCGAACCAGTCCATCACCCACTCGCGCACGTTGCCGGCCAGGTCGGCTGCCCCATATGGACTTGTACCGAGCGCGCTGCCGGCGCCAACTGCCCAAGTGGTCGCGGCAGCCGCGGAGTCACAAACGCCGCTCGAAGGGTAGAACACCGCGTGCTTGCCGCAGACCGGCTCGATGTTGCCCCATGGGTACTTCTGGGCGGCGGATTTGCAGTCTTTGCCCGGATAGGCGTCGCACCCTCCACGCGCGGCCTTCTCCCATTGCGCCTCGGTTGGCAGGTCGGCGCCGAGCCAATTGCAGACTTTTTGTGCCTGCGACCAGTCAAGAAAGTTGATTGGATGGTCTTCCTTGCCAACCTTCTCGTAGGTCACTTGAGGGTGACCGTTATTCGGAGCCTGACATTCACCGCTACCGGCAGAAACGCATGATTTGTACTGCTTGGCCGTCATCTCATAAACCCCGATCCAATACGCCGACAGGTCCACTTCATGTTGCGGGCTTTCGGACGGGTTCTTGCTGCACTCACTATCCGTCACCGGATTGCACCCCATCCAAGACTTGCCCGCCGGCACCAACGTCCACTTGTAGCCCTTGGCATCGGTCTGGAAGCAATGCCCCTCGACCGTACACGCCCCTTTGCCAGTGGCGCACTGCGCACCCGCTGTGCCTGGAATGCAGCCAACGCCATTGCACCCCAAGTCGGTCTTGCCGTCGCAGTTGTCGTCCACGCCGTTGCAGGTCTCGACTGCGGCAGGATTCAAGGCCACGCCGTTGCCGGGCACGTCGTTGCAGTCGTTGCCACCCTTGGGGCAGACGGCGGGGGTGCCGACCAGGACCATGTTGGCGTCGCAGTAGCCGTCTTTGTCGTCGTCGCAGCCTTCGTCTTTGGCTGCATTGCAGTTGTTGTCGAGGTCGTCGCAGGCCTCGGTACCGGCCGCGTGGATGGCCTTTGCCGTGTCGTTGCAGTCACCTTTGCCCTTGGGGCAAATGGCAGGGCTGCCGGCGACGGTCAGGGTCGCGTCGCAGTAGCCGTCGAGGTCGTCGTCGCAGCCCTCGTCGGTCTGGCCGTTGCCGTTGTCGTCTTGGTTGTCACATAGGGCTTCGGGTGGCACGACGTGGGGCTTGGCGCAGCGGACGCCAACGGCGCTGAAGGCGCCGGTCGGGTAGGTGTAGCCTCGCTCCGCAGAGCGCAAGCCCACGGCATCGACATCAAAGCTGCCGCCGCGGTGCACGCGGTTGGCGTCGCCGTTGCTGTTCCAGGCATCCTTCGCAGTTGCTGCAGCCGCGCCATAGAAGTTGGCCACGTACCAGTCCCCGGTCCACTCCGACAAGTTGCCGGCCATATCATAGGCGCCGTACGCACTCGCGCCTTTCGAACTCGCAGCGCCGACCGCCATCGTCGAATAGGCCTGCCCGCAAGTTCCGGGTGCTTGGTACATTGCGGCGTGCTGCCCGCACACCGGTTCTGAATTGCCCCACGGGTAGGTCGCCATGCTCAGCTTGCAGTCCTTTCCCGCATAGACCTCGCAGCCACCGCGCGCAGCTTTTTCCCATTGCGCTTCGGTGGGCAAGGCGCCGCCCAACCACGTGCATGCGGCACCCGCTTGCGACCAGGAGATGTGATTGGCGGCGTGCTGCTCCTTTCCAGGCGTCTCGTAGGTCGAGTAGTTGGCGCCGCCGCTGGTGCTCGGTTTGGTGCAGCCGCTCGCGCCCGCCGTTACGCACTGCTTGTACAGGTCAGCTGTGACCTCATAAGCGCCAATCCAATACGCCGACAACTCCACTTCGTGCTGAGGATTCTCATTGCCTTTGCACCAGCTATCCACTGCGGCATTGCACCCCATCCAGAAGTTGCCCGCCGGCACCAACGTCCACTTGTAGCCGCTCTCGACGTGCTGACAAAGCCCATCGCTGCACGTGCCCTTGCCGTTCCCGCACTTGGCCCCGCTGCCAGTCTTGGGACACCCAAGGGCATTGAGCGCAGTCGCCCCCGCCTTACACACCCCCGCCGCACACGCATCACCCGTCGTCCCCGCATTGCCATCGCTGCACGTCGCCCCATCCGCCAACGCCACCGCACCACAGCCCTTGCCGCCATCGCACGCGTCGAGCGTGCACGCATTGCCGTCGTCGCAGTTGGTCACCGCCCCCGGCAAGCACGCGGCCCCACTGCACGCGTCCCCAAACGTACACGCATTGCCGTCGCTGCATGCCCCTCCGACCGCCGTCCAGCCGTAGTTGCCGCCGAAGCACTTCTCGCACACGTTGTTGGGATTCGGCCCGAAGGCAAAGCACTCGCCCTTGATGAGGCACGCCCCGGTCGGCAAGTGCACGCACGCGCCCTTGCCATCGCAGGCGTCGTTGGTGCACGGCAAGCTGTCTTGCGGGCATTTGGTCCCGAGCTTGGTCAGTGCTTTCTGGCAGCCCTTGACCGGGTCGCAGCTGTCCTCGGTGCACGGGTTGCCGTCGTCGCAAGCCGTAGCGCTTTCGGCATGATTGCACGCTGGCGGATTGCCCGCGCAACTGTCCACGGTGCACGGATTCTGGTCGTCGCAGTCCTTGTCCTGGCCGCACGCGGCGCAGGTGTTGACGCCGGCCTTGCACCCACCCGCCGCGCACACGTCGCCCACGGTACACGAGTCGCCATCGCTGCACGCGGCCGTGCTGTCGGCCTTGACGCACTTGCCGGTGGCGGCGTCGCAAGCCGTCACCGTACAGGACGTATCGCCGCTCAGGTCGCACGCAACCACCGTCGCAGGGTTGGCCTTGCACACGTTGTTGGCCTTGTCGCAATAGGGAACGCCGTTGCACTTGTCGCCGTCGTCGGCGCACTGCGCGTCGGTCTGGCACTGGCACACGTTGGCCGTGTCGGCGACACATTTACCCGCAATGCAAGCATCGAACGGCGTGCACGGGCTGCCGTCTGCGTCGCACTGCGAACTGCCCGCTGTGGGCGTCATGGCGCACTTGCCGGTCGCAGCAACGCAGCTGTTGGTTACACAAGGTCCATCGCCGCCGGTTGGGCACACCACCACCGTCTTGGGATTGACGGCGCACTTCTGCGCCGCGACGTTGCAAAACAGCGTGCCGTTGCACAGGTCGCCGTCCTCGTACTTGGCGCAGTCGCTGTCGCTTTTGCAGATGCAGGTGTCGGCGCCAACGGTGGCCGCGCAAATGCCTGCCTTGCACACCTCGCCGGCCGTGCACAGGTTGCCGTCTTCGCAGGGTTTCAGTTCGTTGATGGGCGTCAACGAGCAAGTGCCGGTCTTGGCGCCGCACAGGTTCTTGCGACACGCCGTGTCGTCCGCCGTCGCGCAGTACACCACGGTGGCGGGATTGAGCTGGCACACGCCCGTCGCCTTGTTGCAGAACAACGTGCCGTTGCACACATCGCCATCCTCGTACTTGGCGCAGTCGGCAGTGCTGCCGCAAAGCTTGGTTGCGACACCGGCCGCGCACTTGCCGCCCTGGCAGTTGTCGCCTTCGGTCCAGGCCAGGCCATCGCTGCAGGTGGTGGAGTCGGGCAGATTGGCGACCTCGCACTGGCCGGTCTTGGGCACGCAACTGCTGCTGGTGCACGTGTTGCCTGTCGTGGGGCACGTGACCACAGTCGAGGGATTGACGCTGCATTTGCTGACCTTCGGGTCGCAATACAGGGTGCCGTTGCACGGGTCGCCGTCTTCCTGGCTGCCGCAGTCGCTGTTGTTGCTGCAGGGGCACGGCTGGGCCACGCCGCCCAAGCAAACGCCGGCTGCGCACTTTTCGCCCTGCGTGCACGGGTTGCCGTCGCTGCACGCCACCCCGTCGCTGGGCGCGTAGGTGCACTTGCCGTTGGCCTTGTCGCAGGCGTCGTCGGTGCAGTCGTTCTGGTCGTCGCAGGGCTTGGCGATGCCTGGCTTGCACGCGCCGGCCTGGCAGACGTCGCCGACCGTGCAGGGGTTGCCGTCGTCGCACAGCGGTCCCTCGTCGGTCTGGCCGTTGCAGTCGTCGTCCTGGCCGTTGCAGCTCTCGGGCGCGGGCACCATGCCGCTGCACGCCGACAGCCCGGAGGCGCCGCACACTCGGACACCGCCACACGACCCGGCGGCATTCTGCACCAGGCATGGCGTCGATAGGGCCGCAGAACTCGCCGCTTTGGAGCACAAACACGAAGGGGGGCTTTGTTCAGACTCTTGACATTGCTTGGCTTTAGCGCCGGAGCTGCCGGTCGCATCAGCGCATACATAGCCCTGTGGGCAGCCAGAGGCTGGGCAGGCGACGCCGCAAAAACGGCCAGCCGCGCCATAGCCGACGCACAGGCTGCCGCTGCCGCCCGTGGCCTGACATTGCTCGTCTTTTTCGCAGGGGTTGCACAGTTTGGGCGCGGCCGGCACGCAGACCGTTGCGCCCTCGCCGACAATGGCCGTGTAGGTGACGAAGCCGGGGGCACAGCCGGCACCAAAGGGGTAGGCGCAGGCCTTGCCGGTGTCGCTGTTGCCATCGTCGGCGCAGACACCGGTGTCACACTCGTTGGGTGAGGCGCACGCACAGCCTGCGCCGCCGGAGCAGGACGGCGTCCCGGGCCCGGTGTCGGCGCTGGCGATGTCCAAACTTGCGGCAACGTCACCGGCTTGCGTGTCGGCTGCGGCGTCTGCCGTCGTCGTCGCGGGCGGTGCGGGCTTGGCTGGCGGATCGCTGCAACCGCAGACCAAGGCGACCGCCCAAAAGACGCGTGGCGCCAACCGATGCACAACGATACCCATCGCGACCCCAAGCCCTGCAAGGCAGCCTGCCGATGGGCCAAAGTGTGCGCGGCACCTCCCGTGGCGTCAATCCGCACCGTGCGAGCCCATTGGGGCCGCGTTCGCTACTTGACCTGCAAATCGGCGGCCGACAGCGTCAACGTATACAGCACCTTGCCCTTGACGTCGCGCACCTGGTGCGTGAGTTTGGCGGGGCTGACAAGGCTGTCGATTTCAATCAGGCCAAAGCCATCCTCAGAGGCGCAGAACAACTGCTCCGCGTCCGCGGCTTTGCAGGGCGACGGCAGGTTGGCGATGGGCGACGAGGTGAGCTCATACAGCGCGTACTTGCCAGTGCCCCCGGCGTGGATCTTGCGCACCTCGTGGCGGTGGATGTCGCCGCTCAGGAACACCACGCCACCGATTTTGTTGGCGAACACGAAGTCCAGCAACGCCTTTTGCGCCGTCGGATACGCGGCCCACGAATCGCTCGACCCCGCCAAAGTGAATCGACTGCCGCAGCCGACCAGCTTGAAGGTCGCTTTGGAAGCCTTGAGCGCGGCCTTGAGCCAGTCCGTCTGCGCCTTGCCGAGCAGGTCTCCTTCGACGTCGCGCCAGTAGCGGCCGTCGGTCAGGAAGAACTCCGCGTCGCCCCACTTGAACTGGTGAAACACGCCCTGGGTCTGCGCCGTGCCGGCCGAGGCATTGGCCCACGCTTCGCCGAACACTTGCAGCGCGTTTTCCTTGCCTGCCGCCTTGCCGTTGGTGTTGTTGCCGACGAAGTCGTGGTCGTCCCAGATGGCCCAAGTCGGTGTGCGCGCGGCCAGCTGCGCGAAATGCGACTCCGCGTGCATCTTGCGGTAGTACCAGCGCAGGTTGTCGAGGTCGCTGGTGTTGCCATAGTGGTTGTCGCCAATCATCAGCAAGCCGTTGGGCTGGAGCGCCTCGATGGCCGCAAAGCCGGGCTGGTCGTCGAACTTGGCGCAGGACACGAACGCAAAAGTCGACTTGCCTAGGGCCGTTGGGGCGGTCTGCACCGGCGCCTTGCTGGTGTACACCACTTTGCCGTCCACCTTGAGCCGCATCCAGTAAGGCGTGGCAGGCTGCAGTCCGTCGACCAGCACTTCCGCCATGAAGCCGGCCGACTGCGCTGGCAGGACCGGAGGACCCGCGATGGGCTGGGCAAAACTGGCCTCGGTTGCCGCTTCAAGCTGGGCCGGCCATGCCGCGCTCGCGTGCAGCCACAGCCGCGTGCCCGTCGAGGTCGTGTGGCCAACCATGGGCTTTTCGATGACTTTGGCGCCGGCATAGCAACTGCCACAGCCCTTGAGCTTGGGGTCGACCGCTTTCCAGCTCTCCTTCTCGTCGCCGCCCTGGGTCGAGAGCTTGGTGGCGATCTTCTCCTGGCAGAACAGCAATTCGCCATCCGCCACCACCGCCACACAGGTCGGCATCCAGGCGTTGGTGCCGCCCATGGCTTGCAGCAGCACCCGGTCGATTTTGGCCTTGCTCAGGCCTTTGCCAGCCAGTCGGTAGTGGTCCACAGCGCCGGCCTCGCGGTCGTCGATGGCGGCGTTGTCGAGGTTCCAGCACACCTTGTCGGCCAGGCACAGCTGGAAGGGGTCGTTGGTGCCGTCGTTGATGCCGTCGCCGGTGCGGATGGTGACGTAGAACTCGCCGAGCGTCGCGGTCGAGGCGTGGTTCGGCGGTTGCAGCGTCGGCCAGCTTTGCGTGTCGGGGCTGCTGTCTGGTGCAGTATCGGGGCTGGTCTCGGGGCTAGTGTCCGTGTTGACGGTTATGTCCGCATCGTCGAGGTCGCTCGCGCTGTCGGAAATCCCGCCGGCATCCTCAGGCGCTGCTACCTCTTGGCCAGCATCGGGGGTCGCACCGTCAGCGGCTGTGTCCAGGCTCGTCGCCGCGACTTCAGCAGCGCCCACCTCTGTATCCATCGCGCTCGTAGCATCTACTTGTGCAGTTGTTGCTGGCCCGGCCGTCGGTTCCGGCTGCGCGCAGCCTACCGTAGCAAGCAGGCACAGGCCAGCGAGGTAGTGTGCGGGCAAACGGACGGGCATGACCAACTCCGACCCGCCTGACGGCGGTGCTGGCGAGGATGCCACACTCGGCGGGTGGCGTCGCGGGCATCGACTGGCGCGCGGTGCTTGCGATCGCGACCTCGCCAAAAACACCATCACAATCAAGCGTCTGAACAAAGGTAGGGTCTGTGTTCTTGCCCTTTGTTGACATCGGCTGCCCGCGAACCGCAGCATCACCGCCTCGCCGGTGGCGCCTGCTCTGCGCGCTTGCTGCCGCGCCAAAGGCTCATCCGTGGACGGCACTGCGCCCGCAAAAATCGCGAATGCGCCTCTGGATTTCACTGCATTCGCCCGTGACCTCGACTCGGTGCGCGCGACCGTGGCGCCGTTTCGCGACGCGACGGACTTTCGCGCTTTGCGGAGCCTTGCCATCGCGTGCCAAGTCGCTGTGCTCGCGGGCCTCGGCCTCTCCATTTGGGGCCTCAATCCGCTCTCGCCCTTGTTGCTGGCGCTAGCAGCTTCGACACGCTGGATGGTGCTTGGCCATCACCTGTGCCACGGCGCGTTGGACGGCGTGCCCGGCGTACCGGACCATTGGCAGTCGAGCGGCTACGCGCGCGGTTGGCGGCGGTGGCTGTACTGGCCAGACTGGATCGACCCGGACGCCTGGCACCGCGAACACAACCAGCTGCACCACGCGTACACCAACGAAGCGGCCGACCCGGACGTGCCATCGCGGCAGTCGGTGTGGCTGCAGCAGGCGAACTGGCCGCTGTGGTGCAAGTCGCTGGTGCTGCTGGTCATCGCCGCCAACTGGCGTTGGGTGTACTACGCGCCCAATACCGCGGCATGTGCGGTGGACGGCAATGCCCGGCTGCGCGACAGCCAGGCCGCGCTCATCGACCGCGCCGCGCCAGAACGGTTGTGGAGTCCGCTGAGCCCCGCGGGGGCCTATCTGTGGCGGCGGTCGTGGCTGCCGTATTGCGCGTTCACATTCGGCCTGCTGCCGCTGCTGGTTGCGCCGTTCGGGTGGCAGGCGAGCCTGTGGGCGCTCGTGCACTTGCTCATCGCCGAGGTAGTCTGCGCGCTGCATACCTTTGCCGTCATCGTGCCGAACCACGCGGGCGATGACCTGCTGACGTTTACCGACCGCGCTCGCGGCAAGGGCCACTGGTACTGGCGGCAGATTCGCGCCAGCTGCAACTACGCGACCGGCGGCCTGGTCAACGACTGGCTGCACGGCTGGCTCAACTACCAAATCGAGCACCACCTGTGGCCTGACCTGACGCCGCGGCAGTACGCTCGGTTGGCGCCGCTGGTGCGTGAGGTCTGTGCCAGGCACGGCGTGCCTTATGTCCAACAGTCCATTTGGCGTCGGGTCAACGTACTGCGCCGCGTGCTGACCGGGGCATGACCGCAAGGGCCGTGGTCGGCTACGGGTCCAGTTCAAGCTGCATGCGACGCCGACGCGCTGGCCGCCGCCAGCGAAAGACGATCGTGGCCGCCAGAATAAACCCTACGAAATCAACCGTCTGAATAAAGGTAGGGTTCATTCAGGCGCCCCGAGGCAACCGGCGACGACCGGTCCCGAGTGCACGCCAATGCCGACACGAATCGCCGCAGACTCGAGTCCAGTCGCCCGGTTGTGCGCGTCGACCGCTGCCAGCATCGCGCGCGCCGATTGCACAGCGCGGTCGGCGTGGTCGTTCAACGGTTCGACCGCACCGAACACAGTCAGCATGCCGTCGCTCACGTCGAAGGTAAGGAACACCGGCAAACAATCTGCGCGCAACCAGGCGATGACCAGTTCAGTGGTGCGCGCTTGGTCGAGCAGCGTCGCTTCGAGTTCGCGCTCCAGCTAGTTGACGGCGGCGGCGGTGGCCATGGCCATAGCGTGGCAGGTCTTGGGCGCCGCTGCACGGGCAGGCAGTGTCCCGCGGATCGGCCGTTGACGCGCTTGCCCACCCAGCGCAGCATGAAACCAGGCGCACTGCCAGCGCCGCGGCGGGACCACCCATGGCTGTCACCACTGACCGCTTGCTTGCTGTGTTGACGGGCGCGATTGGCGACCTGCTTGCCGCTCAAGGCAATGGCCTGCACGAACCAATGGCAGTCGTCGTGCGGGGCGACGCGGTTGCTCTGCAGCCGCAGACGCTTACCGCGGCATTTCCTGGCGCATCGGACCACATCGTTGTGCTTGTGCACGGGCTGATGGGCACCGTCGACGACTTTGAATTTGCGCGGACGCACGCGTCAGAGCCCGAGGGCTATGGCACGGCCCTGCAGACGGCTTGGGGCTGGACACCAGTGTACGTGCGCTACAATTCCGGGTTGCCGTTGCCGGACAATGGCGCCGCATTGGCCGCCTTGCTCGGTGAACTCGTTGACGCGTGGCCCGTCCCTATTCGCGAGGTGGCACTGGTCGGCCACAGCATGGGCGGTCTGGTGGTTCGGCACGCGCTTGGCTCAGGCTCTGCGGGTGCGGCGCCTTGGCGGGGTCTCGTGCGGCGCGTGGCGTTTCTAGGCTCTCCTCACGGCGGAGCGCCGATGGAGCGTGGAGGCCGCCTCGCCGCAGGACTTGCGGGTCAATTGCCTGATCCGGTTGCCAAGGTCATCGCCGAAGTGGCGAACCTGCGCAGTGCCGGCATCGTGGGGCTGGGTCGGCCCGAACTGCCGCAACTGGATGCCAGCCGCCAGTACCTGCTTGTGGCTGGACGACTTTGGAGCGAGGGCGGCGTTGCCGACTGGTTGGGCGACGGCATGGTGCCTGTACCGAGCGCGACGGCTGCCGAAGAAGCGTTGCCATCAACCGCTGAGATTCAGGTGATCCAAGGGGCCAACCACGCGGAGATGGCGCATCATCCACAAGTGGGCAAAATGCTGGTGCAGTTTCTCGAGACCGACGCATTGGCTGCACACGCACAGGCAACTCCTCCCGTCACCCCGGCGGCTCGGTCGTCACACAAGCGCCGGTGGGTCGGCCTCGGGCACTTGGCGTTGCTTTCTGCTGGCGCTGCCAATCAGGCGGTCGCCCGCGTCCGCCTCGCCAGAGCCGAGCAGGTCTTCGCTGCGCTGGCAAACGTGCCCGCACTGTCGCAAGCGGTCACCCTGTCGAGGTCGGTTCATGGGGCGGTCGTGGTCGCCGGTCATGCGCCCGTTGCGCTTGCTGTTGCAGCTATCCAGACCGCAGCCGCAGCGGCAGAGGCGCTGACCCGGCCCAGCCTTGGGGCGGAGTCCAGTGCCGCGCAGGCGGCATCGCTGGCCCCTGACGGTATGGCCGCTAGCGGTTCCAGCTTGGACGAGCCATCGAGCCCAGCCAGCAGCCCTTGAGGTCGCCGCCGGCCCGTGCGATCAGACTTGCCCTGAACTCTATAATAATATCATTGGTCTGAACAAAGGTGGGGTTCGTGTCCCTGACGATCCTGTGGCGAAGGTGACCTTGAAGTCCTTGCCGAAACGGGAAACGGCGCGTAATTTGGCCCCAATGGCCCGCGCACCTTCGGCGAATGACCAGCAAGCGAGGTAACTCATGAGCAACTCTCTGATCGCCGCTGCTCTGTTTCTTGTAACCGGATGTGGCGCGACGGCTGGCAGCGGCAGCGCAAGCAACGACGCGTGGCACGATTCGGCCGGCGCTGTTGCAAGCGCCGATGCCATGGAGACTTTTGCGGCAGAAACCGCGGTGCCGTCTGAAACTCAGGCAGCGGACGCGCAGAGCGTCGACGTCGATCGTGTGCCGCCTGACACCGCCCCGCCGGAACCTTGCGCTCAGGTTGTCGGAAAAGTGATGTGCAACCTGGAGAGCCAAGGCTACATCCGCGACGACGCGTCGGGGTTGGCCACGGAGGCGCCGTTTTCGCCGAGCTTCGTCCTCGCCGAAGTGATGGCCAAGTCCGCGCAGAAATACGCCGTAGTCATGCTCGGCGCATGGTGGTGCGGAAAATGCCGTGCGGCTACCGGGCTGGTGGTGTCCAAGCTGGCGCAGTACGGCAAGAAGGCGACGTTCGTCAACCTGCTGGTCGAGGGCGACACGCCGAGCAAGCCTGCCACTAAGTCGAACTTGCAGACCTGGGCCTCGCAGCTCAAGGTCCCGTTTACGATTGGATGCGACCTGGGTGACACGCCTTTCGCGCTGAAGAAGGAACTGGGGCCCCGCGAGACCGCGTACATCATCGAGCGCGCCACGATGAAGGTCATCTACAAAGGGCCAAACGTCGCCAGTGCGCTCAAACAGCTGGATGGCCTGCCGGAATGACACCCAAGCACCTGATGCAGTTGAAGTGTTGGCCCATGCTGGCAATCGCGACGGCGGCGCTTACCTGGCCTGTCACCGCCTTCGGACAGTGTTCGACCTGAGCGGCCTCGGCGCTCCCGGCGGGAGACGCGGATATCGGTCGGTCGCTGCAGCGCGGTGCCTTGGACTCGATGCGGGTGCGCGCCGGCCTGCTAGCCGGCTTGGCGCTTTCAGACCAGGTGTTCGCGCAGAACGAGGCGTTGCCTGATGCCGATGTTGGCCATTTTCGCCAGCAGGCGTGGCTGGTCGCGTTGCAAGCGTCGGCAGAATGGCCAGTGGGTTTTGCCGCCAACTTGATGCTGCCCAGCGGTCGCGTAGCCACTTCGTCGGACACCGGCAGCGCTGACGACATCGGCCTGGGGGACGTTGAGTTGCGGCTCCGCCAGGATGTGACTGCGATCGCCGGTTTACAT
Source organism: Pseudomonadota bacterium (assembly GCA_005792545.1). Lineage (GTDB taxonomy): Bacteria > Myxococcota_A > UBA9042 > UBA9042 > UBA9042 > SXRM01. The sequence continues at coordinate 2,386 of SXRM01000122.1, read as the reverse complement.
GACCCATGGGCGCGCGTGAACTTGACGCTCGGGGCCGTGGCACCCACAGGCGCCTATGTGTCACGCAAAGAACTCGTCGCTGCGGCCGGCGGCCTAGGCCAGACGATGTCGCTGGGTCGTGGCGCACCCTGGGTCGTCGGCGAGGCGGAAGTGACAGGTCGCCTAGGCACACGATTTGGCGTGCTTGGCGCCATGTACGCCCGCAAGGCCATCGGGGACGCGAGCGATGGCTTCGGTTGGGCGACCGAAGTCCGCACCGCCCTCGGCGTGACGGTGCAATTGCGGCCTGGGCTGCTTGCAGCGGCATTGAACGTCGAGCACCAGTGGCGCGGCATCAGCACCGAGGTTGACTTCCTGAACGAGCGCGTGCCCGCGGTCAACACCGGCGGCCGTTGGCTTGATGCCGTACCGATGCTGCGTTTTCAGGTGGTGGACTGGCTGGCTTTGACGGCCAGCGCCCGCTTGCCCCTGTGGCGACAGGTCGAGGGCGTGCAGGCGGTTCAATACCTTACCGTGATCGCAGGCGTCCAAGGCCATTGGCAACAACCGCGGTCGCCAGCGGTAGACAAGCCTGGCATCACAGAGCGATGGCCGGTCCAGAGCTTGCTTCGGCCTGGCAAGGTTGTCGTCGTCGGGTACTGGGCGAGGTGGAGCGCGCTGTCCGCGACACTGAGCTGCGAGCTCGACGCACTTGCAGCGGACCGGCCCGATGTGGTGATTGAGCGGGTCGAAGTCACCGATTGGACGGCCGCGCAGCTCGAGTCCAGACTGGGCGGTGCGGGTTCCTTGCCCGTGGTTGAAGTGTATGATGCGGCGGGCCAGCTGCTCGCGCGGCTGGTCGGCGAGGACGCTTTTGGGCTTGCGCGTTGCGTGCCAGAACGTCGTTAGCGTCACAGGCAGTTGATGCAACCCGGTGGCGCGACGTGCACAAACACACAAATTCGCGTGGGCATGCGTTTTCGCCTGCCAAAGCGCCAAGGCTGCGCGTGTCGGGGTCGGAGTTCGCGATGAAAACAGCCCTTGCCGTGGTCATGTTCGTGACAGGTTGTGCGGCCGCGCCGCCCCCCTCTGCGACGGCCAGCGGCGATACGGCGAGCGTTGCTGATGTTTCACTAGCCGATACGGCTTCCGACGCAAAAACAGGGACCAGCCTGCCCGATGCGGTGGGCAAGGCAGAGGTATCACTCGCCGGTGCTCCAACGGAAGGCGACGACCGTTATGCGATGGACCTCGTTCAAGTGGCCCGCAAAGGTTCGCTCGCCTCGGCGGGAGCGTCCTTTCCGAAACATTCCGCTGCATTGTGGCCTGGCTATCACCTCCATGACCTCCCGGTCGTGCTTGTCCCGACCACGATGTCGGGCAAACCGCTGCGGGCCTACCTGCTCGGCTACCCGAAACTGCCAGCGGGCGCGATGGCCGTCGCCGACCACCCCGAAGCGGCGCGCCACGATGGGGCCATCAAAGAGCTCGACAGCGACGAAGCCGCCAACATTGCTGGCTATGATGCCATGACTATTCGCTACGTGCACGCCGACCTGGACCAACCCGACCGCTTCATCGCTATGGTGGCCGGGCAAGCAATGTCGCGGCTCATGCACTACGAGGCCGCGTGGGAGCCGCCTGGCGCTTGCGGCGCAAACGCCTACCCACGGGGCATTGAGACGCTCGCTTTGTGGTTCCTCGAGTGTGCCGTGTTGGCTGAGGCGCTGACTGCGACCGCCGCCCCAGTCCTGGAGACGCGCATGCGCGAGGTTTGGGCGATTCGCACTGCCTACGGCGGCATCAATGACATGCTGCGCCGCATGAACGACCACTACGACAACGCCTTTGCCCCTGTAGCCTTAGTCGGGTTGCGCGTGCTTCGCAATGCAGGCAGGCTCGACGACAAAGGCTATGCCGCGCAACTCACTGACTGGGTCAACGCGCCGCTGGCAGAGCCTGTCGACGGGTTCGACGCTCGCTTTCTCAACGACGGCACGGTGCGCGCCGCGATGCTTGAGTTGGCCTTCCGCCTGAACTGGAACCTGGCACCCGTGTACGCGATGGCAGGGACTGCACAGAGCATGGTGCCGGCCAATACCGGTGGCGTCCCCAGCCCAGACCTTGTCGAGACGGCCAAGACCCGGCACCAATGGGCCAAGATGCTCGCTCGCGCGAAGGCTCTGACCCCCGTCGACGGCCGTTAGGCACGAAGGGGGGCTTTGTTCAGACCGTTGATTACATTTGGTTCTCCGCGGCGCACCGGCGCCGGCCGTTGCTGACACTACGCTCCGCTGCCCAGTTCCGCCGTCAGACCGAGTTCCAGCGCCAGCCGCCCGGTGCGAGCCACCGCCGCAAACGTGTACAGCGGAAAGCGCACCGCCTTGGCCTGCTGCCCTTGCAGCGC
>SXRM01000013.1 GCA_005792545.1 Pseudomonadota bacterium | reverse complement strand
GGCTCGCCGAGCGCATTGACCACGCGGCCAAGTAGCGCTTTGCCGATTGGGACTTCGACAATGCGGCCGGTGCGCTTGACCAGGTCGCCTTCCTTGATGACGTTGGCGTTGCCGAGCAGCGCAACGCCGACGTTGTCCTCTTCGAGGTTGAGCACCATGCCCTTGACGCCATGGGGGAAATCCAGCAGCTCGCCAGCCAACGCGCCTTCAAGGCCGTGCACGCGCGCGATGCCGTCGCCGACGGTCAGCACGTGGCCGGTCTCTTGCACGTCGATCTTGGCGCCGTAGTTCGCTACCTGCTCGCGCAGTACGCGACTGACTTCTTCAACCCGGATGTTCATGAGCTTGTCCTTTTGCTTTTGGGCAGGAGATTGCGGTCCAAGGAAGGGCGGGGCCTAGTCGGCCGTCAGGGTCTGGCGCACGCGCGCGAGCTGGTTGGCGACCGAGGCGTCGTACACGGTGTTGCCGATGCGCACGACCAGGCCACCGATGAGGTCGGCGTCGACCGACGAACTCAGCACGACCTGTTTGCCGATCTGCTTGCCAAGCAGCGCCTGCAAGCGTTGGATGGCCGCTTCGCCGAGCGGCGCGGCAGAAGTCACGCTGCCTTCGACGCGACCGGTCTTGAGATCGAGCAACGCGTTGAATTCGCTGCTGACCGCTGGCAGTGCACTGATGCGGCCCTTGTCGAGCAGCAGCAGCACCAGGTTGCGTGCGGTGCCCTGCGCATTGCAGGCGGAAAGCACCGACTCGATGACCTTGCGCCGATCGGCCAACGACACGGTCGGGTTGGCCAGGTAGGGCAGGGCGTCGGGCACGGCTTGCACCGCGCCCACCACGGCGTCGAGCGTGGCGCGCGTCTGGGCTCCGTCGTTGGCGGCCTCGCACAGTTGAGCGACTGCGCGCGCGTAGCGGCGGGCTACGCGAACTGAAGCGGACTTCATGCTGCCCCCACAGTGGTCTTGGCGCTGACCGGCATCGACTCAAGGTCGGCCAGCGCCGCTTCGACCAGGCGATCCTGCGCCTTGGCATCCAAACGTTGCCGCACCAGTTGTTCTGCGAGCTCAACCGCCAGGCGCCCGGTCTCGTCCTTGAGCTGGTCGCGCAGCCGCTTGGACTCTTGCTCGAGTCGCGTGCGCTCTTCTGCGGCGGTGCGCTCAACCAGCGTGCGGGCTTCGGCCAGGATGTTGGCAACTTCGTTGTCCGTGCCCGCCCGTACCTCAGCCAACAAGCGCGCGTTGTCTTCGGCAAGCCGGGCCATCTTGGCTTCATAGTCGCGCAGTTGCGCTTCCGCTTCTGCCTTCGCGGCCTGCGCTGCTTCGATTTCGCGGGCCACGTCGCGGTAGCGCTTTTCCAGCGAGTCCGCGATGCCCTTTTTGCCGAACCACACCACCAGCGCGACAAACACCACGAAGTTAATGATGTAGTAACCGTGGACCTGGAACTCGAAGCAACCGTCGTGAGCGTTGCAGGTGCCACTACCGCCCGACGCCAGGGCGACGGAGGGCACCAGCGCCAGCGCCAGCGCAGCACCCAATACCGTGGTGCACGGCATCAGCAAGTCTTTGACTGGGCGATTCTGTGGCATGCGGCTCCTTGCAGCGTGGCGGATCGCCTGGCTATGCGCGCGTCAGCTTGTCGGCGATGGTGGATGCCAGGATCCCCGCATCGGCCTGCAGCGCTTTACGTGCGGATTCGGCGGTCTTACGCTGTTCTGCGATGCCCGCGGCGACGCGCTCGGCGGCTTCTGCACGGGCGGTCGTGACCATGGCGTCGGCTTGCGCCTGTGCCCGCGCCCGGGTTTCGGCGCGCTCCGTCAAAGCGTCTTTGCGCTGCGATGCCACGGCGGCTTCGTAGCGGGCCACTTCCTCGCGCGCCTGCTTGCGCATCGCTTTGGCGCTGGTCCGGGCACCTTCCGTGCGTTCCTCGCGCTGGTCGAAGCGCTGCAACAGCGGCTTGTAGACCAGGCCCGGCAGCAGCAACAGCAGCGCAAAGAAGAACACCGCCTGCGTGATGATCGTCGCGTCCAGGTCGATGAGCCCGGCGCGCGCCAGACCGTGCAACTCGTAAGCGGTTGATGTTGCTTCGATTTGCTGGACGGCGGCCGCCAGCGGCGAGAGCAGGTTCAGCATGCGCGAGTGCGCCTTTGCGGGGCGACGACCGGGGCCGAAGGACGGGCGAATCGGTCGAAGCGCGCGGGAGAACGGGGTTTTTCGAGGGCCACCGCCAGAGCGGGGCGCCGGTCGGACAAGCCATCCGGCCCGGCGGCGCGGCGTTCTAGCAGGGATCTGCGGGGCGGTCAACGCACTCCGCTGCAACGGGCGCAGATCGCAGAGAGTGCGCTTGACCACGAAGGCATAGCTAGCAGAATCAACTGGTTGAAAAGAATGGGCGCTCGGGTTTGGATTTGCGCCCGCTGCAACCGCCGCAATTTCGCGGTTTGACCATCCCGACCGATTCCGCGACACTACGGGCGCGCTCGCTGATTGGCGCTCTCGCGGCATCCGACTGCCGCCCGCAGGACCGACATGAATGCTGCCCCTGGCCTCCTGGTGCGACTCGCCGCCTGCGGCCTGACCATGTTCGTTGCCGCCGCCGCGTGCGAGGACGCCACCTCTGGAGCGGTAGATGCGGGCGCGGGCTGCCCGCCAAATACGACTGCGCAGTTTGACCCGAACACAGGCAAGTTGGTGTCGTGCGCCCAAGCCGATGCCGGCAGCGTCTCGCAGGGCGACGGCGGCGCTTCGGGTGACAGCAAGACGACAACCCCCGACGTCCCCGGCTTGGACACCACCAGCACCGGTGGCGACTCCGGGTCGGCTGACGCCGGTTTCCCGCCGGACTTGTTCACCACGTTGACCTGCAAGCCAGACTCGACTGGGCTTGAAAAGTGGTTCAACTGTGAGCCCAAGCCTGGCACGGCCGGCAAGCTGCACGGCGAGGCCTGCACAAAGGACGACGAGTGCCTGTACGGCCACTGCATGTTTGGCCTGCCCATTGCCAACTACGACAAGTCCGTTGGCATCTGCAACAAGAACTGCGGCTACGTCGGCGGCGGCAGCAAGTTCATCGAGTGCGCGTCGGAAAACAACAATCCAGCGGGTGCCGCCTACTACTGCACTTACGAGAAGACCCAGGCCAGCGGCAACACCATGCGCGACAAGTCGTTGCCCGACCTGTTCAAGGTGTGCTCCCGCGGCTGCAAGACCGACGCGGACTGCATCAAGATCAATCCCGCGCTGCCGACCTGCCTCAAGGCTTCGAACCAGGTGCTGTCGACAAACCCCAACGGGGCCTGCGCCAAGGTCAAATAGGTCACCGCGCAGGGCGACTGCCAGATCCGGGATCCTGACCAAGGCCAGCCGCTCACCTTTGCACCTGGCCCTGCTCCTGCCCCGCCGCGGACCCAGAATCTGGTCTGGTCTGGCCTAGGCTAGTCTGGGCTGGGCTGGTCTGGTCTGTGTCTGTGTCTGTGTCTGTGCCTGTGCCGGTGTCTGTGCCCGCCCTTGTCCCTGTCCCTGACCGGCGCACCCGCCTGACTCTGGGACCCGCGACAGCGCACCCTTCACGCCCTCCCCACCGCCTGACGCCCAAAGCCCGGTTGCGTCGAGGCCACGCTGACCACGCTAGCGGAAGCGCCGCATGGGCGTCACACTGGCACGACGCTATACAGGATCGCGATGACCCGAGGTCATCTGCGATCGCTGTTCTTGCTTGCTCAGTGGGTCGCAAACTCGCGGCTTTGCAAGCCGACTCGTCGCTGCTTCCTTGCGGCAGGTTTGATCTCACCTCAAGGCGATTCTGTATAGGTCGACCGACGCTGCCAATGCAATGCAGTAGCGGCGCCTTAGCATTGCCAAGGCGCAAGCTTGCGACGCACCCGCCTTGCCAATCGGGCTGGTGCCCCGTGGACTTGTTCTGGGCCGGTTGTGCCTACGGCGCTACGCTCGCAGCAAACGTGTACACGGTGTTTGCCGCGAGCGTGCCGTTGAAGACCACGCGCCGCCCGTTCTTGGTCGTTGTGCCGCCATTGCTGGTGAACGTGCCGACATTGTCAGTGAATTCCAACGAGAACTTGCTGACTGCGAGCGTGCCGGTCGTGATAGTGCCGCTGTAGCCTGTTGTTGGGCTCCAAGTTACGCTGAGCTTGACCTGGTCGCGCGCGCGCCACCAGTCGCCAACCTCGGTCATATCGCCGACGTACACGCCGGTCGGCAGTGCCAGGTCGAGGAATTTGGCGATGGTGTCGATCTTCCACACCGTGTTTTCGGGGCCAACGCCGACGCCGTACGAAGGGTGGACCAGCGTCATGTTCCAGGCGCCATTGGCCGAGTTCTTGAGCAGCGCATAGAACCAGTTGTTCAGGAACCACTTCTGGTTGGTCTGCTGCAGCTCGACGCGGGTGGTCACGCCATTGGTCACGTCGCCGCGGCCGTCTTCCTGCACGATCGGGAATTCCCACAACGGCTTCTGGTTGAACACGTGGTCCATGTACGGCCACCGGTCGGCCTTGAGCGGGAAGTTCGAGCGCACGTCGCCAACCGCATAGCTCGAGTCGTAGTTGACGCCCTTTTGCGCCAGCACATCGAACTGATTGGCGTGTACCGACAGGTACGGACAGCGCCACGAACGCACCAACGGCGCGCCGGGAATCTCCGACTTGAGCAGGTCGAGGTTGACGACCGTCTCGCCGCATACCGTCGGCGTGCCGGTGTTGTAGGTCTGCTTGGTGACGTTGCAATCGCCCAGCGGCAGCGACGCGCCAATCAGGTGTTGGATGGAGTGCCCGCCGATCGGACACATGCCCAGGTTGCAGAGATCGGTCGGCAGTTGCGGGTTGTTATAGTTTGTCACGTAGTCGGTCGTGATCATGTAGCTGCCCTTGACGCCGCGCGAAGCCTCGGCCTGGGCCATCTGGATGGCGCCAGCGGCACCGTACTCGCTGCCCGCGTTGTGGCTGTCAGGGGCGTCAATGTCGTGGCTCATGACCGCGATCGAGGTGCCTGTCGACGGCGCAGTGTGCTTGTTGGCCATGTGGCCGCCGCCGGCCTCGCGCAACCACGCCTTGATCATCACGACCAGGATATCGCGGCCGGGATCAAAGCAGTTGACGTAGCAGCGCATCCACGTGTAGCTCAGCGGATCGTAGCCCAGAGCATACAGTGCGCCGGTGCCGACTGGCTTGCGGGTAAACGTTGAACCCAAGCTGGTCGCGCCATCCCTTGCCACGCCCCAGGTGGTCACGTTCTGCGCGGCGTCGATGCCAAACGTGTACAGCGATACCGGCGAGAACGACGGGTCCTTGGACAGCAAAAAGTCGCGCTCTTCTGGCGATTCGAGCAGCAGGGTCGCCGGCACGTTGTTGCTGATGCGCACCGTGCGGGCGGTCGTCAGGTTGGTGAAGCTGGTGTGACCGGCAAACGCACCCACGGTGGCGCCCAGCGGCTTGAACAGCACGACGATGCCGCCGGCGTTCATGTAGTCGGTCAGCTTCTGCATCTGCCAGCCGGCCAGAATCGCGTCCTCGACGTAGCCGGGAATGATGACCATGGCGTAGTCGGCCAGGTTGTCGAAACCGGTGTACCAGTCCGTCGCTTTTTCGGGCGAGTCCTTGGTGTAGGCCAGGTAGGGAACGCCTGCCATTTCAAGCATCTCGATGACGCCTTGCGCGTATGTCGGCGAGTCTGACCACATCGCGTTGGGCATCAGCACGCGAACCTTGAGGTTCTTCTGCGCGACCGTGGCAACGTTGTCGATGACGCCGTCGCAGTTGTCGTCCAGGCCGTTTTTGCTCTCTGCGGCTTGTGGCGACGTCAGGCAGACTTTGGCGCCGTCGATGCAAGCCGAAATGCCAGCGCCGCACGCGCCTGCCTGGCCCGTGCTGCACACGTTGGCGCCGTAGGGCATCAGCAGGTCGGTGTTGCCGTCGCAGTCGTTGTCCAGGCCGTCGCACAGCGTCTCAAACGACTGATTCGCCGCGCTGCCGATCGGCACTCCACACTTGCGGCCCAACTCCAGGTCGAAGAACAAGTCGGCTGAGTTGGCGGCGAGTTGGTGCAGTTCGACCGCCAGCTGGTTCTCTCCAAGTAGCAACTGGGCAACAGGCAGCGCAAAGGTGCGGGTCTCGTCACCGGTCGCATCCACAACGGCCTTGGTCGTGTAGGTCACCGCGCCGAGCGCCATGTTGGTGCGGTAAACCTCGTTGCCATTGAGATAGACCACGGCGCCGTCGTCGCGCTTGATGGTCATGATGAGCTGGTTGTAGTCGCTGAGCTTTGAAATCTGGAACTTCTTGCGGAAAAACGTCGTGATGTTCTTGTTGGTGCTGTTGCCGACGTAGCCGATGGTGGTGCCGAGGCCGGTGGTGCCGTAGCCAAGAGGCGCGGTGCCGGACGACCACGCGCTGTCAGCAAACGCCGCTGTCGTCCATCCGCTCGGGCCAGCTGCATTGGAAACCAGGTATTTCCAGATGCTGGCGAACGGCAGCACGGTTTCAGCGCCGCAGTTGGGGTCGGCGCTATGGGTGCACGCGCCGTTGCTGCTGTTGCAGCTGTCGACTGAGCACGGATTGCCGTCGTTGCATTTGCTGTTGGGACCGACCACGCACGCGCCGCCCGAGCAGGCGTCCAAGGTGCACGGGTTGCTGTCGGCGGTGCACGGCGCGGTGTTGCTGACGTAGACGCAGCCGGTCGCCGAGTTGCAGGTGTCGTCCGTGCATGCGTTGCTGTCGCTGCACACGAGCGCCGGACCGGGCGAGCACGCTCCGGCCGAGCACACGTCAGCGGTGCAGGCGTTGCCGTCGAGGTTGCAGCTCGCGGTGTTGTTGGTGAACACGCAGCCGCTGGCTGAGTTGCAGGTATCGGTGGTGCAGGCGTTGCCATCGTTGCAAGTCACTGCGGCGCCGCCGACGCAGACGCCGGCTGTGCAGACGTCTCCGCTCGTGCAGGCGTTGCCGTCGTTGCACGCCGTACCGTTGGTGCAGCCGGCAGCTGTCCAGGTGACGACCAACTGCGGCTTGTTGGTGCCCTCGCGACTGTGAAAGATCGAGGTCGAACTCGCCTGGTGGCGGACCAGCAGGTTGACGTCGCCACTGCCGCTGACGACGCCGGCCAACGTCCACTCGACCCAGGTGTTCTTGGTCGTGGCCGCAATATCGGCCAATTGCGCCGAAGTGGCGACGGGCCGGTTGTTCCAGGTCAGGACGGTTTCGGTCCAACTGCTGCTGGTCAAGAAGACCCCAGGGCCATTGGCGATGGTGGTCGTCGTGTACAGCCGCAGCTTGACCGAGCTGACCGTGCCGGAAACGCCGGTCACGGCAAAGCGCAGGTAGGTCTCTCTGTCCGAGCCGGTAGACGTCGCGGCCGTGCGCAAGTCTGACGCCGCGTAATTGGTGCTCGGGTTGCCCCGCTGCACCCTGGCATCTGCGGTCGGCGTAAAGGTCGCGGTGGCGGCCGATGCGAGTGCGGGCGTAAGCGCCATTGCGGCGACCCACCCGACCCGCCATGCCCACGCGGCTGGTGACCATCTACTCAACATCTGCACCTTCCCAAGACCGCCGCGCCCGGAACATCCGCAAAACGCGAGCGGCAGCGGGCGAACGGTCGCCCAGCATTGGTGATGGCAAAACGGCGTGGCGCGGGCAAAGGCCCTGCACAGGTGCGCAAACATTGCAGGGCCAGCCCAGTCTGCACGCCGCGAGCCTACGGACCGTCGCGGGCGGCTTCGCCTATCTAAGCCGTCGCAAAGCTTGCGTGAACAGCTAGTTATCGGCGTTGAACTCGAAGGTGCCAGTCTTGCCTGGGATCTCGACCAAAGCCAGCAGCACACGACCGGCGCCAGCGATGAAGCGATCCTGGTCCGTGAGCTTGATCTTGACCGCAAAGGCGCAGCGCTTGTCGCACGCGGCCGGCGTTTTGTCGGCGAACAGCGCAAGCGCAATCAGCCCAGGCGGTTCTGCCGCGAGCACCACTTCGACGCCCGCTTGCCGAACTGCGAACGCGTGCAGCTTTGGCGTCGCGTCGTCGCCGGCAGCGGGCTCGACAGCCCAGGCTTGCAGGCCGCCCGCGCCCGGTAGGATGACCAGCGACACGCCCTGGAAGCTCCACAACCCGACCAACCAGTCCTGCGACCGCAACTTTGGTACCGTGGCCTTGATATGCAAATCTGGAGTCTTGCCAGGGGGCAGCTCTAGCCGTATCGACTCGCTGGACTTGTGGGCCACGGTCAGGCGCTCATCGCGGCCAGTGCCGACCTCAAACACGATGGTCAAGTCACGGGCGCTGTTGTTGCGCAATTCGACCTTGACGGCTTGCCCGCCGGAGGCCGTTCGCTCGCCGGGATGGACCTTGCCCGAAATCTGGCCGACCTCGTCGCCCCGCCGCCGCATCGCCTCGTCGATCGCCCACAGGTGGACGTCGGCCAATCGCGTGCCCGGGTTGGCGCTCCACAGTCGCGCAATCGCGTCCAAGCTTGCGTCAGGATCGGCAGCTTTGCGGTCAATGGCCAGATCGCGGCGAATCGGGCGCACGGCTCCGAGCTTAGGCGCAGCCTTGGCCACGTCACAGCCAAAGCGATACTCCAGCACCAGCCCGACCTTGCTGCGCAGCGGCGGCCCCAGCGGCGGGCAGGCCGCTTTGAGGGTCCCGCTGGCCGTCGCCCCCGCATCCAACTGGCGAACGATGCGGCCCGTTGACGTGCGCACGTCGATGACCACGGGGTGCTTGGTGGGATTGCGCAGCGTCCACACCTGCGTGTATTCGCGCGGCACTAGAAAGCGCGACATGGTGGCGCCAGCATCGTTCAGTTCCCGCTTGAGCTGTGCTGGATTGCCAACGGCCGCTGTCTCAACCTCATCTGTGGTGACCTTGGCGGCGTCCAGCGACAGCCACGTCCCGGCGCGCGCGCGGAAGGTGCGCTGCAAGCGCTCAAAGGCACGGTCGTTATCCTCGCCATCGGGCATGGTGCCCAGCAGGTCAAGCCAACCCGACTCACTGTCGTCGGCCTGCGCCGTGTCGAAGCGTGCCTTCCAATCGACGACCTTGGCATCCTTGCCGCCCTTGCCTGGCCGGCGGGCTGCCGCCTCGGCGACCTGCTTGGCTTTGTCCTCTGCTTCCCTGCGTGCCCGCTCTTCTGCCTGCTGTTTGGCCTTGTCCTCTGCGTCTTTGCGGGCTTTTTCCTCTGCCTCGCGGCGCGTCTTTTCTTCCGCGTCCTTGCGGGCTCGCTCTTCGTTGTCCTTCTTGGCCTTGTCTTCCGCCTCTTTGCGAACCTTGTCCTCACTGTCCTTCTTTGCGCGTTCCTCTGCCTCGCGTTTGGCTTTGGCGTCGGCTTCCTGCTTGGCCAATTCGTCCTTCTTGGCCTGATCCGCCGCCTTTTTCGCGTCGGTTTTCGCCTGTTTTTGCGCCTCTGCCTCGCGCTTCTTTTTGTCCTTTTCCGCCGCCGCCTCCGCGTCCTTGCGGGCCTTTTCTTCGGCTTCTTTGCGTGCCTTTTCGGTCACCGCCTCTTTGCGCTTGCGCTCGCCTTCGGTCAGCTCCGCGTACTTGCGGGATTTCTCTTCCAGCTCCTTGCGTGCTTTTTCGATCTCGGCTTCTTTCTTGCGCAGGTCCTTTTCCGCGGCTTCGGCCTCTTTGCGGGCGCGTTCTTCCGCCTCTTTCTTGGCGCGCTCTTCGGCTTCTGCCTCCTTGCGCTTGCGTTCGCGCTCCGCCTGTTCTGCCTCACGGCGGCGCTGCTCTTCCTCAGCCTCGCGGCGCTTGCGGTCGGCGTCCAATCGGGCTTTTTCGGCCTTCTCGATGCGCACCCGCTCTTTCTCGGCGGCTTCTGCGGCGGTTTTGGCCTGCTTCTCCTTCTCCGCAGCAAGCGCCGCAAGGCGTTCGGCGTCCTTGCGGGCCTTTTCCGCCTCGGCTGCCAATTTTTTCTGTTCGATTTCAGCGGTATTGACGGCTGGGCGGTGCGCAGGCGTTGCCTTGGGGCGCGGACTGACGGCGAGCGCAACGGCCTCCGCCTTGGCGGTGCGCACGCACTTGGCGACCCACTGGTACTCCATGTCGGCGTCGGCGTTGCCGGTCTTCTTGCCATAAGCGTCGACGCGATCCTCGCGGACCTCGGCGATCGCATCGCAACCATAGCGACCCGCAACGTCTAGCAGTTGCTCTTCGGCGCGACCTTGCGGTGTCGGGCCCTTGGTCGCGCCCAGCCGCAGTTCGCCCAGCACGACGACTGGCTGGGGCAGCGAAGCGAGGTCTGACGCCATGGCAATCGCAGCGTTGCCTGGCATGGCCGGATAGCGCCCCGAGCCCAGCGCGCGCTCAAACTGAACCGCAGATCCGCAAGCGCCCATCAACGCCGCGGTTGCCAGCAGGCCGAATACCAGTTTGCCGCGTATCTTCATCCGGTGTCCGACTCGCCCCGCACCCGTCTGTTCTGCGGGGTCAGGCGGCGCCGGCAGAATAGACCGGGCGTCGCGGCGTGTCATCCGCACAATTGCAGCGCCATGCTATTGCCTGCCTTGTCCGGATCAACCGTAGAACTTGCCACCCTTGGCAGCCAGATCGACAAGCAGCTGGCACGGCGTGAAGCGCTTACCATACTTGCCTTCCAGCACCCGCAGCCGATCGACGATCGCGCGGGCGCCGAACCGGTCCACGTAGCGGAACGGGCCGCCCTCGAACGGCGGAAAGCCGATGCCCATCACCGCGCCGAGATCGCCGGCGTAGGCGTCGCGCAAGATGCCCTCTTGCAGGCAAAGTACGGCCTCGTTGACCAGGCCCAGCACCAGGCGCTCGCCCATCTCGGCGAAGTCCGCGTGCTTGGTACCCTTTCCGCCCGGCAGGTGCTTGTACACGGTGTCGTCGATGATCTTCTTGCCGTCCGGCGTCAGTTCGCTCTTGCCGTTCTTGTACTTGTAGAAGCCCTTATTGTTCTTGCGGCCGTAACGGCCCTCTTCGAGCAGCTTGCCACTGACATCGGGCGGCAGTTGCATGCGCTCGCCGTAGTACTCGCGGATGGTCTTGAGCACCTTGACGCCGACGTCGATGCCCACCTCATCCGACAGCGTGATCGGCCCCACTGGGAATCCGACGCGCGTCGCAGCTTCGTCGATGTCGAGCAGGTTGTAGCCGTCGAGTGCCATGAAGATGGCCTCAGACATATAGGGCACCAGTGCCCGCGTCGTGTAGAACCCGGCGCAATCTTTGACGACGATGACGTGCTTGCCCATCTTGCGCGCGACGGCCACCGTGGTCGCGGTCACTTCTGGCGCGGTCTTGTCGGTGACAATGATCTCCACCAGCGGCATCTTCTCGACCGGGC
>SXRM01000121.1 GCA_005792545.1 Pseudomonadota bacterium | reverse complement strand
CCACGTTCACTCGGGCGCTCTGGGCTGGAACGGCTTTATCACCTTCGGGATGCTGTACTGGCTGGCGCCGCGGCTGTTCCAGACCGAGCTGTACAGCAAGAACCTGGCCACCTTGCACTTCTGGCTCGGCACTGTGGGCCTGCTGGTCTATGTGCTGTCGATGTATACCGCCGGCGTGACGCAGGGCCTGATGTGGCGCGCGTTCGACGAGACCGGCCGCCTGCAATACCCGGACTTCGTCGAGACCGTCACTCGCCTGATGCCGATGTACTACATCCGCATCGTTGGCGGCGTGCTGTACTTCGCCGGTGTGGTGCTCGGCGGCTACAACCTACTGATGACCTGGAAGAATCGCCCGGCCGTCTACGCCGATGCGGTCGCCGAGGCCGCACCCCTGGCCAAGGACTGGACCGACCCGCACCCACCCAAACCTGGCTTGCTGGAGTGGGGCTGGCACCGCGCCTGGGAGCGCAATTCGCTGTGGTTCTCGGTTGCGACGGTGGCCGCCGTGCTGGTGGCTTCGCTGTTTGAGATCATCCCGACGTTCGTGCTCGACAGCAACATCCCGACCATCGCAGCGGTTAAGCCCTACACGCCGCTGGAGCTCGCCGGTCGCGAAGTCTACATCGCCGAGGGCTGCTACAACTGCCACTCGCAAATGATCCGGCCGCTGCGCAGCGAGACCGAGCGCTACGGCGAATACAGCAAGCCGGGCGAATTCGTGTACGACCACCCGTTTCAGTGGGGCTCGCGGCGCATCGGCCCGGATTTGCACCGCATCGGCGGCAAGTACCCGGATCTGTGGCACGTCCGCCACATGGAGAACCCGCAGGTCGTCAACGTGCAGAGCGTGATGCCGTCGTTCGGTTGGCTGCTGACCCAGGACCTCGACTGGAATGCGGTGCAGAACAACGTCGACGCCATGGCCATGCTCGGCGTGCCGTACGGCCCAGACGTGCTGACAGGCAAAGCGGTCGCGAGCGCCAAGGCCCAGGCCAAGGCGATTGCCGAGCGGGTGCACAAAGATGGCGGCCCTGCCGGGCTCGAAGGCAAGCAAATCACAGCGCTGGTCGCGTATTTGCAGCGCCTCGGCACCGACATCGCGGTCAAGCCGGCCGAAGTCAAGCAAGCCTCGGCCACGCCAGCCGCGCGAGGTGTGCCATGAAAAGCGACATCATGAGCCACGCCAACCTGTGGGGCTGGGCGGTCGCGGCGCTGGTGCTGTTCTGCCTGGTGTTTGCGACGCAGGTCTGGCGCGCCTTTGCCGCCCGCAACAAAGCCGAGTTCGACCGCGCCGCCGGTCTGCCGCTGGCCGACGGCACGCTGATCAGCACGCGCAACGCCAACGACACGACGAGGTAACCCAATGGCACAGCAGCAAGACCGCTTGATGGCGCACGACTACGACGGCATCGAGGAGTACGACAACCCGATGCCCGGCTGGTGGACGGCGATTTTCTGGATCACCATCGTGTTTTCAGGGGGCTACTGGCTCTACTACCACACGATGGGCACCGGCACCGTCGCAGCCGACGAGTACGCGGCCGACATGCATGAGCTGCAGGCGCTGCAAAAGAGGTTCGCGCTGCCAGAGCTGTCAGACGCCGAGCTGCAGAAAATGGTGGCAGACCCGCAAATCGTGCAGACCGGCGCCGCCAAGTTCAAAGAGGTGTGCGCGGCGTGTCACGGCGACCAGGGCGAGGGCAAAATCGGTCCCAACCTGACCGACAGCGCATGGCTGCACGGTGGCTCGCTCGGCGCCATCTACAAGACCATCGGCAACGGCGTCACGGCCAAGGGCATGCCGGCCTGGGGCCGCGTGCTCAAGCACAGCGATACGCAAGCAGTCACGGCGTTCGTCGGCACGCTCAAAGGCAAGAACCTGCCGGGCAAAGCTGCGCAAGGGGTCAGCGCGCCGTGAGCATCCGCACCGCGGAAGACCGCGTCCTGTCGACGCTGAACCCAGACGGCACCCGCCGCTGGATGCGGCCGACGCTGGCTGCGGGCCACTACTGGTCGCGGCGTCGGCTGGTCGGCTGGCTGCTGATTGTGCTGTTCGTGACGCTGCCACGCATGACCGTGGGCGGCAAGCAGGCCGTGCTGTTCGACCTGGCGCGGCGCGAGCTGACGCTATTCGGGGCGACGCTCTACGCTACTGACACGCTGCTGCTGCTGCTGTTCCTCATTGGCGTGTTTCTGGGCGTGTTTCTGCTGACGGCGCTGTACGGCCGCGTTTGGTGCGGCTGGGCCTGTCCGCAGACGGTGTACCTCGAGTTCGTGTTTCGACCGCTTGAGCGCCTCATCGAAGGCAAGGTCAAGCAGCAGCAGGCGCTCGACCGACAGACAGTGCCGTGGCGTAGGTTGCTCAAGTGGACGGTGTTCGCCGCGGTGTCGGTCGTGCTGGCCAACGTATTCCTGGCGTACTTCGTGCCAGTGGACACGGTGTTGCAGTGGGTCACCCGGCCGCCGACCGAGCATCCGCATGGCTTTGCCGTTGTCGCCGTCGTCGCTGCCCTGATGATGCTCGACTTTGGGTGGTTTCGCGAGCAGATGTGTGTGGTTGCCTGCCCCTATGCGCGGCTGCAGTCGGTGCTCATCGACAAGCAGTCGCTCATCATCGCCTACGACGCGGGTCGCGGCGAACCGCGCGGCAAGCTGCACAAGGTCAGCGACCTCAGCATCGGCGCCGCCGCTGCGAAGGGCGACTGCGTGGACTGCGATGCCTGCGTGCGCACCTGCCCGACTGGCCTGGACATCCGCGACGGCTTTCAGTTGGAGTGCATCGCCTGTGCCCAGTGCGCCGACGCCTGCAATGCGGTGATGGCCAAGGTCCACAAGCCCGCTGGCCTGATTGGCTACACGTCGCAGGCAAAGCTTGAGCGCAAGGGTGCCGGCCGGCTGGCGGTCAGCAAGCTGCGCGCGCGGACCATCCTGTACCCAGTGGCCATCTGTCTTGTCGCCGGGCTGCTGGCGTTGGCCATCGCCAGGCGCGGCACCGCTGAGGTCACGCTAGTGCGCGCCATCGGGGCGCCGTATGCGGTCCAGGCCACGGGCGACGTTCACAACATGGCGCGGCTGCGCATCGACAACCACAGCGACGCCGACCGCCAGTATCACATCGCGCTCGTCGACGGCGGCGGCATCAAGCTGGTGCTGCCGCGCAATCCCCTGCCAGTCGCCCACGGCGCGACGGCGACCGAGAACCTGTTCCTGGTTACGCCAGCCGGCGCGGTACGTGGCAAGCGCGAGGTGCAAGTGCAAGTGCGCGACGGCGCGACCTATGACGAGCTGCACAAGTTCACGCTGCTGGGTCCCAACTAGGGGCGAGGGGATGGGGCAACATGACGACACAAAACCACGCTACGCCAATCGATCCGGCGCTCTGCGGCAGCGACAACCTGGTTGGTGAGGCCGGCCGCGTCGTCGCCACCAGTCTGCGCGCGGGCAAGCAGGCGGGGCGGGGCTGGCAGTGGCCGCTACTGGTGGTAGCGCTGCTGGCGATTCCGGTGGCGGCTCACGCGTTCCTGATTGCCAAGGCGCTGCGCGACCCCGGCCTCGCGGTCGAGCGCGACTACTACAAGCGCGCCGTCGCCTGGGACGCCGAAATGGCACAGCAGCGCGACAACGGTACCCTCGCCTGGCAGGTCAGCGTCGAGCCGGGGCCGCTGCAGCCAACTGGCACCACTGCGACCGTGCGCGCGCTGGACAGCCGGGGCCAGCCACTGCCCAACGCGACGGTGCGGGTGCGCGCTCGCCACAACGCGCGACCGGCAGAGACCGCGGAGGCAACGGCGCTCACCGATATCCAGGGCCGCGCGACTGTGGCGTTGGTTGGCCTGCAATCGACAGGTCTGCACGCCTTCGGTGTCGAGGTCGCGGCCGGTCCGGTCCGCTTCACTGCCACACTTCGCCGCGACATCGCCCGGTAGGCAAGTGATGTGGACCTTGGTCTGGACCGTCTTTGCCGCGAGCGTCGTCGGCAGCCTGCACTGCGCTGGGATGTGCGGCGGCTTGGTCGCGTTTGCGGTCGGCTCGCCGCCATCCGGCCGAGCAGGCACGCCGAGCATTGTCGCGCGGCAAGCGGTCGCGGCGGCGAGCGGATATCCTTGGAAAGTCCTTGCCGAGCGTTGGCTTGCAGCCCACCTGGGCGTGCACACGGCCTACCACGGCGGGCGATTGGTCGCGTACGTGCTGCTGGGCGCGCTGGCTGGCACGCTCGGCCGCGGCGTGGACCTGGCGGGTCAGTCGCACGGTTGGTCCGCTGCGGCTGCGGTGATTGCAGGCGCGGCGATGGTCGCGTGGGGCGGTTGGGGTTTGCTGGCTGCCGCAGGCGTGCGCATGCCGCGCGCACCGCGATGGCCGGGTCTGAGTGCGGCGTACGCCGCGACGGTCGGCACGCTGCGCGCCAGGCCAGCGGGCGTGCGTGCGGGCGTCTTGGGGCTGGCCTCGGCGCTGCTGCCCTGTGGCTGGCTGTACGCCTTTGTGGTCACTGCCGCCGGTACTGGGTCAACGGCAGGCGGCGCGCTGGCCATGACCGCTTTTTGGGCGGGCACGCTGCCGATGCTAGCGACACTGGGGGCTGGCGTGCAGTCTCTGGCCGGGCCGCTGCGCCAACACCAGCCCAAGGTCGCGGCCGCCGCGCTGGTCGTGGTCGGCGCGCTAGCCATCGTGCAGCGCGCACCGCCGTGGGTACCGGCGACATCGAGCTCGGCCGCGTGCTGCCATGGCCGGTAGCGCGCAGAGACCGGTTCCGTGCGCGCATTGCGGCTTGCCGGTGCCGGCGCCGCAAGACGGGAGCACACTGCAGTTTTGCTGCGCGGCGTGTGAAACGGTCTACGGAGCGTTGCGCGCAGATGGCCTGCAGCAGTTTTACGCAGCGCGCGAGGCTTGCGCAGTGCAGC
Organism: Pseudomonadota bacterium; assembly: GCA_005792545.1. Taxonomy (GTDB): domain Bacteria; phylum Myxococcota_A; class UBA9042; order UBA9042; family UBA9042; genus SXRM01. Next base: position 25,703 of record SXRM01000121.1, on the reverse strand, counting down.
CACAGCCGGCTCGCTCAACAGGGCGCGATTTTGCGGAATTCGACGACCCCACCTTTGGACAGGCCAACGTCCGCACGCTTGCCGACCGCAGCAGCGTCGCGCTTGTCCTCGACGGCGTGCACTGCGCGGCGTGCGTTTGGATCGTCGAACGCTTGCCGCAGGTGCTGCCGGGCGTGCTCGAGGCCCGTCTCGACCTGCCGCGCGCCACGGTTCAGATTGCGTGGAACCCGACCGCGGTGACGCTTTCTGCGATTGCCCGACGCCTGGACCGCTTTGGCTACCCACCACACGCAGCAAGTGCCGGCGATCGCGGCGAACGACAGGTGCGTGACCTGCTGCTGCGCGGCGGCGTTGCGTGGGCGATCTCGGCCAATGTGATGATGCTCAGCGTCACCGATTACGTCGGCGCTGCCAGCGACATGGACGCCATTACGACCCACTACTTGCGCGCCGCCTGCGCGGTCTTGACGCTGCCGTCGCTGCTGTGGGCCGCGCGGCCGTTTTACGCCGGTGTGCGCGCTTCGTGGAACGTGCGGCGGCTGCATATGGATGTGCCGATCGTGCTCGGCATCGTCGCGGGCTACGCGGGCGGTCTGTTCAACGTCGTGCGCGGCGCGGGCCCGGTGTGGTTCGACTCGGTGGCGTCGCTCATCTTCTTACTGCTGGCGGGTCGGCTGCTGCAGACGCTGCAACGCCGCAAGGCCCAGCGCGTGGCCGAGTTGCTGTTCAACTTTGCCCCAACGGTGGCCTGCAAGGTGATCAGTCTGGACGACGCCGGCCGCGAAGTGCCGATGGCAAGCCTCGTCGCTGGAGATCTGGTCGCCGTCCGCGCTGGCGAGTCGTTTGCGGTGGATGGCATCGTCGTCCAGGGCGACACGACGGTCGATCGCGCAGTCCTGAGCGGCGAGGCGCGCCCGGTCGCGGTCCAAGCCGGCGACGCGGTCTTTGCCGGAACGACCAACCTCGGCGCTCGCGTCGTCGTGCGCGCGACGGGCACCGGCGAACAGACCCGCATGGGCCGGTTGCTGCACGCAGTGGACGAGGCCCTACAGCGCAAAGCGCCGATCGTGGCCCTAGCCGACGCCATCGTGGGTCGTTTCGTGCTCGCGGTTCTGCTTTTGGCGGCACTGACCGCCGGCCTGTGGATGGCTATCGACCCCAGCGTCGCGCTGGACCACACCGTGGCGCTGCTGGTGGCGACCTGTCCGTGTGCGCTCGGGCTGGCCACACCGCTGGCGGTCCACGTGGCGCTGGGCCGCGCCGCGCGGCTCGGCATCTACGTCAAGGGCGGCGACGCGCTCGAAGCGCTGGCAAGCAAAGGAACGCTCTACTTCGACAAGACCGGCACTTTGACGCAGGGCCGGCTGTCGGTGGTCGGCCAAGTGGGCGACGGCGAGGCCCTGCGCCTGGCTGCGGCGCTCGAGCGCCAGTCGTCGCATCCGCTGGCCAGCGCGATAGGCAAGCTCGGCTCAGCGTTGCCGACCAGCGACGTCCGATCGTTTACGGGATCGGGCATTGCGGGCAATGTCGCCGGCCATCGGGTGGTGGTGGGCAAGCCAGCCTGGGTGGCCGAGTTTGCCAAGGCGCCGCCAATTGTCTTGGAACAATGCACGCGCTGGGCAGAGGGCGGCCACACGCCGGTGGCCATCGCGGTAGACGGGTTGATGTGTGCCGCGCTGGCCGTCGGCGATGCCTTGCGGCCCGACGCAAGGGCTGCTCTTGCGGCAGTACGCGCAGCGGGATGGCAGGTGCGCATCTTGTCCGGCGACCACCACGCGGCGGTTGCGGCGGCCGCGCAGGCCCTTGATGTCGACCCAGCCTGCGCGGAGGGCGACGCCACGCCAGAGCGCAAGCTGCTGGTGGTCCAGCAGGCGGCAGCGCGCGGTCGCGTGGTCATGGTGGGCGACGGGGTCAACGATGCGGCGGCGCTGGCAGCGGCGACTGTGGGCATCCACGTTCACGGCGGCGCGGAGGCCAGCTTGCGGGCGGCCGATGTGTTCCTGACTCGACCTGGCGTGCAGGCAGTTGCCGAACTGCTGGCCGGCGCGCGCGCCGCGCTTCGGACGATTCGACTGGCGATCGCATTGTCGCTTGCCTACAACGCGGTGTGCGTCGCGCTGGCAATGGCCGGGTGGCTCAGCCCGCTCGTTGCGGCGGTGCTGATGCCGATGTCTTCGTTGACGGTGGTCTGGCTGGCACTGCGAGGTCGCGGCTTTGGCACCCAAGGCGACGCTGCGGCACTGCCCGCCAATGCACTGCTGGCGCCGCCCCTCACGGGCGCCTTCGAGGCCATCCCATGACCATGATGTTTTTGATGATTCCCGTGGCGTTGCTGATGTCGGCGGGCGCTGTCGCAGCCTTCGCGTGGGCAGTCCGGCGCGGCCAGTTGGACGATCTGGTCACGCCCGCGGTCCGCATTTTACATGACGACGAGCGGCGGATCCCGGCCCAGCCAGCCGAGCGCGCCGATAGCACCGGCCCGTAGGGCGGGTCCTTGTGGCCCGCGGCTGATTCAGGCCCGTAGGGCGGGTCCTTGTGGGCCGCTACGTGCAAGGCGGCGGGGGACAAGACCCCGCCCTACCAGTGGCCCTGCCCCGGCGCCCAAAAACGCGGACGGCCGGCCTGCCACAAAGACGAACCGGCCGCCCGATCAAATGCGGACCGCGATCAGGACTTTTTGGCGAATGAATCGCAGGTACCTGCGGGCGCCACAGCCGTGTTGTTGAAAATCTTGCAGGTGCCGCAACCTTCGCCCGCGACGTACTGAATGCAGATATCACAACGCTTGGTTTGGTCCGCCGCGTTGTCGACGTATTTGAGCGCGTCGCGTTGCGGTTTGCTGCCGCCCGACGGATCGGTGCACGCGGTCGGTGCGCCGCCGCCACCCTTGCCACACGCGGCCAGCGCCGCGGCACCGGTGGCGACCAGGGCGCCGATGCCCAGTCGGGTCAAGAACTGGCGGCGCGAGTTGTCGTTGTGCATAGAAGGCTCCTTGTTCGGGTTGGCGGTGTTTGGGTTGGCGGTGCGCGAGTTGCGCGGTTGGAATCAGAAGGTGGCTGCGCCCGTCGTTTGGCGTGGCGCCGTCGCCCTCCGCGCTTTGGCACGACGAAACAACTGCCGGCCAGCCTCGATCTTGGTCCGGCTGCGCAAACCGTGCAATTGCGAGCGAATCAGTCCGAGTTTGAAGAAACCCGGCAACTGCACAGGCACATCACGCGCAGTCGTGATGTTCGCCGCGAAAAGCGCGCCAGTGGGGCCCTTTGAGCGGTCACGACATCGTCACGTCGGCGTCGCCGGATTCTGTCGGCCCTAGGGATAACTGCGGTATCGACGATCGACTACTGAACATTTGTGCACCAGAGCTAATTGCTGTTTGTCTAGATCGCTTTCGGTCAGATGCAGCATGTGATGAACATCAAGCTGGCGTGGACAGCCGTTGCCACCGGCGTTTTCCACAGAGGCCGCTGCGTTTCGGCGTATTTGTCATGTTATGTCATAAGTTTGCAATCCACAGGCCATGATCACGGGCTCTCTACTGGGGTTGATGATCACGTGCTTCCGGAGCAAACTTCACGATCGACATCTTGTCGATCCGCAAGCTTATGCGTGACGTGGCTCGCAGACGCCGTTGCCTCGACGCGCACGTCCTTGTCAGCCCTGCTCGGACGCAGCCACCACCGTCCTCAATTCCTCTGGATATTCGCGGATTGTGGGCGCGCACGGCGACCTCGAGACGCGCCAGACGCCGTGTTGATGCTTGTCAACTTTTTTCAGTTGCGCCACAATCGCCCGTGTCGACGGCACCGGCCCCTCGGGGCAGGTTGATCGCGCACCGGACGTCTGGCCAGGCGGTGATCCCCGCCCTGGCGAGCGCTCGTGCGCGGATCTGTCCGAACCAGGCCGCTCGACCAGCCGGCACCCAAAACGACTAGGAGCGAAACGATGGCGACGATTCAAGCGCAGCAGTTGCAAGGCGACACCGGCACCAACCGCGCACTGCGCCGCGAACCGGGATCGCCGTGGGCGCGGGCGCAAAGCCTGCGCGACCTCGCGGAGCGCCTCCGCCAGGAGTCCATTGCCAGCAGCGCGTCGACCAGCCGCGGTTCCAGCCGGGCTGACAGGAGCGTCGCCGTCGGTCCCAGCGCAGCACCCGCGACAAACGCCGACGACTTGGTCCACAATCGGCCCGGCGCGGCTGGCAGTCGGCAGCGCGCAGCGGCCCTGAACATCAGCGCTGGCCAGGCAGCGACCAAGGGCAGCTCCAGCGCAACGGCACTCCCGCACGGTGGCGGGCGGCCCATTCACGGCGCGGCACGCAACGCCGCAACCCCGGCGAAGCCCGCACCCGGCAGCTCGAGGAACGCCATGGCACAACGCGACGGCGGAGACGACAAGCGCGGCCGATCGTTGACCATTCCGGCGACGCGGCTGACCCGCGCCGAAGTGGCCGAAGGCATCGCGCTGGCTGAATGGATGGACTACCGGCGGCCGGCGAACCGCGGCGAGTGCGTGGACGGGCCGCGACCGTGCCCTTACGTGTCGTGCAAGCACCACCTGTACCTTGACGTCAACCCGCTAACCGGCAGCATCAAGGTCAACTTTCCCGACCTTGAAGTCTGGGAAATGGAAGAATCCTGCGCACTTGACATTGCCGAGCGCGGCGGCCAGACGCTGGAAGAGGTCGGCGCGATCATGAACTTGACGCGCGAGCGCATCCGCCAGGTCGAGGTCAGCGGGCTCGAGCGCCTGCAGGCAGAAGATTTCGCGATGGATCTCGAAGATGCCTTCACGACCTGAACGGGCGGCTTTCGCAGCATGAATGACCTGCGTCTTGCGCTTTTCGCGGTGGCTGACGTCAGCGGCGCGGTCAATCTGGCCCAGCAGCTCATCGAGGCTGGCTATTCGATCGTGGCGAGCGGCGCGGCTGTGCAGGCGTTTCTGGAGGCGGGAGTTGCCTTCACGCCGGCCGAGCAGCTGACCGGCGTGCCTGACATTTTGGACGGGCGCGTGCAGACGCTGCACCCAGCCGTACACGGCGGCATCGTGGCCCGCCGCGCCCATCCCGATCACATGGCGACGCTGCAGAGCTTCAACGTCGCGCCGATCGACATCGTCGTCGTCAACCTGTGGCCGTTCGAGGCCATGATCGACACGCTTGGCGCGGCGGACGTGCCACCCGACGATATGCTGTACCACGCAGACATTGCGGGCGCTGCGCTGATTCGCGCGGCGGCTGGCAACTACCCGGATGTGCTGACCTTGGTCGATCCCGGCGACTACGAGGCCACGCTCGACGAGTTGTTTGCCGGTCGTCTCGACATCGATCGGCGCAAGCACCTGGCCGCCAAGGCGTTCCGCTACCTGTCGCGCAACGACAACGAGGTGTCGGGGTGGCTGGCAGGCGCTCCGGTCTCACTGCCAGGCTCTACGGCGGCGGGACTCGCGGACCACGCACCGCACACGCGCCCCCGCTTTGGCGAAGAGGAGCACGTGGCCATCGATCTCGGTGTCGCCGAGCCGATGGAGGGCGGCGAAAACCCCCAGCAATCCGCGTGGTTTTGCCGCGACCAGCGCAACTATCTGGTGTACACGCCCGATGCCGTCGCCGAGCAGGTCCGGCAACTGCCGTACGCTTCGCTGCTCGACGCCGATCTCGCATGGGCTGCCGCGCGCGACCTGCCACCCGATCTTGCAGGCGCGGTGGTCGTCAAGCATGGCAATCCGACCGGCGCAGGTGCATTGACGACGTCGATCGCCGGAGCGCTGCTGCGCGCAATGGATGCCGATCCCATGGCGGTATCGGGCGCTGTACTGGCTGTCAACCGCGTGTTCGATCTGGCCGCCGCGCGCGCGCTGGGCGATCGGCCGGTGTCGATCGTCGCGGCGCCAGAGTTTGAAGAGGAAGCCTGGGACTTGTTGGCGTCCAAGCCCTGGCTGCGACCCGTCGCGCTAGGCGCGCTGGGCGACGACCCGATCAAGCGCCTGATTCACGTGACCCACCTAGGAGTCCTTGTCCAGCAGCCCGATACGGTGCCGCTCAACATCGATGCGGCGTTGGTGGCCACGCGCACTGCGCCTGGTCCGGCGCAGTGGCGGGCCTTGGACATTGCGTGGCGCCTGTGCAAACACGCCAAGTCCAACGCCGTGGTGATTAGCGACGAGAACGGTTCTGTTGGCATTGGCGCCGGCCAGGTGTCGCGCCAAGACGCCGCGGTGATCGCAGTCGGCAAGTGTCGCAAGGGTTACCGCCCGATCGCGGCCGCTTCGGATGGGCAGTTGACCGGCCCGGAGGTACTTGATGCGCTGCTGCGCGCTGGCGTCAAGGCCATCATCCAGCCCGGCGGCGGCGCAAGAGATGCTGAATTGGCGGCGGCGGCCGACGCCCACGGCATGACGATGGTGCTGACAGGCGTCAGCCACTATCGCCGCTGACCGATCGTCGCTGCAGCGTGGTTTGCCTGCTCGACGCCGCCGGCCTAGCTCACCGTGGCTTGCACACACCCGCCGCTACTGCCGGTTCGGCTGGCGCACTTGACCGCGCCCCGGTTACCGCACGACCCTACGCGGGTTCGGCCGCAAACCACAGGCGGTCCGGGTAGCCATGCGCGTCCAGTGCGAGCAATGCGGTAGTTCGTACACGTTGCCCGAACAGCGGGTCGCGCCGGGCCGGCGCCTGCAGTTCCAGTGCAGGCACTGTCAGCATCGCATTATCGTTCACATCCCCGCGGAGCCCGAGGTCGCCGTCGAGCCGTCGGCTGCGGTGCCCGCGGCTGCACCCGCTGCGCGCGTGCTGTGGTTCATCAACGCTGCCAGCGGCCAGCAGCGTATGGACAGCGACGGCGTGCGCGCTGCGATCGCCGAGGGCGCGGTGCTGGCCGATACCTGGCTGTGGCGCAAGGGCATGGCGGAGTGGGCAAAGGCTGCCGAAGTCGCAGATTTTGCAGGCTCGTTCGCCGAGCCGAACCCGACGCGCGCCTTGGAGCCAATCGCGGCCGCCCCGGTACAAGCCGCGGCAGTTGTTGCGGCCCCGGCGGCTGGTGCAGCACAAGCGGTAGTCGAGTTGGCTCGGCCAGCGGTGCTGAGCGGATCGCACGTGGCCGGCGCGGCGTCGGTGCACAAGGGTGCAGGTTTTCAGACTGACCAGCGCGCGATTCCCATGCCGATCATCCGGGTCACCCATGAGGGCGCCGAGGCCGTGAGCCGCGACGCGCGACCGCGGCCAACTGGCGGTTCGCCCTTGCGCCCGGTGGAACCGAATCGGACTTCGCGACCCGCGCCCAGTCAGGCACCGACGCCGAGCGAAATGGACGCCTCGTTGCGGCCCGAGTCGCGGGCAGAGCGGCGCGCAGCGATCGGGGCCCGCGAGACCAATCGCGGCGAAGAGGGCCGGACCAGCGCCTACGCGGCCATGCCCGACGACGACGAACCGCAGCGGCCAGAGCGCTTGGCGCGCGGCGATCGCAACAGCAAGGGGCCGTGGTCGCCAGCGACCGATACCTACCAGGGCCAGCGCGCGCGCCACACCCGCAAGGTTGAAGATCGCGACCGCCAGAACGCGATGGAGTGGGCGGCCGCAATGGAGCGTCGCGACGCCGAAGTCGAGTCACTCCGCAACAGCCTCAGGGCGTGGCAGAGACTGGCGTTTGCCGGCCTGATCGCGCTGGTCGTGGTCCTGCTGTTGACCGCGATCGTCACGGTGCGCATGGGTGACGCCGCCGATGATGCGGCTGCCTGCAAGGCAGCGGCGGGCAAGCGGAATTAGGCCGCAGGGCAGCGTTGGCACCGGCGGCAACCCTGTGCCGCCGGCATCAAGCGTGCTAAGCTAGCGCCCCTTTCGCGCGGCCCGGCGCGGCCGACCTCTGGCGCGCAGGCGCCAGGGTGCCAACGGGCCTGGACGCGATTCCTTTCAGCGCGCCCAGCGGGCGCATCACCCCTTGCACTGGCAGCGGAATCGACGATGAGCGGACACAATAAATGGAGCACGATCAAGCACAAAAAGGGCAAGGCCGACGCGATCCGCGGTCGCATCTTCACCAAGGTGATCAAGGAGATCACGGTGGCGGCCAAACTCGGCGGTGGTGATCAGGCCGCCAACCCGCGCTTGCGCAAAGCGGTACTGGACGCCAAAGCCAACAACATGCCCGCGGACAACATCAGCCGCGCCATCAAAAAAGGCACGGGCGAGCTCGAAGGCGTGTCGTACGAAGAAATCACCTACGAGGGCTATGGTCCTGGCGGCACTGCCCTGCTGGTCGATGTGACGACCGACAATCGCAACCGCGCGATTACCGAAATCCGCATGGTGTTCAATAAGCGCGGCGCCAAGATGGCCGAACCTGGCGCTGTGGCGTACTTGTTTTCGGCGGTGGGTCAGATTCAGGTCAGCCGCGATGCGATGGGCGAGGACGATCTGATGTTGCTGGCGCTCGACGCTGGCGCCAAGGACGTCGAGACCGACGACGACAGTTATACGGTGGTCACCGAATTCGGCGACCTGTGGACCGTACGCGACAAGCTGGAGGCGGCTGGTGTCGCGATCGCTGACAGCAAGCCGGCCAAAGTGGCGGCGACCACAGTCGAACTGTCCGGCAAAGAGGCCGAGTCGGCGCTGAACCTCGTCGAGGCCTTGGAAGACTTGGACGACGTGCAAAACGTGTGGTCGAACATTGACATCGACGCCGACACCCTGGCCGCGCTCGACGCCGCCTGAACCGCAGCGACAAAGGAAGCAACCGATGAAACGCAGCGCGCACCCTGCCCTTTCTTGCGCTTTGGCGGTCGCCCTGGTGACTGCGGCGCTGCACACCGCCGGCTGCCGCGGCTGCGGCAAATCAGAGGCGCCTGCCGCGGCCGCGCCAGGGCCGACGGCGCCCGCCCCGGTTGCCCCTGCGGCCGAAGACGCAACGGCCACCGCCGCACCGGAAGCCCCGAGCCCGAGCGCGGCCGCTTGGAACAAGCCGGATGTGTTTCCAGGACCGCGCAGCGAGGCGCTCGACGGGTGGCGGGTGACCAGCGGCTTCTCGAATCTCAAAGACGAGCAGCTGCCCGAGCCCAAGGCGCTGGACGACACCCGCATCTACCTGACCGCGCTCGACCCGCAGGGCCATCCGATCGGCAACCTGGAGAAGATCGAGCGGGCAGAGTTGCATGTCTTCTTTGTTGCCAAGGACCTGCGCCACGCCGTCTATGGCATCGGCAATGGTCCGGTGCGCGAAGGTGCCGATGCGCGGTCGGTGGTGGTCCGCCCGCCTGAGGGCGGCGATCACGCGATGGTGGCGGTGTTTCGACCGGCCGGCGGCGTGCCGCATGTCGTCAGCGCACCGGTCACGGTCAAAGGCGTGCTGCCCGAGGTCATGGGTCCGGGCGTGGCGAAGCTGACGCTGACCGCCAAGTCGGAAGCCGAGACCGTGGTGCTGTCCAGCGCCCCGCAGACGCCACTTGCCGGCCAGCCCGTGCACCTGACTGCGCAGGATCTCGACGCCAAGGGCGGCGCGCGCGGTGAGGTGCGGCTGCCGTTCGTGGTCATCCTCAACGACGAACTGGGCTGGGGCGACGTGGTCGAGTGGGATAGCACCGGCAAGGCGACGTGGACACCGCGCTGCCCCGGCGACTTCCTGGTCTTGGCCCCGCCGACGCGCGGTGCCAAGGCTCTTGCGTTCAAGTTGCACGTTGACGCCCCGGCGCAGCCGTAGGTCGGAACGACCTTGGATATCATGAATCTACTGGACGACCTGCGTTGGCGCGGCCTGGTTTTTCAGGCGACTGACGAAACGGCGCTGCAAGAGGCCTTTGCCCGCGGCACCTCGGCCTACATCGGCTTTGATCCCACCGGCAAGAGTCTGCACGTGGGGTCGCTTTTGCAGATGGTCAACCTGCTGCGGCTCGCGCGGTCAGGTCAGCGCGCGATCGCCATCGTCGGCGGCGGAACCGGCCTGATTGGCGATCCGTCTGGCAAGTCGGCAGAGCGCAAGCTGATGACCCAAGCCGAGGTGGCCGCCAACGTCGAACTGCTGCGCAGCCAGTTGGCCGGCTTTTTCGAGCGCGCCGGGGCGCAGGTTGAGATCATCGACAACAGCGAGTGGCTGAGCGGCCTACAGCTGGTGCCGTTCTTGCGCGACATCGGCAAACATTTTTCCGTCAACGCCATGGTGCAGCGTGACTCGGTGCGCACCCGTCTCGCCGAGCGCGACCAGGGCATCAGCTACACCGAATTCAGCTACATGCTGCTGCAATCGTATGACTTTCTAGAGCTGTACCGGCGACACGGTTGCGAGGGCCAGGTCGGCGGCAGCGATCAATGGGGCAACATCGTCTCGGGCCTGGACCTCATCGATCGGCTGGCGCGCAAGCACGAGGGCGCGACGGCGGCCTGGGGCCTGACGGTGCCGCTGCTGACCACCAAGGCGGGCCACAAATTCGGCAAGACCGAGAGCGGCACGATCTGGCTCGACGCCACGCTGACGTCGCCTTATCAGCTGTACCAGTTCTGGGTAAACACCGACGACGCCGACGTCGATCGCTACTTGCGGTTTTTCACGTTCCTCGCGCACAGCGACATCGAAGCGCTAATGGCAAGGCACGCGGAGGCGCCGCATCTGCGAGTGGCTCAGAAAGCGCTGGCTGCGGAAGTTCTCAAGCTCATCCACCCAGATGCCCTGTTGGCAGTTCAAGCGGCGACGGCGGTGCTGTTTGGCGGCAACCCGCTCGATGCCACACCCGAGGCCTTGGAGGTGGTGCGCGGCGAAGTGACCACCGTCGACGTGAGCAGAGCGGAGCCGCTACTGCATGCCCTGGTCGGCGAAGGCCGGCTGTTTGCCAGCAACGGCGAAGCGCGGCGGGCGGTTCAGGCGGGCGCGGTGTCTGTTTCGGGCGCGAAGGTGACCGACGTCGCTCAGCCAGTGGCGCCTGGGCACTGGCTGCATGGCCGCTATGCGCTGCTGCGCCACGGCCGCAAGTCGTGGGCGCTGGCGCTTGCGCGCGACTGACCGCCGCCTGTGGCACGCTCCCACCCGACCTTGCCTTGCGGCGACGCAGTGCCGCAGTGGCTGGCGCAGCGTCTCAACGACCCGCCACCGCGCGACCTGCCCATCGAGAGCGACGTGGCGAGCGCGGTGCTGGTGCCGGTGCTGAACCGGCCCGCCGGTGCAACGTTGTTGTTCGTGCGCAAAGCGCAGCACCTCAAGCGCCACGCGGGACAAGTGGGCTTTCCCGGTGGACGCGTCGATGGCGGCGACGCCAATTGCGAGGCGACGGCGCTGCGCGAAGCGCACGAAGAAGTGGGCATCGACCCAACGCAGGTCCAAGTCCTGGGGCAACTGGACGACGAGCGCACCTACGTGACCGACTTCCACATCCGGCCGGTAGTCGGCTGGATTGCTGAGCCGCAGCCGGAGTTCGCGTGGGACCCGGGCGAGCTCGACGGGGTACTCGAGGTTGGCCTGCAAGAGCTCATCGACGAGCGGCCGGCTTCGTGGGTTGAATTCGCGCTGTTCGGCCAGGTCTGGCGGATGCCGCGCTATGAGTTCAGTGGCGCAAGAGTGGTGTGGGGCGCGACGGCGCGCATCCTGCGCAACTTGCAGGTGCGGCTGCGCGGCGGCCCATGACGCACGCAACTATTTGACATCACTTCGCACATTCGCTTGAGCTTGCCCTTTTTGACGCACTGTGTCATAGCAATGCCGTTTCCGAGCCGCGTTCGTGCGCCGGAGGTGGCCATGCCTGAACCCCGCGTCATCAAGCGTTACGCCAATCGCAAGATGTATGACACTGCGCGGTCGTGCTACGTCACGCTCGAAGAAGTGGCGGAGATGGTCCGCGCCGGCGTCGAAGTCGCGGTCATCGACAACAAGACCAAGGCCGATCTGACCGAGTTCACCTTGACCCAGGCCCTGCTCGATGCGGAGCGTCGCCGCAGGGGGTCGGTGCCGCTGCCTGGCCTGCGTGATCTGCTGGCCCAAGGCGGCGACTTCTTGCACAAGCGGGTAGCGGAGCCGGTCAGCCGCGTGCGCGAAGAGGCGCAACGCTCGGTGGCCACCTGGCAGAAAGAGGCCCAGCGGATGCTGCACCGCAAGGGCGGTGAGTCCGACAACCTCGCAGCGGCGGCCCCGGCAGAGCCACCCAGTTCCGCTGAGCCGAATGCGCCCAAGCGGTGGGCACTGCACGCCCCGCGCACGCTGGACGAATGGCAGACGTTGCTGGACGACAGCGTTCGGCATGCCCTGGCCGGATTGACGGCGCGCGAGGAGCAAGCCGTTGCGCGCAAGGCTGAAGTCGACGAACTGCGGTCGCAGATCGCAGCGCTACAAGCCCGCGTGCAGGCTTTGGAATCGCGGATGCAGCCCGAGCCGCCGACCGGCGACGCGTGAATCCAACAGCCGCCTGCTTCGTCCATAGGCCTGCGACGCGGCCATGACGCCGGTCGCTTGAAAACAACGACGTTTCGCTTCACGATTCGCCCGCTGCTATGCGGCGGTCCCGCAAGGACCGCCCGGGAGAGACTGCCATGACTACCCTGCCCCGCCATTCCCTATTTGTTCGTCTTTTGATGGTCTGCGCCACCGTGGTCGCGGCGGCCGCGCCCGTCGCAGCCAAAGAGAAAGCGCCGCCCCGGCCGGCGGATCAGCCTGAGCAGCTCAATGAAGCTGACGTGCTGGGTGAAGCGCACATCTCGACGCGCTTCCAGTTCGTCAAATTCACCTACGACGACAAGAAGGAGTGGGAGAACCACGAATACGTCGACGGCAGTAAGACCCTGATCATCAAGGGTATCGATCGCAGCCAGGACCACAGCGTGGTGCTGACTCCGCGCGAGGCAGGCTACGAGCCAGTGGTGCTGACCCTCAAGGCCAGTGACTTCAAGCGCGCGGTCATCAAGACCAAAGGTCGGACGCAGACGATCACCTTCCGCGCGTACTACCGGCCGGACTTCAAGAAGGTCGACGCGCCCAAAGCAGACGCCAAGCCCAAGGAAGGCGGCGAATCGCCCAAGTAAGCGAATGACCTAGTTGGTCACGCCAGGAAGCCCTTGAACACACCAGCCCCGGAATTCACCACCGCGCATAGCGCCGAAGTAGAGGCGCGTCTCGACGCCGTGTTGCGGTTTGCCGCCGCGCGCGGCATTGCCGATGTCCAGTTCAAGCCCTCGCAGCGGCCGCTGTATCGCCGCTTTGGTCAACTGATTTCGCGCCGCGATGAGCCGGTGTTTTCGGCCGACGACCTGCTGGCGTTGGCGCACAAGTGGCTGCCGCCGGATCAACGCGCCAGCTACGAACGGCAAGGCGATGCGACTTTCGTGCTGACGCTGGTCGGCTGTGGCCGCTTTCGGGTGACGTTTTTGCGGGCGCGCGGCGTGCCGGCGCTGTCGGTGCGGGTGATTCCACCGCGCATTCTCAACCTGCGTGAACTCAACCTGCCGCGGGTGCTTGGCAACTGGGCGATGCTGCACCATGGCCTGGTGTTGGTGTCGTCGCCCCCAGGCGCGGGCAAGTCGTCGACCTGGGCTGCGATGGTCGAGCACATCAATACGGCCAGCACGGCGGCGCGCCAGGTCGTGACGCTCGAGAGTCCGCTCGAACAGCAGTTCGACGACAAGGTCGCGTACATCTGCCAGCGCGAGCTCGGCGTTGACACGGCAGATGTGCAAAGTGGCCTGCATACGGCGATGCAGCAGGCGCCCGACGTCCTGGCCGTCGACGCCGGCAGCGCGCAGGACCTGGGTGTCTTGGCAGAGGCTGCGGAGCTCGATCTGCTGGTCATCGCGACGGTGACCGGTGGCGGCGCAGTCGATGTCGTGCGCAGGTTGCTCGACGCCGTGGGCGATCGACGGTCGCTGATGCGGCAGCGGTTGGCGCGCCGGTTGCGCGGCGTGGTGCACCAACAGCTTGCGCCGACCGCCGACGGCAAAGGGCTGACGCCCGTGTGCGAGGTGCTGCACATGGCGCCGCAAGCGTGCGAACTGGTGCGCGGCGATCGTGACATTGAAGGTCTGCAGGCCATCATCGACAGCCCAAGTCAGCGCGGCCTAGGCATGATGGGCTACGACCATGCCATCATCGATCTCGTGCAGTCGGGCTCGGTCACGCCGGAGGCCGGCCTTGCCTGTGCGCGTGACCCGGACGCCTTGCGGCCCAAGCTGGCGACGTTGCGACCCATGGCCACGCCCGCAGCCGGAGTGCCCATGTCGACGCCGGCCGCCATGGCGTCACCGCTGGTCAACTTTGCACTGCCTGGTGAGACCGAGCGGTCATAGCGGCCCGAGTTCATTGTCGAGTTCCAGGCGGCGCGCGCGATAGAGTTCGCGGGTGATGCACTGGCCGCGCCAGACCCGGCAGCGCCCCTCTGCTGTACACGCTTCGCTTTTGCGACAGTCGGCGTGGGTGCGGGCGCCGCAGACCGTGCCGGTCGCTTCGTCCCCGAGGCCCAGCGCAGGCGCCTGCCACCCGGCAACGCGTTCAGCCAGCGCGGAGACCGGCCGACACTTGCCGTGCAGGGAACAGGCTAGCGACTGGGCGCAATCGGCGCGCGATCCGACCACGCAGCGGCCCTCCTTGGGCGTGCAGCGTCCGTGGTCATGGCAGGGATTGCTCAATTCGCAGTCGGCGCGCGTCTGGACCACGCAAACGCCGTCTTTGGCCGAGCAATGACCTGCCATCGCGCAGCCGGGTGCAGCGCGGCAGTCTTCGTCGAAGGCGATGACACAGGCACCCTGACGCGCCGTACAAGCACCGCTCGACCGGCAGTCGCGGCTTTGCTCGCAGTCTGCGCTTGAACCCGCCAGGCAGCGCCCGCCGATGCCGGTACAGTGACCCGATTGCTGACAATCAGGCAGCTTTTTGCAATCCGCGCCGACGGGCTCGCAGCCATTGCCGACCAGTGAACAGGCGCCGACCGAGCGGCAGCGCTCCGACGCGGCGCACCAGGCATCGCTGCTTGCGACGCACTGGCCTCGCAAGGCCCTGCAAAATCCAAGCTTTGCGCACTGCTCGCTGTTCTGGCAGTCCTGGTCGCGCAGCGCGGCGCACGCCACCACTGTCGGGTCCCCCGGCAGGCCGACAAGGCGCGAGCAACGGCCGTCCCGCAGGCAGACCAACGCCGATGCGCAGTCCGCATCCGAGGCCACGGTACACGCGCCGGCGCTGTCCACGGTGCAGCGGCCAAAGGTGTCGCAAGCCTCGCCGCAACGGGCGCGGCCCTGTCCACCGATCGCACAGTGACCGGCCTGGACGCGACAGGCACCGGCCTGCCGACATCCGAGGCTGCCATGGCAGTCGTGGTCGGCGGTGGCGGCACAGGCCCCGTCAACCGCGCGGCACAGGCCGCGCTCGGCGCACAGGTCGCTGTACAGGCAGTCGCGGTCTTGCGCGACGATGCAATCGTGGCCCCAGGCTGTGCACACGCCGCGCTTGGCGCACGAGGGCGAGCGCCGGCACAAGTCGGGCAGGCTGCAGCGGCCGCGAAAACACTGCAGCTCGCCGCGGCAATCCAGGCGCTTTTCGCAGGCATCGCCCTGTTCGCCGCGCGAAAAGCACGCAGGCAGCAGCGCAGAAAACGTCGCGAGCAAGCACCACAAGGCGGGACGAACGGCGCCCGGGCCGGGCATGGATCGGCGACGTGTGCGCAAGGGCAGCCAACCGCGTGTACTTGATTTTTGGTGCGAGAAGTGGGACTTGAACCCACATGCCTTGCGGCGCTAGCCCCTCAAGCTAGTGCGTCTACCAGTTCCGCCATCCTCGCAAACAGGCCAGCGCCAAGGGGCCGCAGGCGCCGCAATGGTGGGCACGGCGCGGCCAGTTGTCAAGGGCCGGCGCCGCGGGCATCCTGCGCACCGCGCCCGCAGGCAGCGACGGGCGGCTGAGGCGCAATGGCGGACCAAGAACAACTTCCCAAAGCAGATCCAAGGACTTGGACCACCGAGGCGCTGGCGGCGCGTCTCGCAGAGCTGGACAAAGCTTACTTTCAGCGCGGCGAAAGCCTGATTCCGGATGCTGCCTACGACCGCCTCAAGGACGAGCTACGGCGCCGCGACCCTGCACATCCGGCGCTGGCCAGCGTCGGCGCCCCCACGGAGAGTGAGCCCGGCGACAAGGTCGAGCACGCACAAGCTATGCTGTCGTTGGACAAGTGCACGACCTTCGCGGAGTTCTGGGCGTGGTACCGGGGCGCGCTCGCCGGGACGACCGACCGCGCAAACAGCTTGCGCCTGGACGACGAAGCAATCGCCTGGTCGGCAACGCCGCAGGGTGCGCTGGTAGCGGTGCCCAAGATCGACGGTTTGGCGTGCTCACTGCGCTACGACCGCACGGGGCGCCTGCTGCGCGCGGCGACCCGCGGCGACGGTCGGATCGGCGAAGACGTCACGGTCAATGCGCGCAAGGTCCCGACAGTCGTGCAACAGCTGCCCGCCGACCGACCAGGCGACGGCGACCTGGAAGTGCGCGGCGAGATCTACCTGCCGTTGTCGCGGTTTGCGGCGGTCGCCGACAGCTACGCCAACCCGCGCAACCTTGCCGCTGGCACACTCAAGGCCAAGGAAAACCCGGCCATCGATCCGGGCTGGCTGGCGTTCTTCGCGTACGACCTGCTCGGTGCACCCTCGGCGAGCGAGTCCAGCAAGCTTGAGACCCTGGCGCGGATGGGCTTTGCCGTGCCTGCTTGGCAAAAGGTCTTGGCCCCTGAGGCCCAAAGGACGTTCGACCAGTTCGACGCCGCGCGCCCGACCGACGAGTTCGAGGCGGACGGCATTGTGTTGCGCCTGGACGACTGCGCGTTGGCACAACGCTTGGGGGTGACGGCGCACCATCCGCGCGGTGCCATCGCCTGGAAATACGCCGCATCGGCCGACACAACGACCCTGCAGAGTGTGCATTGGTCAGTGGCACGAACCGGGACCATCACGCCGGTTGCGCTGGTGGCGCCGGTCAACTTGTCCGGCGCGACGGTTACGCGGGCGACGCTGCACAATCTGTCCAACCTGCGGCGCCTGGCTCTGCGTCCCGGCGATGTGGTGGAGATCGTGCGACGCGGCGGCGTCATTCCGCATGTCGAGCGGGTGGTGACGCCTTCGGACGAACCGCTATGCGAGCCGCCGACAGCCTGCCCCAGCTGTGGCACGACGACGCGGGTTGTGGCGCGCGACGATGGCAAGGGCAAAGCAGTCGAGATCCTGGTGTGCGGCGACCCGGCCAACTGCATCACGGCTCGGCAGCGCACGTTGCTGCACTACTGCCAGGCGTTAGAACTGGAAGGCTTTGGCGACAAGGTGGTCGAGGTGCTCATCGACCAGGGTCTGTGCGACAACCCGGCGGACCTGTACGAGCTGACCGCGGACGACCTGCTGCCGCTGCCGCGGTTTGGCGAGCTGTTGGTGGCCAATCTGCTGGGGCAGATTGCCAAGGCGCGCCGCGTCGAGCTGCCGGCTTTTTTGGTCGCGCTCGGCATCGCGGCGCTGGGCAAACAGACGGCGCAGTTGCTGTCCAGCCGCGGCGATCTGGCTGCGGTTCGCGCGATGGACGCAGAACAGGTCGCGCAGCTGCACTCGCTTGGCGACAAGACCGCAGCGGCGATTGTCGCGGGTCTTTCGGACAAAGCGGAACTCATTGACGCCCTGTTGCGGCACGTCGAGGTGGTGCGCCCGGCGGCCGTCGAACGCGCCGGAGCCGGTCCGATGGCCGGCGAGGTGGTGGTGTTCACCGGGGCGCTGCCGTCGATGGGTCGCCGCGACGCGCAGCAGCTTGTGGTGCGCCTGGGCGGCATTGCCGGTGACTCGGTGACGGCGGAGACCACACTGTTGGTCGTCGGTGGCGATGAACTGGACGCGGCCGAGCCGTCGAGCAAGCTCAAGAAAGCCCGCAAGTTGCAGGCCAGTGGCGGCGCAATCCGTATCGAGCGCGCCGACGCCTTCTTCGCACGCGTTGCCGAGGCCAGCTGATGCGGTGGTTGCAACTCGTCGCCACGGTGCTCGTCGTTGCGGCGCCGCTGCCGACCTGGGCCTTGGAGGGCGAGCGCGAGGTCTCGGTCGCCTTGGTGGCAGGCCCTGCCGAGGCCAGCGAGCCGACGTCCGGGGTGGCGGGCGGCATTGATGGGCAGGTGCTGTGGCACACCAGCGACTTCTGGGCATTTGGCCTTGCCGGCCGGTCGCGGGCATGGTCTTCGCCATGGAATGCCGGCGGAGCCTTGGCGGCCGAAGCCATGGCGCGCTGGACGCTCGACGCGCTGCAGTGGATTCCGTCCCTCGGGCTGTCGGCTGGCTACCAGGTCGAGGCGCCGATCGGCAGGCGCGGCCCGAGCGCCCGCATTGAGGCCAGCCTGGCGTACCGCCAGCAGCGTGAACGCGCCTGGGTGTTTCGCGTGCAGCACGAAACCACTAAGGACTCGACGCGCGTGCTGCTTGCGGTCGGCCTGATCTGGTACAGCGGAAAGGGCACAACGTTGGAGCTGTAGCCGCGCCAGCGACGCTACTCGGCGCGCTTCAAGTCCGGCGGCACAAAGAAGCTGACGCCGGCCGTAAACACCAACTGACCGGCAAACGCGGCGCCCGGCGGCTGGTTGTTGCGATCGACCGACAGCGTGCGGCTGATGAACCAGCTGTTCAGGTCGGCGGTCACGGCCAGGACGCGCGACAGGAAGATGCGGCCGCCGCCGCCGACCCACGGCGCAACGGAGAACGTCGGCGGAGCCTTGCCGCCAGATGACGCGGTGATGCCCGGGGTGCTCGCCAGGCCCGCGCCCAAATTGACATGCAAATCCCAGTGAAGAGGGAGCGAGGCCAGCAGCATGAACTTGCCCGACATCGGCGCAATGGAAGCGTGACCGCCGGCCATCAGCGCCAGCCGCGAGGTCTGCATGTCAAAAGTCTCGTTGTGCTTGCTAACCTTGGCGCTGATCTCGCCCTTCATGCCGGTGTCCAGCCCGATGCCGACCACCAGATCTGCGCCGATCGCCAGCCAATCGGTCAGGTGAGCATCGTAGTGGGCGCCTGGCAGCAGGTTGCGCACGAACGGGTCGCCGAGGCTGGTCCCGAACACCACGCCGATCTCCTGGCGACCGGCCCGGTACAGCGAATTGCGGCGCACCACCGGAGTGCCTTCCAGCACGTCGTCGGCCACGGCCGGCGCAGCGATGCCCATGCACACTGCCACGGTCAGGGCGCGGGCGAGCACGATCTGGCGCAGAGCTGTAGTGCGGAGCAAATTCATGGCTTACCGCGCAAACCGGTAGGTAACAGACGGCGGAATCCAAATGCCCAGCTGCAGGCCGCCGAACACGTGCTGCAGCACGCGGCTCTCGCTGATGAACTTTTCGCTGGTGATGTAGTCGCGCAGCTCGAACGACAGCGACAGCCAGCGCAGCGTGTGCAGGCGCAAGCCTGCGCCGACCATGCCGAAAGGCTTGAGCGTCTCGCCGCGGGTGGTGCGCAGCGCTCCGCCGCCCAGGATGACGTAGCCGTCGACTTGCAGCACTGCGATGCCGAAGCTGCTGAACTTGCCGACGATGGGCGTGAGCTGGACCTGGCCGTGACCGCCAGCCTGCAACAGCGACCTCTCCGGAAACAGGCCGAAGTCGCGCTCGATCTGCGCGAACTGCGCGGTGGTCTGACCGAACCACTTGGACGCACCCGCACCGACGGCGACGCGCTCGGACAAGTGCACGAGCAGCGTAGCGTCAGCGCCGCGGTGGCTCACCAGCGGATCGGCCATCGACAGTCCACCGCCGAGCTGCAGTTCGACGCGACCTGACTTGACCAGATACCGCTGCTGGAAAACGCGGACCGATTTTTGCAGATCCGCCTCGCCCTGTTCGGCCAACTCGCGCGTCAGGCTGGTGCGCTTGGCAGCATCGCCATCAGGGGCCGGCTCAGCAGGCTTGGCTGAAGCAGGCGCATCGGCGTCGTCCGTGCCGAAGGCGGGTGCGGGACAGGCCAGCACCAGCAAAGCGGCGGCCGACCGCACAGCGGAAGCGTGGCAGAGGGCGCGGACGAGGCGGCGGAAGCGGACGTTCACCTTGGGCAACCTCGCAATCCGCAACGCGGGTCGCGGATTCGCGCCAACCGCTGTGCGCGGTGGCAAGGGCGTCGATGCTACGAGGGAAAGGCGGTAAGTGCAAGCAGGCCCGGCAAAGGCGGGTGCGGATCGCGCTTTGGGGTCTACGGCGAGGCGCGTGGAACCAGTGAATACGCATGGCGTTCAGGTTGGACCCGGCGGCTAAAGCCGCAGGCTTGCTGTACGAAGCCCGGCCTGCGCCGGTCTATTTTTCCCTTGTGATGATCTAGCCTTGCGGAGGCAAGGCTTTGCACCCACAGGCCGCGGCTTCAGCCGCCGGCAGTATCTACCAGGACCGTGTGGGTACCATGCCAGCGATCGCCCCCATTTCAGGAACCGCACCCGGCAAAGGCGTCAGGGCCAATGAGACGACTGCGCGACGCTGTTGCCGGCCCAGAGTCTGACCATGACCGCCGCCTCTGGTGTGGATGGCCCAGGGCATGGTGCTGTCTCGGAGCCGGTTGCTGGCGCCCAGCCAGAGGCAGGCGGCATCGCATTGAGGTGATTTCAAACCTGCCTCGATGAAGGATGGGACGCGGCTGCCGCAGCGCCGAGAGCTTGCGACTGGGCGAGCACGCCATGCCTGGCGCGGTTGGGCACGTCTAGAATGCCTTGCTTGCGTCGTTGGACACGATTGACGGGTTAGCTAGCGGCGTGTAGCGTGCCCAATGGCACCGCGGTTACACAACCGGGGTAATGGGGTTCGCGCCCCGGGCATCTTGCTCAAGCTGCGTCGGAATTTCGGGTTTCCGAACCTCGGCGTCTACGTCGCGTGCGCTTCTCGCGGTTTGCCTGCGAACGTGGCATGCGTTGCACTGTCCCGATCGGCCCCTTGGCGTCGGCAAGTTCGCCGCAGCGCGGGTGGCGGCTCATGGCTGGGGGCAACGATGACCGGTGTTCAAGCAACCAGGCAGGGAGCGGCCGGGAGTCGACTGTCCATCGCTGCGCGCGCGCGCTTGGCGTTCACCCTACCGGGCTGCCTGGTCATCGTTGGCCTGTGGGTCACGACCTGGGTTCCGCGCGCTGCATTGGCTGTCTGCGACAACGCCGGGCTGTGCTGCGCGGGCAAGGACGTCTACCTCTGCAAGGCCGACGGTCAGGCTGATCTCGGCAAGGCGCCAGCGGCGACTTGCGGCGCGTCTGGTTGCGCAAGCGTAGCCTCCCAGACCGTCTGCGCATCGACCGGCACGCCGGACTGGGCCAACACCGCATTTTGCGGCGGAACCTGTCAGGCGGACTGCGTCGGCAGCGCCTGCGCGAACCAATGCAGCCCCGGGACGACGTGCGTCTACGGTGCGTGCAAGAGCAGCGGTTGCGGTATCGGCGTCGATCTGCGGCCCATCGTGTGGACCGACTTGGCCGCGGAGGCGATTCAGGCCAAGGCCGCCTACATCGTGCCACCCTCGGCCAACGTCGTTGGGTTGTGCAGTGGCCGGTACTGGTCCTACGGCATCAACAAGGATCGGACGCTGGTGCAATGGGGCTACCAGCACGAGACCCAGAATTTGTTTGGCAACGCAGCAGTGCTTGCGGTCAAAGACGCACTGCAGATCGCCTGCTCGCGCTCGCGCCTGATTGTGCTGCGCGACGACTCTGGCACCCGAAGTATCGTGGGCTTTGGCAACAGCCCTTTTGCTGGGCAAGCGCCCTTTCAGGGCGCGACAAACGTCATCGCCGTTGCGGCCAATGACAACTCCTACGCGTACATCTTGTCCTCCGGTCCTAGCACGGGCATGGCTGTCGTGCCGTCCACCGCGGGCGAAACCAAGGGCGCGGGTGCCGCCTCCTACTTGGACCGGTTCCTTTTCGCTGCCACGACTTCGAATTGGGTCGCGCTGTCCGGCAACGGCTACTACGACGCGGGCTACATCGCAATCCGCGCCGACGGTAGCGTTGCAGTCGCCGCCAACCGCCCGGATGGCACTGCGTGGCCCGTGCAGGCCCCAGCGCAGACCACAGGGGCCATCGCGGTTGCTGCCAGCGCGCACTACGCGATGGCGCTCAAGGCCGACGGATCGGTTGTGGTCTGGGACAGCAACAACGCAGTGGTCGCCAACCCGGTCGCGCTAGCCAAGTGCAAGGCAGTCGCCGTGTTCGATCAGGGCATTCCGGCGGCGTTGCAGGTTGGCGGCACCATCGCATTGTGGAACAACTCGGAAATCGCCAAGAACAGCCACTACGCCGCACTCAGCGCTGCGGTCGCCAAGCGCACGGGAATCACGGCGCTCGACCCGAACGGCACCGGGCTACTGGCCTGCGTCGGCGCCTGCGGCAGTATCTCGGACCTCGGTTGCTGCAGCGGCGACCAGCGCTTCTGGTGCGACGCAGCCGGTGCGCTCAAGTCCGAGGCATGCGCCAGCGGCACCTGCGGCTGGCAGACCCAAGCCAGCCACTACTGCGACAAGAACTGCGGCAAGGCAGGCCCCAATGGCGTCTGCTTTTGCGACGGCGGCTGTGCCGGAGCTGGAGATTGCTGCAATGCAACGGGTACGGGAAAGGCCGGTGCCACGTGCGGCGGATCAACTTGTGGCGACTGCAAGGGCAGCGCTGCCACGTTTGGCTCAAACCAGTACCAGTGCCTGACCAGCGGCGGCAGCGCGCCAGGCGGAGGTCAATCGCCCCTGCGTGCGTGCATCTGCGTGCCCAACTGCGCCGGCAAAGGCTGTGGCGCTGACGGTTGTGGCGGCGTCTGCGACGGCAACACCTGCGACGACGGCAACTTGTGCACATTGGCCGACGCCTGCAGCGGCTCGACTTGCGCTGGCAAACCCAAAGACTGCAATGACGGCAACCCGTGCACCAATGACATCTGCAATGATGTCGGGGGTGCAGCAACTTGCGGTCATCCGTTCTGGACGGCGCCGTGCAGCGACGGCAACGCTTGCACGGTCGGCGACCTGTGTAGTCTAGGGCAATGCCAACCTGGCAGCCAGGCCCCACCTGCAGCGACGGCAACGCCTGCACGGACGACGCGTGCGACCCAGGCAGTGGCTGCGTCTTCAAGCCCAACACCGCGCCGTGCAGCGACAGCAACCCGTGTACGGCGGGCGACGCGTGCAAAGCTGGCGCGTGCGCCGTTGGCAGTAAGCCGACCGATTGCAGCGACGGCAACCCGTGCACGGATGACAGCTGTGCCGGCGCTGGCGGCTGCACGCACACTGCCAACGCCGCGACCTGCGACGACAACAGTTCGTGCACCACGGCCGACGCCTGCCAGGCCGGCAAATGCGCAGGCAACGGCGCGCTAACGTGTGACGACGGCAACCCGTGCACCAAAGACGATTGCCTGGACGCCAAGACCTGCGCACCCAAGGTCGACCTGGCCGCCGGCGCGCCGTGCTCCGATGGCAATGCGTGCCAATTGGGCGGCAAATGCGCGGCCGGAAAGTGCGGCGGCTTCGCGCAATCCGACTGTGACGACGCCAACCCGTGCACCAACGACGGCTGCAACAGCCAGACTGGCTGCGCGCACATGGCCAACGCGTTGCCCTGCAGCGATGGCAACGCCTGCACCGCCGGCGATGCCTGTGCCAGCGGCAACTGCGTCGGCGGATCAAGCATCTGCGACGACGGCAACGTCTGTACTGACGACTGCGACCCAGCAAAGGGTTGCATCAGCAAGGCCACGACGGCGCCGTGTGACGATGGCTCGGTCTGCACCAAGGGCGACAGCTGCGTTGGCGGCAAGTGTACCGGCAGCACTGCATTGTCTTGCGACGACGGCAATACGTGCACCATCGACAGTTGCAATCCGCTGTTGGCGTGCAGCCACGCCTACAGCACGGCCGCCTGTGACGACGGCAACGCCTGCACGAACAACGATGTGTGCTGGTCGGGCGTGTGTACAGCAGGCGCAGGCGCGCCGAAGTGTGCCGATGGCAACCCGTGTACCGACGACACCTGCAACGCCAAGGCCGGCTGCACCTTCGCGCACAACACGGCGCCGTGCAGCGACGGCGATGGCTGCACGATTGGCGACGCCTGCGCCGGCGGAGCCTGCGCGGCCGGCAAGCCCGAAAGTTGCAATGATGGCAACCCATGCACGACCGACAGCTGCCTCAAAGCCAAGGGCTGCATCCACGCCATCAACGGCGCAGCCTGCGACGATGGTCAGGCTTGCACCAGCCAGGACACCTGCAGTGGTGGCGTTTGCAAAGGCAAGCCCGGCGGATGCGACGACCAGAACCCGTGCACCGACGACGCCTGCACGGCGGCCGGAGCTTGTACGCACAACGCCAACTCGCTGGGCTGCGACGACGGCGATCCTTGCACAAGCGGCGACAAGTGCATGCTTGGCGCCTGCAAGGGTCCGAAACCTGCCTGCGACGATGGCAATGCATGCACAACGGACACCTGCACCGTCGCGCAATTTGGCGGCAGCGGCGCCCTTTTCGGCAAGTGCAAGTACACCAAGACGCCGTTCGCCGGTGCCTGCAACGACGGCAACCCCTGCACGACCGCCGACTCCTGCGACGCCGATGGCAACTGCGGCGGGGCGCCGGTCTGCCTCGACGGCTCGACTTGCAAGGCCAGCGCCGGCGTCGCTCAGTGCACGTGCCCAACTGGCCTGGTTGCCAAGGCCAAGGGCGCCTACACGGGCTGCTGCAAGCCCAACTGCACCGGCAAGGCCTGCGGCAGCGATGGCTGTGGTGGCGTCTGCGGCAAATGCGGCGGCGACGACAAGTGTAGCGCCGACGGAACGGTCTGCGTGCCAACGGTGGCGTGTTGGGGCAAGGCACCAACCGACCACTGGTGCTGCGACGGCCGCAAGGTCCAGCGCTGCCAGGGCCAGGTTTCGCTGTCTGTTCAAGATTGCGCCGCGGTCGGCCAGTACTGTGGTTGGTCGGCAAGCAAGCAGGATTACGCCTGCACCAACGATGGCATCGTCGATCCCAGCGGCGGCGTACCTTTCGCGTGCCCAGTGCTCGCCGCCAAGTGCGTGCCAGATTGTAAGAATCGCGTGTGCGGCCCAGATGGCTGCGGCGGCAACTGCGGGGCCTGCGGCGACGGCACGACCTGCGAGCCGCTCAAGGGCGCATGCGTCAATGCTTCCTGCCAGGGGGCGGTGCCCTCGACCCGCTGCGTCGAGAACCTTGTTTGGCAGAAGTTTGCCGACGACGCTGTCGCCAATAGCTATTTTGGCAAGGACTACCCGTCGGTGACCGGCGCGGGCCGCTACTTTCTCGGTTGCGGCTGCAAGACCGGCAAATACGCAGCGGACGGGGCGTGCCTCATCGACAACCTAGGCGGACTTGCCATTGCAGACCTGTCGGCCGATTGCCACATTCGCAGTTGCAAGCCCAATCCCAATGGGTCGTCAACGGTCGCCAACATCGTAGACCTGCACTGTCCTGACGGGCTGACCTGGAACATCGACAAGCAGCGCTTGGAGTGTCCGAGCCTGGGCGCGGCGAACAAGACCGGTGTCGACGCCAAGACGGGCCTATTGCACGGGATTCTGCTGGTCAAGCCGGCTGGGTCGAAGAGTGCGGCCAATGGCACTTCGGGAGCCTACTTTGCCGCTCAGCTTAAGAGGGTGTATTCATAACCACGAAGCGATGGGATGCCAGTCCGGTCGCCAGTGGAGTCGGGCTGCGCTGTAGTTACCGAGCTGGCGCTGGCCTCTGGCGCTGTGTGCACCTGTGCGCTCGCATTGTCCCTGAAGTT
>SXRM01000120.1 GCA_005792545.1 Pseudomonadota bacterium | reverse complement strand
GGCTGCGTTGTGCATGGGCGTCGGATACCTGGGATGAAAGTTTCCGCCAGGCGGTCGATGCGCCGCCAAGGCCGCTAGCCAATGGCTTGAAATTACAAACCTAAAAAAGAATGGGCGCTCGGGTTTGGATTTGCGCCCGTGGCCGCCCGCCGCGCCAATTTGCTTGCCGACAGCGTCTGCTGCGTGGTCCAATGCGCTCCGTCGCTGGCGGCAGGGCCAGCGTGATCCCATTGTCTCGAGGCCCAATATGATCCATCCGCAAGACCCGCGCATGGCTACGTTGCCCTGTGCATTCGCACTGTTGACTCTGACTTTGGCCAGTTGCGGCACGTCGGAACCGCCAGCGGCAGCCGCGCCGACCTGGCACACGGACATCCGTCCCATCGTCGAGTCCCACTGCCTGGATTGCCACAAGAAAGGCGGTGTTGCACCCATTGAGCTTGCCACGCGCGAGCAGGTCGTGGCGCTCAAGTCGGCGATCCTGACGGACTTGCACAGCCGGCGTATGCCGCCCTTTGCCGCGGACTCGACCGTGCGCAAGTACCGGTTTGACGACTCGTTGACCCCGGCTCAGGTCAAGCGGTTTGAAGATTGGTTCGCCGCCGGCGCCCCCGAAGGCAGCCCGACCGCAAAAGGCACTCCGATCAAGCTAGAGCGGCCGGCAATGTCGCGCGTCGACCTGACGATCAAGGTGCCCCACGTCTACAAGCCCAAAGGCAACCCGGATGACTACCGATGTTTTCCGGTCGAGTGGAAACACACGACGGCCAAGTACGTTACCGCGTTCGGCGTGACACCGGGCAACGCCAAGATCGCGCACCATGCGATTCTGTTTGCCATATCGGCGGGCCAGGGCGCAGAGGTCGACAAGTTTGACAACGACGACCCGGGCGACGGCTACGCGTGCTACGGTGCGCCCAACCCGCCCGGCGCGCAGATCAACCCGACCTTTGTCGGCGAATGGGCCCCGGGCACGCAAGGCGTGGACTATCCGGCCGGGACCGGCATCAAAATTGAACCCGGCACGCGGCTGGTGCTGCAGATGCACTACAATGTCAGTGCCGACCCGCAGGGCACCGACCAGACGGCAGTGCACCTGGCGCTGGCCGACAAAGTCGAGCGCGAAGCGTGGTTTCTGCCGTGGTTCAACTTGCAGTGGTTTGCCGACCCCATGACGATGAAAATCGCGGCGGGAGACGCAAAAGCGCAGCATGCCTACGAGGAAGTGCCGACCAAAGCCGATGTCGCCACGCTGACTTTGCCCGGCGTGGACCTCGCCGCGGGGTTTCAGGTTCACGCGGTATTGCCGCACATGCACACACGCGGCCGCAAACTCGACTTGACCACTCTACACGGCGACGGAAAGACCGAAACCATGCTCCGCATCGTCAATTGGGACTTCAACTGGCAGCGGCTGTACTTTCTGGCCGAGCCGGCCAAAGTTGCCAAGGGCGAAAAGGTGCGGGTGCAATGCCAATGGGACAATTCCGACGCTGGCCAGCCGGTTGTCGACGGCAAGAAACTGCCGGCCAAGGACCTGGGTTGGGGCGAAGGCACCTACGATGAGATGTGCATTGCGTTTATGTACGTCACGCAGAAATAGCATTCTTGCGGCCGCGCTAGCTGCGTGCGTGCTGTGCGGCGCGTTCACGTCCGAAGTCCGCGCATGGAGCGCGCGCAGGCAGCCCACAACCGACAAGCGACAGACGGGAAAAGCTGTTGGCGGCGAGCGGCGCTCCGCTCCAACCGGGTCACCTGCGCCGGAGCAGGGTCTGGACGCGAGCGTCGACGCCGCGCTGTCGGTCCGACCGTTGTCGCCCCGAACGCTGGTCCCGTTGCTGCGGCAGGCCGTTGCCGCCCGCGAGGTCGCGCTGGTCGGCCGTATCGCATCCGCGCTCGAGCATGAGGCTAGCCCCTCTATCGACCAACTGATTGCGGCGGCGCAGGCGCTCGGGTCCGACCATCCCGCGACGCGCCGTCTTTGGCAACGCGCCTGGCAAGGCGTTGGACGCAAAGGCCTTTTCGCCGGCGTCATCGCGGAAGGATTGGCAGACACGCTGCTGGCCTCCGGCAAGGCTGACGAGGCACACACAGTCGTCGTCGAAGCCCTAGGTCGCGCTCGCGCTGGCCAGCGTCGCGGCTTGTACGACCGCCTGGCCGCGATCGCCCGACTGCGCCACGAAGTCGCTGAGACGGCCACCGACCTCGCGGGACGCAAGGACCCCGATGCGCTTGTCGTCGCTGCGGCGCTGCATAGCGAGTCCGGTGGCGACGAGGCTGCGCTGGAGACCTTGGACCGCGCATGGCGGGGCTATCCCGGTCACCGGGCCGTGCAAGGCGCGCTGGTCCAACTGCTGGTTCGCCTGGGTCGACGCGAAGAGCTGCGCACGGTGCTCGACCAGGTCGTTCGCCTCGCTCCTGCGGACCCCATGCCGTATGTCGCCCTGCTCGACGCCCACATTGCCGCCCGTGACGCCTACTCGGCGCGCAAGCTTATCGACGAACTGGCGGGGCGCTACCCGCGCCACGACATTCTGCTCGAAGCGCTGGTCGACCGCGAACAGCGTCTGGGCGACGAGGGCGCGCGCATCCGCAAACTGTACGAGCGCCTGCTCGCGGCCGCACCGCAACAGATCCCCTACGCCGAAGCGTTTGCAGAATGGTTGCTGTCGCGCGGTCGGTCGGAAGAGGCCATGGACCTGCTGGCAAAATCGGCCGGGCGCGGCAACAGCGCTCAAAGCGAGCTGCGTCAGGCGCAGGTGCTGATTGGGCACCGCATGGCGAAAGCCGCGCGTGGCGTGGTGGACAAGCTGGCCGCGCGGCTGAGCGATGACCCACAGGTGATTCGCCTGCAAGCGCAGTTGGCCGAACTGGAGGGACGCAGTCGCGTTGCCGAGCAGCACTGGCTACAGCTCACGCGCCTGGGTTCGGATCCAAGCCCGGCTGATCGCAAGCGTGCAGCCGATGCACGGCAAGCCTACGTGGCGCTGCTGCGCCGCGAGCACGCACTCGCCGCGCGACGGACAGCCTTGCAGCGCGAAGTCACTGCCGGCGAGCCAGAGCTGGCCAGCGCCCTGGTGTTCATGGACGTTGCAGCACACGACGAGGACGAGACACTGCCCGACGGCGCAGCCTGGACGGCCGTTGCGGAGGCGTGCCTGCGGCGCTGGCCCATGGACGCCGAGGTGCTGATGATGGTGGCCACGGGCCTACTGCGCCGCGACCGTGTCGACGCCGCGACCGAGGCGGCGCTGCGCCTGCAAGCGCGCGAACCGGACGCTGCCGAGCCGCTGCTGCAACAGTTGCTGGACCACGCGCTAGCGCGCGGCCAGTCGAGCGTCGCGTCGTCGATCGAGGCGGCAATGCTCAACCGCGGCGGCACGCCGTCGGTCAGCAGTCTGCTTAGGCTCGGCGACTTGCACCTGCGGTATGGTGATGCCACGGGCGCCGTCGAGCTGTACCGGCGCGCGGCAGCGCAGCGCGCCGATACGCGCGCAACTGCACGCCTGGCGGCCCTGTACCGGCAGACGGGCGAGCCCGCACTGGAAGAATCAGCGCTGCGTGACATCGTGCAGCGGTCTCTGGACCCCGACGAACTCGACACGGCGGGCCAGCGGCTGGTCACCGTAGCGTTGGTGCGCGGTCAAACCGCGGAGCTTGTGCGCTGGCTCGACGCCATCGCGCCGCAGCACGCCCGCCGTGACGCCGTTGCGCGGCTGCGCTCGGCGGCCTACGACACCTGGCTGCGGGCGCAAGCAGCGCTCGATCAGGCGGCCGGTCGCACGGCGCCGTCACCAGGCGCATTGGGCGAGGCGCTCGGATCCGGCGATTTGGGTCAGCAGATCCGGGCGCTGCGCCACCACGCAGCAGCGCGGCGCTTGCTGCCAGCTGCTCAGGCGCGCCAGCTGGTGCAGAGTTCCAACCCGGCGATTCGGCGCGACGTGGCCCTTGCGCTTGGGGCTGTTGGCACAGCGGCCGCGACGGAAATCCTCCGCGATATCTTGTTTGAAGGCATGGATCCCGACGAAGAGGTGCGCGTCGCGCAGCTGCTGGCCCTCGCCAATTTGCCTGCAGTCACTGGCCTGGATCCGGTCCTCGATCGCGTGCACAGCCGCGCCGATCGGTCACTTGAGGTGCTGCTCGTCGGCGTGCACGGCTCGCCCGCGCTGCATCAAGCACTGTTGGCCGCCCATGGCCGCGACGGCCGCGACACGTCGCTGGCGGCCCTGTTGGCAATGGGCGCGATGGCCGGCCGCAATCGGACCGCGCCGGAGACCGACGCCTTGCTGCGCGTTCTGCTGCAAGAGGTTGCGCAGCTTGACACCGCTCCGCCAGACGTCGCACGGGCACTGTGTGCGCTGTGGGCCTTGCGTGCCAGCGGCCATAGTGGATGTTCCGAGCTGCTGCTGCGCATTGCCGTTGCGACGCCCAACCTGACGGTACGGGCCGCGGCTCTCAACCTGCTGGCGACGGCAACTGCCCCGGCGCTTGCACTGCCGCTGCCGCAGATTGGCCAGCACGACGATGTCCGGGAGTTGAAAGCGGCGTCGATGCAGCGCACGCTGTCTCCGTGGGCACGCCAGGACCCGGCTGCGGTCGCGCGCGTCTTGACAACCCATGCGGCCGGCCTCTCAGCACAGATCGAGCGAATGCGCGCTGGGCGACCCAGTGAGCGGCAAGCCGTGACGCAGTTCTGCGCGGATATTGCTAGTGTTGTTCCCCAGTTGCCTGCTTGCGCCCAGCACGAATCGCCACCGGTAGCGCCATGACACAGCATCGCCCACCCGCCGCTCAGCCTGCCAAGACCGAGGCACCACGGCCGATTGCCACCAACAAAAAGGCCTTTCATGACCTCGCGGTCGAGTACACGCTCGAGGCCGGTGTCGTACTGGTCGGCAGCGAAGTCAAGAGCCTGCGTGCGGGTCACTGCCTAGTCCAGGGTGCGCATGTTCGGGTTGTCGATGGCCAGGCTCAGCTTTTCGGGCTGACGATCCGCGAGTACGCGTGGGCGCACCAGTTCAACCACGAAGCGGCGCGGCCGCGGCGGCTGTTGCTGCACAAGCGCGAGATCGAGCGACTGGGCCGGGACCTGCAGGCAAAGGGAACGACGGCGGTCCTGGCTCGCCTGGTGTGGGTCGGCAGCCGCGTCAAGGCCGAAATCGCCATCGGCACCGGCAAGAAGGCCCACGACAAGCGCGACGCCATCAAGGAACGCGAATCCAAGCGCGACATTGCCCGGGCAATTCGCTGATCGCGCGTTTGGCCGGATTCTGGCATCGTAGCGCCATGGCCCACTCGCATTCTCACCGCGGCACTTGGACACAAAGGGCCGCTGCCGTGGCTCTGGTTTGCGGCTTGGCCGGCTGCCTGTCGCCGAGCATTCAGCGGCGCGGCTTCGAGGCCGACGGCGACGATGAGCCGCCGAGCAACGCGGTGTACGGCGAGCTTTTCGGCAACGGCATCCTGATGACGCTGAACTACGAGAAGATTATCGACGGCAAGGTCTTCGCGCGGTTCGGCGCGTTCTGCGTGCCCGACGAGTCCATCGCCTGCCCGTTTTCGGCGCCGGTGATGATTGGCTACCTGCTAGGTCCTGGCGCCAATAAGTTGGAGTTGGCCTTCGGCCAGTTATGGATCTGGAATCAGCCGCTGCGCGGGTGGACCATCGCCCAAACCGCAACCATTGCCTGGCGTTATCAGCCTTTGCGCCCCGGGATGATGTGGAAGGTCGGCTGGACGCCGATCCTAGGCGCCGGCCCGGGTCAGAACGAGTCTGCGCCGATCTGGCTTGGCGTTGCGAGCGGTTTTGCGTGGTAGCGCAAGCGTTGACTGGGCCGACCGCGCCCTACCCTATTGATACCAAACGCTCAAATTGTCCACGCCGAAAGCTTCGTCGGTCGTGGGCTGGTCCAGCGTCGACGTCACGATGTAGCTGACCGTCGGCTTGTTGTGTGGCGTTACGATATTGAAGCCGAAGGCGGCCTCTGCGAAGCCGGTCTGACCACACTGCGACGGCGGCGCGGGCGTGACAAACTTGTGCGATTGCTGCCAGACGGCCGCGCCATCGAGCTTGACAACGGCGTTTTCACCGTCCCATGAGTCGATGGCGATGAACGTCCCGATGATGCGCACCGAGGTGTGCGCTGGAAGGCCAGTGAGGTTCAGCGTGTAGGCGGTGCCAGCCCCAGCGGGGCCGAAGCCGCCAAGCAACGTCCCGAATGTACCACAAGTCGTCAGCTGCTGCGGCGTCCACTTGCCCGAAGTTGCTGCGTTGTCAAAGACATCCAATGAGACGCGTGTCCAGCCATACTCGCAATAGACTTGCGTGGCTGGCGCCCCGTCCGTGCCCTTGATCCAGTAGGGCCCGGGCGGCAGGGCACTGAACTGCTGCGCCAGCGCCAGGCATGAGTCCACGGCGAATTCCGGAGCCGAGCCGGGCAGACCGCACTTCTTGCCGTCGCCGAGCAGCCCCGCGTCGCAGGCGCATGTGTACGCGCCTGGCGTGTTGGCACAGGCTGCGGCCACGTCGCAGATGCCGGTGCTCGGGATGACCTTGAGGTTGAAGATCTTGACGCCAGGCAGGTGATTGGCACCTGCGTCGCCGGTGTCAAACGAGAACCGAATTTGCGCCTGCTTGCCGGCGTAGCCGACCAACCCCACGCCAATCGACTGCGTCTGCCCCATCTTGTTGTTGTTGAGCTTGGTCTTGTCCCACACCTTGACCGGCGTCGTGCCCAGGATCAACTCGACGGTCAGCTTGTCGTAGGTGGTCCCACCCTCAATATTGATATTGGCATCAAACACCAAACGGTGCGCGGGTGCATTGCTGAAGATGATGATCGGCCCGGTCGCGCTGCCGCTGTTGGGCTTACCCGGGGTGTCAAAATTGATGCCTTCGGCGTTGCCGTAGTACAGGATGCCATTGAGATTCTTCCAGCCGACCGTCGTGCCGGTCACGGACGGTGGCGACAGATTCCAGCCTGCAAAGCCTTGCTTGGCAAAGTCCCAGTTCCATTGGGGCTGCGGGCACTCGTCGATGTCGGTGCAGGCCACTTTGGGGTCGCCAGCGTAGCCCGCCTTGCAAGCGCAGGTGAAGCTGCCGACCGTGTTGGTGCAGGTGGCTGTGGTGACGCAACCGCCGTTGTTGGTCGCGCACTCGTCGACGTCCGCGCAGGTCTTGCCGTCGCCTGCGTAGCCCGGCTTGCAACTGCACTTGAACGAACCCGGCGTGTTGGCGCAGGTCGCTTGGGGCGAGCACGTCGTCAGGCTGGCGCACTCGTTGATGTCGGTACAGGTCTTGCCGTCGCCGGTGAAGCCCGGTTTGCACGCGCACGAGGCGCCACCGCTGGCATTGGTGCAGATGGCGTCCGCCGCGCAGCCGCCGTTGCCGGTCGTGCACTCGTTGACGTCGTTGCACACCTTGCCGTCGCCGGTATAACCGGCGTTGCACTTGCAGGTGAAGCTGCCGGCCGCGTTGGTGCAGGTCGCGTAGGGCGAGCAGCCACCGTTGTTGGCCGCGCACTCGTTGATGTCGGTGCAGGTCTTGCCATCGCCGGTAAAGCCAGTTTTGCAGGTGCATGCGAACTTGCCGGGCTGGTTGGTGCAGGTGGCGTTGGCGCTGCAGCCGGCGGTGCCGTTGGTGCACTCGTTGATGTCGGTACAGGTCTTGCCGTCGCCGTTGAACCCGGACTTGCACTTGCACACTGCGGCGCCAAACGACACCGTGCACACCGCGTCGAGCGAGCAGCCACCGTTGTTGGTCACGCAGGGGTCGGTGCTTTTGTAGCAGGCGACGTACGGGTCGCCGGTGATAAAGCCCTTGCCATTGTCGCACTTGCAGATGTCGGGTCCGGCCTGGTTGATGCACACCGCGCCGTTACCGCACTTGAGCGCACCGGTCGCGCACTGGTCGACATCGGCGCAGGTGACTTTGCCGTCGCCGGAATAGCCGTTGTTGCAGTCGCACTTGGCGCTGCCCTGGCTGTTGGTGCAGAAGCCCTGCGAGTGGCACTTGAGCGCCCCGGTCGCGCATTCGTCGATGTCAGCGCAGTTCTTGCCGTCGCCGGAGAAGCCCGCTTTGCACGCGCACTTGAAGCTGCCCGGCGCGTTGGTGCAGGTGGCATTGGCGTCGCACTTGTTGGTCACGGGGCTGGCGCACTCGTCGACGTCGCTACAGGTCTCGCCGGTGCCGCCGTAGCCTGGCTTACAGATGCAGAAGCGGCCGCCCTCGAAATTCTGACAGTCCGCATTGGGTGAGCAGCCGCCGTTGTCCTTGGCACACTCATCGACGTCGACGCACGACTTTCCGTCGCCTTCAAAACCCAGTTTGCAGGTGCACGCAAAGCCGCCGACCGTGTTGCTGCACTCAGCCGCAAGGTCGCAGCCGGCGGTGCCGGCAGTGCACTCGTTCATGTCGGCGCAGCCGAAGCCAAGCGTCTCGCCGCACCCCACTTTGCCCATGCACTCTGCCAGGGTATTGAACACGGTGCTGGGGTTGGACTTGGTGCAGGTGTTCCAGCAGGCTTTGTTGGTGCACGGTTGCAAGCAGCCAAGCAGGGCCTTGCAGGCGGTGTCGGCCCCGCAGGTGGCCCAGGCGTCGCCGCAACTGGCCTGTCCGCACTTGAGCGTCCCTGCGATGCTCTCGACCTTGCCGAAGCCCTGCTTGCACACGCAGTCGTAACCGCCGGCGGTATTACTGCACGCGCTGGACAGGTCACAGCCGTTGGTCTCGGCCGTGCCGCACTCGTCGACGTCGGTGCACACCGTGCCGTCGCCGAGAAAGCCGGGCTTGCACTTGCACGCAAAGCTGCCGGGCGAGTTGGTACACAGCGAGTTGGCGCTGCACTTGTCGCCAGCGAGGCACTCGTCGGTGTCAAAGCACACGGTGCCGTCGCCAAAGTAGCCTTTCGGACAGGTGCAGACGGGCTCAAGCGTGTTGGTGTTGGCGCAGGCGGCCGCGTCGTCGCAAGGGTTGAAGGGGCTGCCGCAGATGTCGAACGACGCAATGGTCACCTGGGGGCTCTCCACTTTGGCCAGGCTGGCATCGCCGTCGCTGACCACCACCGAACACTTGAGCAGGTCGCCGGCCTTGACAGCTAGTTTGGCACCTGCCAGCAAGTCCTTGACGTTGACGGTCTGATCGAGCGCGCTCGGCGTGGTGTATTCGCCGACCGTCCAGCTCCACTTATAGGTCAACTTGTCGCCATCGGCGTCCGCCGCGGCAACGACCGTCGTGCACGACACGTCGGTCAGCAGGTCCACTGTCGTCGGCGAAATGGCGAGCGACGGAGCTACTGGGGCGGCGTTGGCGATCTGCACCGACGCTGTCGCCTCGGGTCCGCTGGTCTTGGGGTCGTTGGCCTTGACCACCAGCTTCCAGGTGTCGCCCTTGGCCGTCAGCGTGTTGGGCAGCACCTTGCCGGTCTGGTCGGTTGGCTGGCCGTTCTTGAGCCACGCGTAGGTGTAAGTCAGGTCTTTGGCGGTGCGATCGGGGTCGCTGGCCGGCGTGTCGATGTTGGCAATCAGATCGTCAGTGGTGGTTGGATTGGCCGGCAGGATGGTTACGACTGGAGCCCCCGGTGGCGAGTTGATGAGCAGGTTGACGCTGGCCTTGCCGACCTCGCCTTTGGTGTCGGTGGCCTCGCAGGTGATCGCCTGTGCGCCGCCAGCCAGGTTGGCGTAGTCGAATTCGCTGATGCCCGACGCGTCGAGCTTGCCCTCATGGATGACCGTCGCGCCCGCCTTCCATTTGACCTTGATCAGGTCGGGCGAGTCGTTGTCGTCGAAGATGGTCGCCACGAAGTGGATCTTCTGTCCCGGGCTGAACACCGCGTCGGTAGCCGGGCTGTTGATTTTGACCGTCGGCGCCTTGTTGCCGGTGCCGCCGCCGCCATCGGCCGGACCGCCACTGCCGTCGCCACCGCCGGCCGTGTCCACACCGCCGGCGGCGCTGCTGTCCGGGTCGACGACCTGGATCTCGCCGCAGGCGCTGGCCACGGCGAGGGTGACGAGGCAAAGCACCGACAGCTGGCGGCAACCGCGCGCGTCGGCCAACAAAATCATGGGGTTCTGCATGGGATCGTGCCTTTGTGAGCGCCACGCACCGCCGGCCCGTCTAAACGAAGGTGCCGCGCGGCGCAAGATGGTGTAGTGTCGCGGTTGCGCGCCGCCAATGCAACCGCGCAGACCGGGCAGCGTTTGCGGCACAGGATCGGCATCGGGGGTGCAGAGTGTTGAACGCAAGGCACTTTTTCATGACCGCGTTGACCGCGTCGCTCGCGCTTGGCTGTGGCGATCCTGCGCCCAACGGTGGGACGACGACCGATGCCGGCGCCACCGACGCCGCCGCGGATGCGGGCGACGCCGCGGTCAAAGACACCTCGGCCCGAGTTCAATTCTACGCCGCACGGTTTGCATTCCACGGCGGTCCCTACGACGGTCGCGTCATCGAAGTCGACCGCGACCTGACCCAAATCGACAGCGTGTTGATTTACGGCAACACCCACCTGACGCCGCCCGCGGTCGCATTTGGCCTTGAAGACGCCATCCCCCAGCCCGCGACAGCTGCCAATGGCAAGCCGACGATTATCAACCTCGCGTTTCAGCTGCGCTTTGGCATCCTGATCGAGGGCCCCGGCTTTCCGGTCAACACCGGCCAGGCGGGCAACTACAAGTTCGGCTGCAAGGCGCCGCTCGTCCACATCAAGCTCGACACTTGGAACTACCGCACCACCTGCCCGACCGCAGCGGGCGAGCTGGACGTCGACAAGTGGTCCGCGTCGCCCGGCGGCAAATTCAGCGGCAGCCTCAAAGGCAAGGCGCCGATGTTCTTCTTCGACTCGTCGCACACCGATCCCTGCAAGCCCGAGAGTGCAGCGGTGACCTGCAAGGTCACCGACAAGTGGGTTGACTTCGAGGCATCGTTCGACTTCGTGGTGCCCGAACTGAACAAGAACAGCGCCCCCGACGCCTTTCCGTAGGCCGGCGTGGACCTGTCGCGCTCGTGGCATCCGGCCGGCCGCTGGACCGACATGCCCGGCTTTGGCCGCCTGCACCATGTCTCGTTGGGCCAGGGCCCGCCGCTCGTGCTGCTGCACGGCTTCGTGCAGTCGAGCTGGGCCTGGCGCCTGAACCTGGAGGCACTGGCCGAGCACTACACCGTGCACGCGTTGTGTTTGCCTGGCTTCGGCTGGAGTGACAAGCCGCGCACCGCCGGCTATCGACTGGCGACCCAGGCTGAGCGCGTGCTGTGGCTGTGCGAAGAACTGGGCGTCGATCGCGCGCACTGGGTGGGCAATTCGCTGGGCGGCGCGTTGGCGCTGCAAATTGCGCTGCTTGCGCCTGAGCGTTGCAAGAAGCTGGTGCTGGTCAACCCGGCTGGCCGCGACTTGGGCGTTTTCAGCGTTGTGCTGGCTATGCAGCACGCAGTATGGGAGCCTTTGCTGCACGTTCCGGGTGTCAAGTTCGCATTAGGCATGGGATTGCGCCACGTCGCCTACGCGGAGTTGGCGCGCGACCGTGCCTTCGTGCAGCAGTTTCTGGCGCCGCTCGATACGCCAGGCGCCCGTCGGGCGGCGCTGGTGGTCGCACAGCACTATGGCCGCGACCTGCGGGCACTGGAGTGCAGGCTGCCTGAAATCGGTCACCCGGCGCTGGTGCTGTGGGGCGAGGGCGACGGCATCGTGCCGCAGCGCACCGCGGCCAGGACCGCTGCCCTTTTGCCCAACGCGCGCCTGGAGCACTTTGACTGCTCCGCGCACTGTCCGATGGAAGAGGAACCGCGGCGCTTCAACCGAGAGCTGCTGGCTTTTCTGGCCTCGGGGGCATCATGAGCTCGCGCGAAGCCCTCGCGGGCAAACGGATTCTGGTCTTTGGCGGTCACCGTCGTTTGGGCAGGGCAATTGCGCTCGATCTGGCGCGCAAAGGCGCCGACATCACGCTGACCTGTCGGCATTCGGTCGGCGACGCCGAGGCGACAGTGGCGACCATCCTGGCAACGGGCGGTTCAGCACAGTGGCGGCGCTGCGACCTGGCCAGCCACGCCGACATCGCTGATGCGGTCGCCGCGGTACTGACGTCGCGCGGTGGGCTCGACGCGGTCGTGGTCTGCGCCGCTTCGTATCGGCCCGGTGGCGCTGAACCGGCCGCGGGCACGGATGCGCCTGAAATCTTGCACGAAAACGCTTGGGCGCCGGTTCAAGCTGCGTTGGCGGCACGTGCTGCACTGCAGGCTTGCGGCGACGGGCGGGTGGTGTTGCTGGGAGATCTTGCTGGCGTACGACCGTATCGCGGCTACCTGGCGCATTCCATGGCCAAAGCCGCTGTGCACCACGCCGTCGCCGGGCTGGCCGTAGAACTGGCGCCAGAAATCCTGGTCAATGGCGTTGCGCCCGGCGCAGTCTTGCGACCCGACGACCACCCGGAGCAGGACTGGGCGCGCTTGCAGCGCAAAAATCCGCTTGGCGCCGCTGCGCTCCAAGACCCGGAGTTACCCGTTCGCGCCGTATGCGCGGCTGTGGCATTCTTTTTGACCTGCCCGCGGTTCGTGACCGGCCAGGTTCTCGCGGTCGACGGTGGCCGTTCGGCGCAGTGGTAGGCGTTGCGCTTGCCGCGCAAAACCCGGAAAATGCCCGCGGAGGTCTCGATGCTTACCGCCCTGCCCCGCCCCCTGACGTTGCTCGCCACGGCCCTGGTCGCCGTCGCCCTGGCCATTCCCAGCGCGTTCGCGGCGCCACCCAAAAAGACCGGCCCCAAGGTGTCCGAAGGCAAGGCCGGCGTCACCGTGTCGTCGATGACCAAGGGCGCCAAGGTCTTCATCGACGACAAAGAAGTGGGCGAGGTGCCTCTGCCGGGCGTGGTCGAGGTCGAACCGACCCGCCACACAGTGCAGGTCAAGAAGCGCGGCTACACCACCTTTATCGACACCATTTTGCCCAGCCCGGGGCAAATCGTCGAAGTCGAAGCCGATCTGGTAGCGAGCGGCGGCTTCGTCAAAGTCAAAAGCAAGCAGGCCGACCTCAAGCTGCAGTTGCTGGTCGATGGCAACGTGGTCGGCACTACCCCATTTGACGGCGATGTCGCCCCCGGCAAGCATGTCCTTGAGGCGCGCGCCGCTGGCTACCTACCAGAGAGCCGCTCGATCGAGGTCTTCGCTGGCCAGGAAATGGCGCTTGAGTTCGAGCTTAAGCTGGTGCCGGCGCCGATCATCAAGGAAGACAAGTCGCTGCTGTCGCGGTGGTGGTTCTGGACCGCCGTGGGTGCGGCGGTGGTGGGCGGCGTGGCGACCTCGGTGGCGCTGTCGCAGGACACCCACGTGCAGCCCAAGCCGGCTGGCTATGTGCTGGTGTTGGGCAATTGACGCCCCAGCTCTGAAATCGGGCTACAGTTTTTTGCACTGCGTGGCCGCCCCGCCGACGGAACCGTTGAAGATCTTGTTGACATAGCATCGCGTCATGCAAAGGTCGCCAGTCGCCTGCCACATCAGGTTCTTGCCGGCCTTGCACGAATCGCCCGCCTGGCGGCAGATCTCAAAGAACTTCTTGCCGGCTGCGCCGTTGCCCATCGGCCAGTGCACTTTGCCGACCGTCCACAGGTCCAGAGGCTGGAGCTTGAACTTGGCCAGCTTGGTCGCCAGCGCGCCTTGCGCAAACACCGAAACCGTCGCGTAGGCCGTGCCGTAGCCGTAATCTTGCCAATAGTGGACGGCAACCGAATAGGCCACCGGCTTATCCAGCGTGCCTTGCGGTGCCACCAGGTTCAGGTTCTCTGGCCCGCCACCGTCGGTGTCGTCGAGGTCGAGCGTCGGGTCGTCGTCCTTGTTGTTCGGGTCGCCCCAGGCCGGCGCGGCGTTGAACCAGAACGTATCCATCGGGTTGTCGAACCAGGGGTCGGGCGCACCGTCGCGTGGCCAATGTTATGCACCTGCAAGCCGCGGCTCTGGTCCTGGTGCCACAGCCCTCCGTCAAAGACCAGCGACGCCGGCTCCAGCGTCAGTTTGGGCGCCCCGGCCGGCCGCAGCACAAAACACAGGCCCTGCTTGGCGAGGCTGGGGTCGCCCTGCGCCAGGATACACAGCCGGAAGCCAGCCGAAGTCGGATCCAGCCCCCCTGTCAAGCGAATGGTCTGCTCCGTGGCGGCGTCCGCGGAGTCCGGCGGCCAGTCCGCGGGCATCAGCGTCTTCCAAGCCGCTTTCGCACACGGCGTGCCGCCGGCCGCCTGACAGAGCAACGGGTCAGCCACCTTGCCTGCCGCAAGGGGGACGACGGTCACAGCCGTCGGCACGACTACCCCGCCGGGCGGCTTGGCGACATTGCGCAAGCTGAACTCGACCGCAAACTGGCCTTCTGGCAGCCATGCGCTCGGCGGCACGAACACCGTCGACTCCACGGCGATGGGCGTTAGACTGGCCGCGAGGAACACGGCCAATTTGCCGGAGCACCCCGAATCAGACGCCTTCTGGCACGTGAACACATTGCCGATAACGGCAGCTGCACTGTCGTGGTCAGCGCTGGCGGCCGCATCGCTGGCGGAGCGCAACTGGGGCTCGGCACACGCCCACACTGCGACCGCAGCGAGCGCGAAGACCGCACCGAGGCTCAGCGCCTTGCCAGCCCCTGGCCTGGTCTGCGGCATGGCGTTTGTTCATAGGCGGGCAGTGGATTGTCCGCGGGATCCTTGCAGCAAGCGTGTGCGCCCTGGGCCGGTGTGTCAATGGCCAATTCGGCACAGTCGACAGCAACAACGCCTACTTCCGCCCCGCCTCCCAGGCCCGCTGCTTGCTCTCGAGGCGGTCCCACTCGGCGTAAGCCTCGTCTTTGGTCCGCACTGCCGCCTCGTACGCCGCTGTCGCCGCTTGCAAGCGCTGGAAGTCCGACGTCACGCCCGGGTCCTGCAGCGTCGCCTCGGTCTGTGTGACCAGCGCCTCGGCCGCCTCGATCTCGGATTCGATGCCGGCCAGCCGTTTGGTTTCCGCGAAGCTCAACTTTGGCGCAACGTCTGCCGCGGCATAGGAGGCTTTGGGCGCCGCGCGCGCCACTGCGAGGTCTTGCTGTCGGGCCGCGCGCCGGCGTTCGGCCCGAT
This sequence comes from Pseudomonadota bacterium, assembly GCA_005792545.1. Classification (GTDB taxonomy): domain Bacteria; phylum Myxococcota_A; class UBA9042; order UBA9042; family UBA9042; genus SXRM01. Next base: position 1,059 of record SXRM01000120.1, on the reverse strand, counting down.
TGGCCTCGAAGTCGCTGTAATTGCCGGCATGAAACTCCAGGCTGCCGTCGCCGGGCAGGTGCAAAATGCCGGTGCAGATGCGGTCCAAGAACGCGCGGTCGTGGCTGACCGTCAGCACGCATCCCGGCCAGGCCAACAGCGCCTCTTCCAACACTTCCAGGGTCTCAAAGTCCAGGTCGTTGGTTGGCTCGTCGAGCAACAGCACGTTGCTCGGCTCTTGCAGGCGCCGTGCCAGCAGCAAGCGGAACTTCTGCCCTCCTGAAAGCGTTGCGGTCTGTTGGCGCAAGTCCTGTGTGCGAAACAAGAACTGCTCCAGGTAGCTGGCGACGTGCTGCTTGCGGTCGCCCAGCATCACCCATTCGCCGCCGGTGGCAGACGCGTTCTCTTGCACCGTGCGGTTGGGATCAAGGCCCGTGCGCTGCTGGTCGATGGACAGCATGGCGGTATTGGCGCCCAACGACAGCATACCGCCGAGCACAGGCACCTGGCCCTGCAGCGTGCGCAAGAGCGTGGTCTTGCCCGAGCCATTGGGGCCGACGATGCCCAGCCGCTGGCCGCGCACCAGGGTCAGGTCAAACGAGGCTATGGCAACGTGGCCCTTGGTCCGTTGAGCGGCATCTGCGGCAAACCCAACGCGCAAGCCGCGAGCCTCGAGGATGGTCTTGCCCAGGCGCTGTGCTTCACCAAACTGAAAGGTGACGCCGCGCTCCTGGACTACGCGCTCAGCGACCAGGGCCTCGGCAACATCTTGGCGCGCCTTGGGCTTGCAACTGCGCGCGGCCGGGGTGCGGCGCAGCCACTCAAGCTCGCGTCGCAAGCGGTTCTGGCGATTGGACTCTGTACGCTGGGCGAGGTCGGTCTCGGCCAGTCGCGCTTCCAGGTAGTCCTGAAACGTACCGGCATAGCCGCGCAGCTGCCCCCCGCGCAGTTCGACGATGCGGTCTACCACCTGGTTGAGAAAGTAGCGGTCGTGGGTGACCATCGCCAGTGCGCCCGGTTGGCGGACCAGTTCCGTCTGCAGCCAGGCGGTGGTGTCGGCATCCAGGTGGTTGGTCGGCT
>SXRM01000119.1 GCA_005792545.1 Pseudomonadota bacterium | reverse complement strand
TTTAGTAGAGTTCACTCACATACAGCTGGATCGACTCGCTCAAGGCACACGCCGAGGCCGAAGTAACCGACCGCCAGTTGGCAGAGGCGGGCGAACGCTTTCCGATTGGCACGCCGGCGACCAAAGAGGCGTACCTGTACCGCGCGATGTTCGAGTCGTTGTTTCCGCTGCCGTCCGCTGCCGCGACCGTGCCCGGCGGGCCGAGCGTGGCGTGCAGCACGCCGACCGCGATTGCCTGGGACGCCAGCTTTGCGGCCAATGCCGACCCGAGTGGACGCGCGGTCGCAGGCGTGCACCGCGGCGCGTAGAGCTCCGAACTCCCTGCGCCAAAGGGCAACTAGCCGCCCAACCCGCGCTTGCGCAGCATCGCCCCCGGGTCCGGATCGCGACCGCGGAAGGCCCGAAAGGCGTCGCCGGGCGCTGCGCGGTTGCCGGCCGAGTAGACATGCCGATACAGCCGATCGGCGACGGCGCGGTCGAACGGGTCGCCGACTTCCGTAAAGGCCTCGTAGGCGTCGGCCTCCAAAAGCTCTGCCCACATGTACACGTAGTAGCCGGCGGCGTAGTCGGGGCCCGAGAACAGGTGCAGAAAGTGCGCCGGGCGGTGACGACCGAAAATCCCGGCGGGGACGCCGAGGTCGGCCATCAACTGCCGCTCCACGGCGGCGATGTCGAGCGTGCCACCGTCAGTGCGCGTGTGCAGCGCCATGTCGAGATAGGCTGACAGCGTGTACTCGACCGTCTCGAGACCCTGGCCAAACTTGCGCGCGGCCAACACTTTGTCCAGCAAAGCCTGGGGCATCGGCTCGCCGGTGTGCACGTGGCGACCGTGTTCCATCAGAACCACCGGCTCCAAGGCCCAGTGCTCGAAAAGCTGCGACGGCAACTCGACAAAGTCCTTGAGCACGCGCGTACAGGCCAGCCGCTGGTAGGTCGATTGGCTCAGCAGGCCGTGCAGCCCGTGGCCAAACTCGTGGAACAGCGTGCGGACGTCGTCCAGGCTCAACAGCGCCGCTTGATCCGCATCGGGCTTGTTGAAATTGTTGTGGTTGCCGACGACCGGCAGCACGCGACCGCCGGCCACTGACTGGTAGCGATACTCGTTCAGCCACGCGCCGCCGCGCTTGGTCGGCCGCGCGAAATTGTCGCTGATGAACAGACCGACCAGATCGCCCTCGCGACGCACCTCAAACAGCCGCGCGTCGGGGTGGTAGAGCGCGACACCCGCGACCTCGCTGAATGTCACGCCGAACAGGCGCTGCGCACAAGCGAACGCTGCTTCGATCATGCGTTCGAGCGAAAAGTACGGCTTGACCTCGGCGTCGTCGATGGCAAAGCGGGCGGCACGGACTTTTTCGGCGAGGTAGCGCCAATCCCAAGCTTGCAGGTCGGCCGGCTCGCCCAGTTCGGCTGCTGCAGCCTGCAAGGCTTCGCGCTCGGCCTGGGCCTTGCCCACTGCCGGACGCCAGACGCGGTCGAACAACGTCGTCACCGCCGCCGGCTGGGCGGCCATGGTGTCGCGCAGGGCATGGTCGGCGTAGGTCGCGCAGCCGTGCAGCGCCGCCAATTCCGTGCGCAGCGCCAGAATCTGATTGGCGACCTTGAGGTTGTCGCGGTCCGCGCGCAGGCGGCCGCGCTCCATCCACAACCGCCAGGCCTGTTCGCGCAAGTCGCGGCGCGGCGACTGGGTCAGGAACGGCACCACCAGCGAGCGCGACAGCGTAATCAGCCAGCTGTCGGGCTTGCCGCGCTGGGTCGCCGCCTGCCGTGCCGCTGAAATCAGCCCCGCGGGCAGGCCAACCAGGTCAGACTGCGTGAGCCAAAGGCCGTTCTCGGACTCGTCGGCGAGCACGTTCTGGGTAAAATTCGTGCATAAGCCCGCGAGTTCCATGGCGATGGCCGCCGCCCGGTTGCGCTCGGGCTCGGCCAGCCGTGCTCCAGCGAGGCAGTAGTCGAGGTGAAAGCGCTCGACCAGCCGCACCTGCTCGGCGTCCAGGCCCAGGTCGTGGCGGTGGCGGTGCAGGTCGTCGAGACGCGCAAACACGCCTGCATGCTGCAGGACGCGCGCTTCGTGGCCGGCGAGCAAGGGAGCGACCACCTGTTCGGCGGCTTGGAGCGCGGGCGAGGTCTCGGCCGCAGCCATGTTGTTGAACAGCAGGGCGATGCGCTGCAGCGAGCGCCCCGCCCGGTCGAGCGCCAATGCAGTGTTGGCGAAATCAACCGGTGCGGCAGTGCTGGCGATGGCGTCGAGCTCACCGAGGTGCTCGGCCATTGCCGCGAGAAACGCCGGCTGGTAGTGCTCGGGCGCAATCTGGGCGAAAGGCGGCAGGCCGTAAGGCGCGGGCCAGGGTTGTAGGAGCGGATTGGCGGTGGCGGTCATGGGCTTGCGCGGGCGCGACGGCGCCAAAGGGCCGCGGAGCGTCGGGCAAATGTGGGTGGGGGTCAAGCCTGCGCTTGTGCTGTCAGCAGGGCAGTAGCGCGCTTAGAAGCAATCCGGATCCGGCTCAATGCACCCCTGATCGCAGTCACCGTCGCCGTAGTAGTTGTTGATTTCGCACACATCCTGGCAAGTTCCAGTGTTCATGCCGGCGTCGAGCTTGCAGCCGTAGCCCGAAATACAGCCTGCGACTCCGATGCCGCAAGTGGCGCCTTTCGGCCCGGCGGGCAGGCACTTGCCGCTGCTCGCGCCCGCGGTCTCTGGCACGCACTGCCCGACGAACGAGCAGAAGCCGATGCCGTAGCCGCAGGTCTCGCCGACCTTCTTCATGGGCCGACAGTGACGTGGTGCACCCTGGGCACTGCTATCTGGCGCGCACGAGTGCCAGGGCACGCAAGCGGTGGATTTGCCGAACTCGCCGCACAGCGCACCCGGCTCCGCTGGCGGCAAGCACTTGGCCGTGGTCTTGGCCGCAGTCATCCAGATGCAGTCGGCACCGTCAACGCAGCCGCCGATACCCGGACCGCAAGCGGCGCCGGCAGCCGCGGACTTCATGCAGCTCAACGTCGTAGAATCTTTGGTGTCTTGAGTGCACTCTAAGCCCAGCTTGCAGCCACCCATCGAGAAGTCGCCGCAAGCTGCGCCCAAGCCGCCATCGGCAAAGCACTTTTGCGAAGCCGGTGGCTTGGCGGTCCACACGCAGGAGCTGTCACTGCACAAACCGATGCCGTACGACGAGCACATGCTGCCTGCGGGCAAATTCGGATAGCACTTGGCGCCCGTCTTGCCTTTGTTGGTCCACAGGCACTCGCTGCTGGTCTTGCAATAACCGATGCTCGCGCCGCACGCCTGGCCGTCGTTCTGGTCAGGCAGGCACTTGGCGCCCGCGGAGTCGGTGGTGACGACGCACTGCGTCCCGGCGGCGCAAGGGTTGCTCTTGCCCCAGCAGGTGCCGCCGGCTGGAATCGTCGCACCAGTGGCCACACACATGCCCTGTGCGCTGCAGGTCGTCCCACCCGAGCAGGTGCCACACTCGCCCCCGCAGCCGTCAGCGCCGCAGTTCTTGCCGCCGCAGTTTGGCTGGCAGTCGCCGATGCACTTGAATTGGTCGCACACCGGCGCGAAATCGGGACACACTCCGCATGACCCGCCGCAGCCGTTGTCGCCACACTGCTTGCCGGTGCAGTTGGGCTTGCAGTTCGCCTGACAGCTGCCCTCGACGCAATTGGGCGCAGCGTTCGGGCACTTGCCGCACACGCCGCCGCAGCCGTTGTCGCCGCACTCTTTGTCGGCGCAGTTGGGGGTGCAGCCGCCCTCGTCTTTGGTCGTTGCCTCGTCCTTGACGACGGTGATGTCCGCGACTGTGGCCTCATCTTTGGTCGAAGCGTCGGTGGTCGTACCGCCGGTATCGCCGCCAGAAACAGTGTCGCTGCCAGTGCTGCCACTATCGCCGCCGCTGGTCTGCGAGTCCGAGGCGGCGCCGCCGCTCGTCGGCGCGTCTTCGCAGTTGGCCGTGGTCTTGCCGGCCGGAAACGACTCTTTGCAGACCTTGCCGGCCGGGCACGGTCCCAGCGTTTTCCATTGCCCGGTCGCGGGATCGCAGACCACCTGTGCGCCAGTGGCTGCGCTGCAGGCGCTAACCTGCGACGCCTTGATGCAAGTGGTGCCGTCGGCCCCGGCAGTGCCGGCTGGTCCCCCGCCGCCGCCACCGCCACCACCGCTGCCGCTGCCGCCGCCGATGGCGCAGCCCATCGCGCACAGACCGACCAACACAGGAAAATAGAAGCGCAAACGGAACATGTGGTACTCCAAGGCGGCCGGCCAGCAGGCTGGCGAAGGGGCGAGCCGCGTCAAACGGCCGGATCGGCGGGTTCGCCCACGACGGCTTCGACGGCAACCATGATATCGCCGAACAGCAACGGGCAGGCGACGTCGCCCGAGCGCAGGGTCGTCAGCGAACCATAGTGGTCGCCACGCGGATCGCGGCGCACCTCGATGGTGTTGGCGTTCAGGTCGACGATCCAATAGTCCGGTACACCGGCCATGGCGTAGAGCGCGCCTTTGATATCGCGGTCATACGACAGGGAGGTGTCGGCGACTTCGATGATGAGCAGGGCTGCTTCGGGCCAGCGAAGTTCGCCAGCCCCAGCGGCGACGACGAACGCGTCAGGTTCTGGCATCGAATCGGCAAGCATTGGCAGCGGTAACTGGAACCCGACGCGTGCTCGTCCGGCCAGAGCTGCGGGCAAAAGCTCCATCAGGCGAAGCAGAGTCCTTGCATGGCGAAAGCCCTGAGGCGACATGTTGGCGATTTCCCCTGCGATGAGCTCGACCTTGGCACTCGGCCCGAGCACGCCCAATTCGGCCATGCGCTGGTAGGTCGCTCGGTCAAATCGGTGGCGCCGCAGCAGCGGCAACTCGCCTGTAGTGTCTGCGTGCATGGCAAGGCCAGGGGCCAGCGCGGCCCGGGTGCTCATTTTGCAGGACCGCGGCGGTGGGGGCAAGGACGAGTAGGGTCGGGCAAGCGGTCGCCGCAGTTCGATCATCGGCTACTGCACCGTTCGCGCCGCACCATCCCATGCCGCCGCCACCAAGGCCTGAGTGGTCGCCTCCGGAGCCGGTTCTGCGGCGGCCGCGACGACCGGCAAAGGCCCAGCTCCGCGCATCTGCCACCGCCGCCAGTAGAAATACACAATCGGGATGATCTCAAGCGTCAGAAACGTGCTCGTCACCAGCCCGCCGACCAGCGGCGCGCAGATGCGCCGCGTGACCTCGCTGCCGGTCCCATCGGCCCACAGCACCGGCCCCAGGCCAATCACGTTCATGGCCACGGTCATCAGTTTTGGCCGCACGCGCTGCACAGCACCTTCCAGCACGGCCATGCGCAGATCCTCGACCGTGCGCAGCCGACCCTCGTCCTTCCAGCGCTGCCACGACTCGTCAAGATACAGAATCATCACCACGCCGGTCTCGGCTGCCACGCCGACCAGCGCTATCAGGCCCACCCACACCGCGGTCGACAGCCGGTAATCGAGCCAACCGAGCAGCCACACCGATCCCACCAGCGCAAAGGGCACCGTTCCAAGCACGATGAGCGGCTGCGCGAGGTTGCCGAAGTTGAGCCACAGCAGCAGCAGCATCAGCCCCAACGTCAGCGGAATTAGTGTCTGCATGCGGGCCTGCATCGCCAGCAGCAGCTCGTACTGCCCGGTCCACTCCAAGCGCGTGCCCGCGGGCAGACCTGCCGCCTGGGCCTTCTGCTTGGCCAGCGCCACCCAGGCGCCGACGTCCGTGCGGTCGGTATCGACGTCGATGTAGACGTAGCCGACCGGCTGAGCGTTTTCGGTCTTCCACATGGGCGGCCCTTCGCGGATGACGACTTTGGCGAGGTCACGCAAAGGGACTGTGAGCGCAGCAGTTGCCGGAGGTGGGCGGACACGGAGGTCCTCGCCTACCCTGGCTTGAGAGTCGTTCATCGCCGCCATCTTATCCATGCCACCGGCCAGCGCTGGCGGCGGGGTTGCCATCGCCCCAAGCCGCGGCACGCCAATCGGCAGCACCTGCAGGTCCGCCCGGCTGTCGCGATAGCCCTTGGCCAGCCGCACCTGCACGTCGACTGTCGCGCGACCGTCGGGCAGCGTAGCCACGGTCTGGCCACCCACAGCCATCGCCAGTTGCCGAGCCAGATCTCCAGCCGCCAGCCCATGCCGAGCCATTGCCGCCCGGTCTGGTTCGATGTCGACGTAGTATTGACCGAGGTTGCGCTCGGCAAACGCGCTGCGGGTGCCTGGCAGCTTGCCGACCGCCTGCACCAGTTGGTCGGCGGCAGCGTCGATGGCCGGCAGGTCCTTGCCGTAGACCTTGACCCCAACCGGCGTGCGGATGCCGGTC
>SXRM01000012.1 GCA_005792545.1 Pseudomonadota bacterium | reverse complement strand
TACGGAGCGGCGTCGGCGCCACAACCGCCGGCCCACTGCCAGCCCATGGTGTTCGAGCCGAGGTCGGCGTCGACGAGGGTATCCCAATACCACTTGGCGCCTTCGTTCCACGGCTGGAGGAGGTGCTTGACGAGTACGGACGCGGCGATCATGCGCGCGCGGTTATGCTGCCAGCCGGTCTGCCAGAGCTGACGCATCCCCGCGTCGACGATCGGGTAGCCGGTGCGGCCCACCTGCCAGGCGCGCAGGAGCTTGTTGTCCGGCTGCCACGGGAATTTCTCGAACTCCTTGCGCAGCGGCCGGTCCGGGGTCTGCGGGAAGTGGTGGATGAGGTGCTGGGCGAATTCACGCCAGCCGACCTCCGCCACGTATTTCTCGCCGCCCTTGGTGCCGAGCTTCCCGGCGGTGCGCACGGCGTCGACGATCTCGAGCGGAGAGATCTGACCGAAATGCAGGTAGGGCGAGAGGCGCGACGTGCCATCGAGCTTGGGAATGTCGCGGTCGGTCGGGTAATCCTTCACCGGGGCGGCCATGAAATCCTTCAGGCGCTTCTCGGCGCCTTTGCGGGTCGGGTCCCAGTGCGTCGGGAACTCGGTGTCCCACTTGATCTTTGGGAGCAGGCCGAGCTTGGCGAAGGCAACGGACTTCAGGGGCTTGTCGAAAGGCGTGAGTTTCTTCGGGGCCTTGAGCGGGATGTCGAACTTGAGGTTCGCGAGGCACTTCTTCCAGAACGGCGTGAAGACCTGGAAGGGATTGCCGGCGAGGGTCTTCACGAGCTGCGGTTCGTGCAGGAGGTTGCCGTTGAACGACTCGGCCTTCACGCCGGCGTTGTGCAGCGAGGTCTTGATCTGGGTGTCACGCTCGATGATCAGGGGCTCATGCCGACGATTCCAGGTGACGAGTTCCGCGCCGGTCTCGTTCACGAGCTGCTTAAGTTCGGCGAGCGAGTCGCCGCTCCGGATCACCAGTGGGGCGCCGGCTTTCGCGAACTGCTCGGCGAGATCTTCCAGGGCGTGGTGTAGCCACCAGTTCGACGCGCCGCCGGGCTGCCAATGCCCTTCGGCTTGCGGGTCATGGATAAAGACTGGGATGACCGGACCGCCATGCTTCACCGCGGCTTCGAGCGACGGATTGTCAGCGAGACGAAGGTCGAGGCGGAGCCAGACGAGGGCAGGGGAGGGCATGGCGTGAACCTAACAGCCGAAAGGCAGAGTGCAAATGGATGAACCCAATAGGCCCAGAGCCAGCGCTAGCACCTCGTTACAGGGATTTCGATCAGTTGGCCCGATCGTCGGTCGACGGTGCCAGCAGGAATTCGAGCAGCGGAAGGTCGGCCGGCGACACGTTGAGTGCAATGCTGCGGGCGCGTCCGGGCTGGCGCGTGATCAGGCCCTGGCGCTCCAAAGTCATCACCATGCCGTGGACAGCGGGTGCGGTGACCCCGAAATAGTGCTGCATGTCTGCCTCGGCCGGTGACCGGCGATTCAGCTTGATATACAGGCAGATAAGTGCAAGGTAGCGGCCCTGTGTAGCGGTGAACTGGCGTGGTTCCATGGCGCCTATTGTACCGTGAAGGGATCGACAAAGCGAACGCTTGGAGATTTATGGAGAATCCTGGCGCGGTAGACGTCGCTGGAGGGCCCATGAACATTCGGTACGAGGTCGAGTTTGAGGAAAGCGAACGAGAGGCGCTGCGCAAGCTAATCGCAGGCGGCGACCACAAGGCGCGCAAGGTCAAGCATGCGCAGGTCTTGCTTGCTGTGGATCAGGGCCGACTTGGTGTCGACAGGCTCACGGACGAGCAAGGTGCCCAAGTCCTCGCGGTTGGCACGTCCACTGTGTTTCGCGTCAAGCGCAAATTCGTTGAAGAAAGCTTGGATGCCGCGCTGGCGGAATCTCCACGCCCCGGCGGCGAGCGCAAGACCACCGCCAAACAGGACGCTGCGCTGATTGCGCTGGCGTGCACCAAACCACCGCAGGGGTGCGCCAAGTGGACCCTGCAACTGCTCGCCGACATGTGGGCCGAGCTGTCCGAACTTCAAGACGTGTCCTCGGGCACCGTGCAGCGCCGGCTCGACGAAAACGAGCTCAAGCCGTGGCAAAGAAAGATGTGGTGCATTCCGCAGTTCGACCTCGAGTACGTCGCGCGGATGGAAGACGTGCTAGACCTGTACGCGCAACCGCCAGACCCCAAGCGGCCCGTTGTGTGCTTCGACGAGACACCTCGGCAACTCATTGGCGAGACGCGCGAACCGGTGGCGGCCAAGCCCGGACACGTGCAACGGTATGATTACGAGTACAAACGCAACGGCACGACCAATGTCTTTGTGCTCATCGACCGACACCGCTCCTGGCGCCATGCCGACGTCACCGATCGGCACACCAACGATGACTTTGCTGACCAGATGCGCAAGCTCGCCGACGACCACTACCCCGATGCCGACCTGATTCGCGTGGTGATGGACAACCTGAACACGCACAAGGCGGCCTCCCTGTACGCCGCATTTGCGCCCGCCGAAGCCCGACGGGTGCTGCGCAGGCTCGAATTCCACTTTACGCCAAAGCACACAAGTTGGCTGGACATGGCCGAAATCGAAATCGGTGCCTTCATCAGGCAGTGCCTGGATCGGCGCATCGGCGACAAGGAAACGCTGACGCAGGAGGTCAACGCGTGCGTGCGCAACCGCAACGCGGCAGGCGCCACGATTCGCTGGATGTTCACGCTGGAGCAGGCACTCCGCGGGAACTGCTCGACCAGCGCATCGAGCAGCTCGGCGCGCATACCGCGGATCCCGGTCGGCTCCCAGCGGCCGTCACGGGCCGGCATTTCAAGGTACCAAAGCTGGGCGGTATCGCGAAGGAGGCGCGCATGTGGCGTAGCGTCGTCGGCTGGGCCGGATTTGAGAATCAGCGTGTCGCCACGTGGCACGTTCGGATGTGGCCAAGTTCCGGCCGCAGCGAGACAAGCTCCTGCATGGCCGTAGCGTCGTGTTTGGCTGGCAACTTGCGCATTGCGGCACCGGGGCCCAATGCCCATCCCTTAAGCCCCGCCAACAGCAGACTGTGACCCATTTGACAACGTCTTTGCCGGGTACGCTTTGGTTCGATTTTTGACCGTCCGCGGCTACGAACGGCTGCGTCTGCGCGGCGGCAGCACCAGTCTCGCCAGTGCGGCCCGCATGTCGCGCAGCCGCGCAGGTATCGCGCCGGGCTTGGTCAGTTCGGACCAGATCCACTCGTCGCGCACCAGTTGAAGCGCCGCAGCATAACTGATGCGATTGGGCGTGACGTTGGCCTCTGACGCAAGGCCTGCCATTTCGAGACGGACGAGGTTGTAGGCGAGCAGCACGCCCCAGGTCTCTTGGTTGACCAATTCCGGCAGCTTGCTGCGTAGCGCGGGTCGTTGTTCCAGCTGAGTCGTCTTGACCTCGGCAAATCCGAGTTCGGGGTCCCAACGCTCGTGGTACAGCTCGACCAGTTCGGCCGCGGGATAGGCAACGTGGTCGAGCAGCGAGGTAAGCAGGAACTGAGGCTCAAACCCGGGCAACTGATAGCGAATCGCGCGGGCTTGCCACACTTTGGGCGCGGCCGGGTCTTTCTTGCGGATGTCGGCACTGGTTGCAAGCTCCACGATGCAGTCGTTGCGGCCAAGCCGCTTGACGACGTCCATCGCGGTCGATTTCTTTGCGCGCATCAAGAAATGGCGGTTGACGCCGGTGGACAAGAGCGGCGACAGCGAGCGGCCGTTCAGAAAGTTGCGATCCGCGATGAACAGGCTGTGGTCTGGCACGTCGCCAAGCGGTCATCCGTCAGGCTCAGTTCGCTGCTTCCCGCGTAAGGGCCAATTCGCGCCGAGGCAATCAAGCGACAGCGCAGGCCCATCAAAGCGACAACGCGCACAATGGGATAGCCGCTCGGGGCGTGGTTCTTTCCGCTGGTTTGGCCGCCAAAATGGGCCCGGTTCACCACAGTGTCTGCTACTGGCAAAGTCGTGCCATCCACGCCGTACAGGCCAAGGCCGCGCCAGCGCTACTTGTCGTTGTGGGCGTGCGCCCATGCCGTTGCCGGCTGCGCAAAGAGGCGCTGCATTGGTTCGGCACCCAGGTGCTGACGGGCATCCGAAATGCAGCTTTGCGCAATCGGCTTGCCGGCTTTGCCAGGCTTAGCGGGCAGCGCGAGGTCAAGCTTGCCCACGACGTCGTCAATGGTTCGATTGCGCATCAGGCACATGCCAACGACTAACCAAATCACCTGCTCCATCGGCAGCCGCCGCTTGCGCAAAGTCGCTACGCCGCTCAGCTGCAGGGCAGCTTCGACCCACTGCAAGCCAATGTGCTTGGTCAAGTTGTCCACCGATTCGGGCAATACACTTGCGGTCAATTCGAGGTCGAGGTTCAGTGGCATGGCGCGGGGCCTCCTTCGCCCCGGCCGTAGGGTGATCTCTGAAATTCGCTTTGGCAACAAGCAGATTGGAGCTGCTCGCCAAGGTCCTGATTGTCGATCGATTTTGCTAACCGATCGGCATTGGGGCAGGGGGCCGGCATCCGCGCCGTTCGCGACCTCCGCGCCCGCATCAGCGGCGGGATCCGCAAGCCCGTCGGCTGCCGCGTCGACAGCGTTCGCGTCGGCTGGTTGGTCGGTCCCGTCTGGCTCGGCGTCGGCGCCGTTGTCCGGCGCTGCCGGCTCCAGAGTTGTGTCGATGGGTGCCGCAGCATCGGTCTGCCCGTCGTCGGAGTCGACGGCGACGCCCCCAATCGTTCGCAGCGTCTGCTGTGGTGTCGGCGTCGGTGCCTGTGTCAGGCGTGGCGTCGACAACCGCTGTGCTGTCGGCGGCGTCACTGCCGCCAGGCACGGTGTCGGCACGCGACGCCAAATCGGCCTCGACTTGAGCATCCGCCTCCACCGCCACGTCGGCTTCGACGGTCTGACCCGGCGCGGCGCCAGGCTCGTCGCCGCAGCCCGCCATTGCCAGCGCGCCGCCCAGCATCAGCCAGGACCGCGTCGCCCTCTTGAACGGATTGCACATCGTTGCCCCGCAGCGCGGCCGGCCGGGGCAGTGCGCGCGTTTAATCAACAATGTTATGGCGTTGTCTGGTGGATAACGGCCGCGCCCGCGCCGGCCCGCACGCCAAAGGCATCATGCGGGAGCGGCAGTGGCGGCAGTTGGCTGGTTCACAGACCTTCTCAGCGTGCCGATCCCGGGGTGCGGCACACGGACATCGTGGAGTTGGCCCAATTCGTCACCCAGCCAATTGACAATTTACGCCGCCACGTCCACGCTTTGCCCGCCCGGCAATGACGCCCCGCAACCACTTCCGTATGGAGCCGTCCATGCCCCCGATCCTGACCCGTTCCGCCGCTTTCGCAGCAGCCCTTGCGCTGTGCTCTGCCTGCGGCAAAGAGCAAAAGCCGGCTGCCGAAGCCAAAACCGAGGTCACCAAAGAACCGGCCAAGGAGGCTGCCAAGGAAGCAGTGCCCGCAGAACCGGCGAAAGAAGCCGCCAAAGAACCAGCAAAGGAAGCGCCCGCAGCGCCCATGACGCCGGAAAAGATCAAGGAAATGAACGACAAGGCGGCAGGCCCGGTCGCCGACAAGAAGACTGCCGCCAATATGGCGCTGTCCGCCCTGAACAACGCCGCCCTGGACGACACCAAAGACGCCTTCAAGGCCGACCAGCCGGCGGTCGACGGCGCGGTCGCTGCGCTGGGCGTTGTCGGTTCGTTCGTCACCAATCCGACCGCAACGCCGGAGGACATGGCCAAATTCAAAGCCGATGTGCTACCAGAGCTGGCACAGGTCGCCCGCACCGGCAATAGTGCCGTTCGCGCGGCGCTGGCTGGCAGTGTCTGCACGGCGTTGTGCAGCGACGCGGCCACGCTCAAGGGCATCGACGAGGCGCTGATGGGCTCGACCTACTCGGCGGGCTGGCAGGCGCTGTATGACTGCGTCACCACCTCCGGCCCGATGGAAGTGGCCAACCGCATTGAAAAGAAGACGGACTACGATCGCTGGTCGACCCTGGACCGCCAGGCCGCCATCTTCGCCGGCAACGCCGACCCCAAACTGCGAACGGCGCTGCTGGGCGCCTGGTTCAGCTTCAAGGGCAAGAACGACAAGCTGACCGCAGCGTTGGTGGCGGCGTTTGACCAACTGGACGCCACCGGCAAGTCGCACGCGGCCACGGTGCTCGGCAACACCTGCGCCAAGGATGCCGCCAAGCCCATCGTCGACAAAGTCGCTGCCGCAGTACCAGGTACGCCGGAATTTGGCATCAAGGCCACGCTGGACGCTGCGTTCAAGGCGTGCAAGTAGCAATCTTGTGGCGGCTGGCAGGGCGAGCACAGCACTGCTGGCCGGTACGGGCGCAAATCCAAACCCGAGCGCCCATTCTTTTTTAGGTTTGTAATTTCAAGCCATTGGCTAGCGGCCTTGGCGGCGCATCGACCGCCTGGCGGAAACTTTCATCCCAGGTATCCGACGCCCATGCACAACGCAGCC
>SXRM01000118.1 GCA_005792545.1 Pseudomonadota bacterium | reverse complement strand
GGCTCAGGATGCCAAGCCCGGCCTACGCCGGGCTGCGATTTTGTTTTTGATTACTTAGCCTTGCGCAGGCAAGGCTTTGCACGCCTAGGCCGCGGCTTCAGCCGCCGGCCGTTTTCGCGAGGTGAGCCTGAGCACCATCGCACCGATTGCCCCCATTTTAGGAACCGCACCCGGGTGGCCTAGCCGGCGGCAAACTGTACCAGCGCGGCGTTGACGGGTTCTGGCGATTCTTGCTGCAGCCAGTGTCCGGCTTCGGGGTACAGTTGCACGGCGAACGGACCCGTGCACCACTGCTTGGCCTCTTGGGCGAGATACGACCCAAGCGCCGGGTCGCGCTCGCCCCACAGCACCAGGACCGGGCAGGCGATCGGCGCGGCCAGCTTGTCGGCGTACCCAAGCGCCTTGGTCATCGACCGGTAGTAGGCCAGCGCGCAAGGCAGCACGCCGGGCCGGGCGATGGCGGCACCGTAGACTTCGAACTCCTGGCGTCCAAACGCCTTGCGGTTGCCGGCGGCGGACAGAAAGGTGCGCGCCATCATGCTGACCGGGTCCTTGAGGATGGCCCGCTCCGCCAGCCCAGGAACCTGAAACATAAAAATGTACCACGACTTGAACAGCTGGCTCGGGTGCCGCCACAGCGAGCGCCGAAACGCCATGGGGTGCGGGGCGTTCAGGATCGCCAGCTTGGCAACCACCTTGGGAAACAGTGCGGGCATCGCCCACGCCACGGCGCCGCCCCAGTCGTGGGCGATGACAACGGCCGGCTCGCCGGTGCGACCGCGAGCGGTTTGCAGCGTCTCGATGAGCAGCTTGGCGTCCTCGGCCAGCGTCGCGACGTCATAGCGACCTTCGGGCGTGCCTGGGGTGGGCTTGTCGCTGTCGCCATACCCGCGCAGGTCCGGGGCCACGGCCAGAAAGCCCGCATGCGCCAGCGCGCGCATGGTCTTGCGCCACGACCACCAAAACTCGGGAAAACCATGCAGCAGTACGATCAACGCGCCATCGGCGGGGCCGAGTCTCGCCGCGTTCAACGCCAGATCTGGCCGGATCTGCACGCGCTCAATGGTGATGCCCTCGCTGTCTGGCAGCACTGCGCTCACTTGCACCCCGGCAGCGCGACGTTGGTGCAGGTGCCAGTAAACGTATTGCAGAAGTCCTGCGTGCACTTGTTCTTGTCGTCGCAATCGACCGCCGCCTTGCACTTGGGCGTCGCCACGCATCCTGGGATCTTGACCACCGCACACTGGCCTTTTTGCAAGTCGCAGAAGTCGGCCGTGCAGACGTCGCCGTCGTCGCAATCGGTCTGCAGTTTGCACTGCGGGTTGGGCACGCAGTTGGCGACCTTGGTGTAGATGCAGTTGCCAGTAAACGTGTTGCAGGTGTCGAAGGTGCATTGGTTCTTGTCGTCGCAGTCGGCGTTGGCCTTGCAGCTGACGCCACAGTTGGCGAGTTTCTGGTGAACGCAGCCGCTCGCGGGCAGGCAACTGTCGGCCGTGCACGGATCCTTGTCGTCGCACAAAATCAGGGTGCCGACGCAGGCAGGCGCGCAGACGTCGCCCGTCGTGCAGGCGTTATTGTCGTTGCAGGTCGCGCCAGGCGTCGCCGCGACCGTGCACTTGCCAGCAACGCAGGCCGGCGCAGCGCACTGCACGCCAGTGGCCTTGCAGTCGGTAGCCACCTTGCAGGTGCCCGCACAGCCCGGAATCGACACGAATGCGCACTTGCCAGTCATCGGCACGCACGCATCCAGGGTGCACGCGTCGTTGTCGTTGCACGACGCCTGCGTGCCCGGTGTGCAAAGCCCGGCCTTGCAGGCGTCGGCCGACGTGCACAGGTTGCCGTCGTCGCATTTGGTGCCGTCGGCGGCCGGTCCGGTCGCGCACTTGCCGGTCTTGGCGTCGCAGCTGTCGGCCGTGCACGGGTTCTTGTCGTCGCAGACCGCCAAGGCGCCTGCGGTACACACGCCGGCCTTGCAGACGTCGCCGGCCGAACACAGGTTGCCGTCATCGCAGACTGCGGTCCCGGCGCCCGTGAACACGCACTTGTTGCCAGCGCAGGTGTCGACCGTGCAGGTGTTGCCGTCGCTGCAATCGGTGGTGGCCTTGCAAGCCGCGCCGCAGCCCTGGATTGTGGCGTTGCTGCACTGACCGGTTGCCGCGTCGCACTTGTCCAGCGTGCAGGCGTTGTTGTCGTTGCAGTTCTTGGGCAGGCCGGTGCACTGCCCGCCCTTGCAGGCGTCGGCGCTGGTGCAACCGTTGTTGTCGTTGCACGCGGTGCCGCTCTGACCGTTGTTGCTGGTGCACTTGCCGGTGTCTTTGTTGCAAGCATCGATGGTGCACGGATTGCCGTCGTCGCATAGCACCGGCTTGCCGGCACACAGGCCGTTGCCGCACAGATCGCTGCCGGTGCACGGGTTGCTGTCGTTGCAGGGCGTGCCGGTCAGGGCCTTGTTGGCACATTGCCCGGCGACGCATGCCGCTGAAAAGCATACATCCTTGCCGCCGCAGTCGGCATCGCTGCCGCAGTTCTTGCCGCACTTGGGGATGGCGTTGAACCCGCACTTGCCGGTCGCCGGCACGCAGACGTCGACCGTGCACGGGTCGTTGTCGGCGCAAGTGACCGCCGAGCCGCCGCACACCGCTGCTTTGCAGGTGTCATTCAGTGTGCAGCCATTGCCATCGCTGCACGCAGCACCGTCTTTGGCGGGTGTCGCGGCGCACTTGCCGGTCTTGGGGTCGCAGGCGTCGGCGGTGCACGGGTTCTCGTCGTCGCAGGGGATGACTTTACCGGACGCGCACTTGCCGGCGCTGCACGACTCGCCAGAGGTGCAAGGGTTACCGTCGTCGCACGGGCCGCCGACGTTGCTCGCCGCGCATTTGCCCAGCTGGCACACGTTGGCGGTACACGGGTTCTTGTCGTCGCAGTCGGCGTCGGCCTTGCACTGGCTGCCGCAGCCGGCGATGGGGGTCGAGACGCACTTGCCCGTCGCCTTGTCGCACGCGTCGGTCGTGCACACGTCGTTGTCGTTGCAGGCGGCGGCGCTGACGCCGGCGCACTGGCCCTGCTTGCAGGCGTCGCTGCCGGTGCATGGGTTGCCGTCGTCACACGGCGTGTTGGCGACGACGGCAACGGCCGTACAGGTGCCGTTGGCCTTGTCGCAGGTATCGGTCGTGCAGGGGTTCTTGTCGTCGCAGATGGCCGGTTTGCCCGTGCACAGGCCCGCTTGCGCAACAACAGCGCACACGTCGCCGGTCGTGCATGCGTTGCCGTCGCTGCACGGCCCGCCCGCCTGGGGTTTCTGCTGGCACAGCCCCTGCACGCAACTGTCGATGGTGCACGGGTTCTTGTCGCTGCATTCGTTGTCGGCCTTGCACTTGTCACCGCAGTTGGGGATGTTGGCAAAGCTACACTTGCCGCCGGCACAGGCGTCGGTCGTACAAGGGTTGCCGTCACTGCACGGCACAGGCGCGCCGACGCACTTGCCCGCGAGGCACCCGTCTTTGGTCGTGCAGGCGTCGCCGTCGCTGCACGCGCTAGCGTCGGCTACGGTTGCGACCTTGCACTTACCGGTCGCCTTGTCGCAGGTGTCGGCCGTACAAGCGTTGCCGTCGTTACACACGGCAGCCGGTCCCGAGACACACGCGCCGGCTTTGCACTGATCCGCGAGCGTGCACAGATTGCCATCTTCGCAAGCGGTCGAGTCTGCGGCCTTGGTCGCACCGCACGCTCCGGTCGCCTTGTCGCAGGTGTCGGTTGTGCAGGCGTTGTTGTCGTCGCAGACCTTGGGCTTGCCGGCGGCGCACGCCCCTTTGGCGCAAGCGTCGGCCTGGCTGCAGGCGTCGCCGTCGTCGCACGGGCCGTCTTTGGGCTCCGGCGCGCACTTGCCGCCGGTGCACAGGTCTGCCGTGCACGGGTTCTTGTCGTCGCACTGGCTGGCCTGCTTGCAGTTGCCGCCGCAGCCGGCGATGGGCTCGGCCTTGCAGGTGCCGGTCTGAAGGTCGCAAGCGTCAGCCGAGCACGGGTCCTTGTCGTCGCAGACTTTGGTCGCGCCAGCACAGACGCCCTTGCCGCACAGATCCTTGTCCGTGCAAGGGTTCTTGTCGTCGCAGCTGCCGCCGTCTTGGGCGATCGAGGCGCACTTGCCGGCCGCTTTGTCGCAACCGTCGGCCGTACACGGATTGCCGTCGTCGCAGCTGCCAACGCCGCCGGCACAACTACCCGATATGCAGACATCTTTGTCGGTACAGGCGTCGCCGTCGTCGCAGGGTTTGCCGTCCGACGGCTGGCTGCCGCACTTTCCGCTGGCGGCCTCGCAGGTGTCGGCCGTGCATGGGTTTTTGTCGTCGCAGACCACGGCCGCGCCAAAGCAGCCGCCGCCCTTGCATGCGTCCTTTTCGGTGCACGGGTTGCCGTCGCTGCAAACGGCCGTGTCATCGGGCACGGGCGTGCACACGCCGGCAGCGCAGCTGTCTTTGGTGCACGGGTTCTTGTCGTCGCAGTCGGCGCTGGCTTTGCACTTACCGCCACAGCCGGCAATGTCGGCGGCCGTACACGCGCCAGACTTGGCGTCGCAAGCGTCTTCGGTGCATGGGTCGCCGTCGTTGCAGACGGTCGCTGCGCCAGCGCACTTGCCACTTTTGCAGGTCTCGCCGGTGGTGCAGCCGTTGCCATCGTTGCAGCCTTCGCCATCGGCGGTGGGCGTCGCCGAGCAAGCGCCGGTCTTGGCTTCGCAGGCGTCGGTTGTACATGCGTCGCCGTCGTCGCAAGGCACGATGACGCCTACGCAACTGCCGGCCTTGCACGCCTCGTTGCCGGTGCACAGGTTGCCGTCGTCGCAAGGGCTGCTGTCCGCTTGGGGGTCACTGGTGCAGACGCCGCTGCTGGCGGCGCAGGTGTCGTTGGTACAGCCGTTCTTGTCGTCGCAGTCGGCATCAACCTTGCAGCCCGGCTTGCCACACGCCGGGTCAGGGGCAAACACACACGCACCGGAGTTGGGGTCACACGAATCGGTCGTGCACAGGTCGCCGTCGTCACAGGCCTTGGCTTGGCCGCTGCACTGGCCGCCGGAGCAGGTTGCAGCTTCGACGCAGGGCTTGTCCGCAGTACACGCTGCGCCGTCGGGCGCTGGCACGACGACACACAGCCCCGAGGCGCACACGCCGACGCTGCACGAGCCGGGGGCCAACGCGCAGTCACTGTCGCCCGTGCACGGAGCCCCACCGTCTGCGGATGGGCCATCGCCGCCAGCCTGGTCGTCGCCGCCATCGCCTGCTTCTGGGGCGTCAGGCGGGGTTCCACCCGGATCTACCTGATCGGGCGAGACATTGACCTCGGAAGGCGGGCCGATTTCGGCTTTAGCGTCGTTGGCGCTGGCACCGTCAGACTTTGCCGCGTCGACTGCGCCAGCGCTGGTGTCTGTGGTCGCGGTGGTGTTGGCGTTGGCGCCCGCCGCAGCCACGGTGGTGCCGTCGCCGCAGCCCGTCGCCCAGATGGCCAGGAGCGTCACGGGCACGACCAAATCAAAGTATCTACCACGCAGCATGGTTGCCTCCAGGCCCACAGCGTACCAGAGCTGACGCCCCAGCGCAGGTACCAGAAACACCGCGGGATCCCCGGCCGACCTCAGCGCCAGCGTGGCTCGCATGGCCTTCCCACCGCCGCCAAAACGATTTACCATGCTGCGCCGCGCCGGCCCGCGGGGCGGAGGCAAGCCATGGATCCGATAGTCGCAGTAGGGGCCGCCGCAGTGGCGATCGCAGTCGCGGTCGGCCTGCTGGTGATGCGCAAGAAGGCAGCGTCTGCACCTGTCGACGATCCGGCGCGGGCGGCAGCATCGCCAGTCACGGCCTCAGCCCCAACGCGCGCCGCGGCCATCCCGCCGGCGCCGGCCGTACGGCCCCCCGTCGCCGTTCCACCCGTGCAAGAGGCGACGGCGCCTGCCGTCCTGGACAAGGTCAGCTGCACCTTCAATTCGGCAGTGCACGGCGCGATGCCGCCGTTTGGCAGGCTGTCGAGCGCCGACGGCGTGGTCCTGTTTGAGGCAACCTCGCGCGTAGTAACCAAGGCGGGCGGCTTGGGTGAAGACGGTTCATCGACCTTGCAGTCGCTGGGCGCCATTGAGATGGGACGCTTCCGCTTCGAGATCGCCACCAACTCCGTGCAACGGGTGGATTTTGCGGCCAACCGCGCTACGGTGCACGCGGACTCTGGCGTCTACCAGTTTGAAGGTCTCGCCAGCTGTGGGCCGCAGATCAAGCCCTGGTTTGGCGCCCAAGGCCTTGGCGACTGAGCCGGGCAAATAGCCGAACCGCCGCGAAAGTTAGGGCCTGGAAATGATTTACTCAATCATTTCTACAGCCCTCTTGCTTGCTTCGTGGGTCGCCAGCTCGCGGCCTCGGAGGCCGACTCGCGGCTCCGCCCTGTGCCGAGAGTGTTCAAGTCATTATTTTCCAGTCCCTTAGCGATTCTGCGTAGGCGACGGTTCGCTCGGCGACAAAGGCCGCACCGAGAACAATGGCCGCGATCCTCGTTTGGCGCTCGCGCTGGGCTGGCCGCGCACTACAACGGCAGTCTGGCTATCCGAACGTTGGGCTTGCGTCGGCGCGCCGCAGTGTGCGGAGCCGGCTAACAGTGTCGCCATCACAAACTTTCTCAGCAGCGACAAGGTGCGGGCAGGCATCCAAGTTCCAGTCCGCGATGGTCGCGGCGGCGCTTGGACGCGTGAGTTGCCGCGCGGACCTACAAGAATCGGTCCATGCCGCGCACGCCATCGCTTTGCTGGTCGGGCGCGGCCTGGTATTCGGGGTCGAGCAGGGCGTTGATGTGCGCCATCACCACGTCGGTCGCCGCGCGAAATTGGGCGCCGTGGGCCTCGCTTGCCGCACGGGATAGGGGCACGTACGCCGTCGTCACGCGGTGCTGCCCGAGCTCGGGGCCGTCTGGCTCCAGCGGTTTGCCAAAGCGATAGACGACGCGACCGCCCTTAGAAAAGGGCGATCCGCCTGGGTAGGCCTTGTCGCTGCCATTGCAGCCCACGGGCACGATGGCCGCACCGAGATGATGGGCAACTTGCACAAGGCCCGTGTGGCCGCGGGCGAGGCGAATGCTGCGGGTGCCCTGCGGAAACACCAGAACGTTGATGCCGAGTTCAACGATCGCCTGGCGGTTCAAGCGAATGACGTGGCCCAAGAGCGGCGCAAACCGGGCCTCGAACCACAGCACGAACCCGGCGGCGCTGCCACCACAAGTGCCGATCCACGCGCGCACGGCCTCGGACTGTGCGGCGACATCGGCCGCCTCTGGTTCTAGCGCGCCATCACAGAGGTCGCGCAGAAACCGATACTCAGCCTCTGCCGGTTTGCGGCCAAAGCGCTGTCGAAAATCCGTCACCAGCACATAGCCGCGCGACGGCAGCGGGATGTTGTTGGTCGAATCCAGGAATGCCGCCGTCGGACCATGGTCGTAGTACTTGCCCTTGACCCAGGTCGCTGTGAACGGGTAGCCGCGGCGGTACATCGCGTACTGCGCCGGCCAATAGTTGTAGCGGTCGGTGTGGTTCATGGCCAGGAACACGCTGCGGTCGCGCGGCAGGTTTTCCAGACCATCCATGACGATGTCCGTCTTGCGCGGCAGCCGGTAATCCCACGACAACACCAGGTTGGCGTAAGCGATCTGGCCGAACGGTCGGCGATGCAAGCGCAGGCGGTTGAGGCGGTCTAGGTCGATCATCGGGCTGCCTTCCTTGGCGAGCGAATCGTAGTGCGGTAGCGCTCGCCGCGGCAACTGATGGCAGCGTTCGCTCCACGATTCCGCCGCGCTGCACACGCGCCCAGAGCGCAGACCGTTGCCCGATCCGGCAAAAGCGCGCACCATTACCGCGATGTCAGCTGAGGGTGCAGTGCAACAAGCGCAAGACCAAGAAACCCAGATCGTGACCACGGCCCGAGCACTGCGGCGCGACGGCCGAGGCGATGAGGCGCTTGCCATGTTGACAGCGGGCTGGCAAGACGCCGCAGCCGCAGGAGTTGCGGCTGGCTGGCTGGCGATCGAATTGGCCGACCTGTGCCTGGATCGCGCCGATCGCGCAACGGCAGCGCAGTGGGCACAAGCCGCAGCCCAGGCTCACGACGCGACGGGTGACCGCGCCGGGGCGGCCGCGGCCGCTCTTTTGTCTGGCGACGTCGCCTGGGCCGCTGCCGACGGTGTCGCGGCCCGTTCCCACTGGGCACACGCGCGCAGCCTGGCCGACGCGGCCTGCGCGGGTCCTCTAGCGGGCCGCGCGTTGCTGGCGCTGGCGATGACCGACACGGGCGGAGATGCGGCGATCGTGCAAGCGCAGTTGGACGCGGCGGAATCTCGCGTCGTGCTGGTCCCCGAGGTGGGCGACGACGACGCGCTCGCGGCTTGGCGCGCCCAAGCGGATGCAGTGCGGGCGTCGCTGGCCTTGGTGCGAGCGCGCCACGCCATCTCGGCGCGGCGATGGCCGGAAGCGCGCCTGCTGCTGTCGGCGGCCGCGCAAGCCGCCGGTTCCGTCGGCGATCTGGCGACTTATGCCCATTGCCTGCGCATGGATGCGGTGCTGGCGCGCAAAGCGGGTGACCCCAATAGTGCGGTGGCGGCCCTGCGCCTGGCGGCGCGCGCAGCAGAGCGGGCAGAGTCGGCGGTGCTGCTGTGGCTGTGCCGTAGCGAACTGGCGTTGGCGCTGCTCGATGACGAAGCGCTGGCCGAAGCCGCGACACTGGTGCCCTCGGAGGTACCACCTGAGCTGACCACCATCCCTGCCGTTGCGGCCGCGGTCTTGGAGGCCTTTGCCGCGCTTGCGGTGGCGGGTGGGCAGCCGGCTGCAGCTGAACCGGCACTGTATCGGGCGGTAGAGGAGCGCAGGCGAGCCGGCGATGTGCCGGGTGAGGTGCGCGCCCTGGCACTACTGGCTGACGTACTGCGTCAGACGGGCGCCGGACCAGAGGCCGGCAAAGTGCTCAGTCAAGTCCACGCACGTGCGGATGCGTCCGGCCGGCCTGAGCTTGCGCTGGTGGCGCACCTGGCGCAGTTGCGGCTGGCCGGCGATGCAGTGTCGCCCGCGCTTGCGACCCGCTGCGTGGAGTTGGCGAGCCAGGTTGGCAGCGTTTCGGACCAACTGGCGGCGCTCGATGCCGCAGCAGATGCCGAATTGCGCTTGGGCGACCGCCAGCAGGCCATCGCCGTGGCAAGGCAAGCCTCGGCGCTTGCGGAGGAGCAGCCACTGCTGCGCTTGCGCGCGCGCGCGGCCGCTCGGCTTGCCTGGTGCCTTGCCGCGACTGCCGCCACTGCCGCCGAAACCGAAGCCTCACTGTACCGGGCGGCGCAACTGGCAGAGACGGCGGGCGATGCCGAGGCACGCGCCCGCGCCCATCTGGTCGCGGCGCACTTGTTCACGGCACGCGGACGCATCGACGAAGCCGCACTGGTTGCCTCGCGCGCAGCGCAAGCCGCGGCGCAGGCCCGCCGTGGCGACCTGCAGGCCGAAGCTTGGTGTGCGCTTGGCACCGTGCTGGCCGGCGCCCGTCAGTTTGCCGACGCTTCCGCGGCCTTTGGCCGTGCATTGCAGTGCGCTGGCGTCGGCAGTGCGGGGGCGGCAGCGGCCGCTTTGCGCGGCCAGGCGTGGTGCGCGCGCGAGTCCGGCGACCCGGCGGGGGCGCGCGGCCTACTGGCAAACGCGCGCGAAGTCGCTGCGTCGGCCGGCCTGACTGCGGTCGCGCTAGGTGCCGCCGTCGACGAGGCGCAGGTCATGCTCGGGCAAGGTGAAGTGGAATTGGCGCGCGCCCGCCTCAATGAACTCGATTTGCGCCCCGCTACGCCGGCCGTGCGCGGCGAAGCGCTGTCGTTGTTGGCGCAGGTCGCCGCGCGCCAGCGCCAGTGGGCAAGGGCCGATGACCTCGCGGTACGAGCCCTGGCGGAATTGCGGGGCAACGCCGAACCGCGCGCGCTGGGCGCCGCCTTATTTGCCGCAGGGCAGATTGCCGGCGCAGTCGGCGATGGTGGGCGCGCTGGTGCATTGCTCGGCGAGGCGCTGGGCGTAACGACCCAGGCGGGCCTGCCCGAACAAGCGATGATCCGCGCCACCATTGCACGCATGACGACGGTTGGCGCGCCTGTTCAGGATTCCAAATGACCAAGCGACCCGTCCCCGCCGCCAACAACCAAGC
This sequence comes from Pseudomonadota bacterium, assembly GCA_005792545.1. Lineage (GTDB taxonomy): Bacteria > Myxococcota_A > UBA9042 > UBA9042 > UBA9042 > SXRM01. Next base: position 7,236 of record SXRM01000118.1, on the reverse strand, counting down.
TGCCGCAGACGATGTCGACACGCTGGACTTCAAGCCCACCACCGGCGTGCTGGCTATGGCGAGCACGCCGTGCTTGACGGTGCTGTGTCACCCGGACGAAGACTTCCTGGGCGCCCAGGCGATTCTGGCACTCGGTCGCGGCCAGGCGCTGCTGTCCCGCCTTGAGCCGCTGTTCCAGATTGCCGTCGGGGGTGAGGCGCTGCCGCTCGGCGATCCGCACGTCAGCCGCCGACCGCTCAGCATCGAGCACCAAGGCGACAAGCTCATCTTCCGTGCGCCTGAGGGTGCGGTTACGTGCCATGTGGCAGGGGCGCCGCTGGTCACCAGCTTGCAGGTCCCGGTTGCTGCCCTGGAGCGCGGCGTGACCGTGCGCTTGGGCCGCCACGTCGCGCTTCTCCTGCACGTTCGCCCCGTGATCGAGCTGGCGCGCCGACGCGAAACCCTGGTTGGTCAATCGGTGGCCGTGGCCGACCTGCGCGCGGACGTGCGCAAGGTCGCAGCCCACCCGGTTCATGTGCTGGTGCAGGGTGAGTCGGGAGTCGGCAAGGAGTTGGTCGCGCGCGCCCTGCACGAAGCCTCGCCGCAGCACCGCGGCCCGTTCGTGGCGGTCAACACCGGCGCCATTGCACCGAGCCTGGCCAACAGCGAGTTGTTTGGTCATGTGCGCGGGGCGTTTACCGGTGCGGTTGGGGATCACGACGGCTTCTTTGCGAGGGCCGATGGCGGCACGCTTTTCCTGGACGAAATCGGCGAGCTTGGCGCAGACGTGCAGGCGCTGTTGCTCCGAGTGCTCGAGCTTGGCGAGGTCCAGCGCCTGGGCGACCGCAAGCCGCGCCATGTCAAGGTGCGCGTGGTCGCTGCGACCGATCGTCCGGACTTGGAGGAACGGCTGCGCATCCCGGTTCTGCAGCGCCTCAGCGGCTATCGAATCCGCGTACCAGCGTTGCGGGAGCGCTTCGAAGACCTGGGCCTACTGCTATACCACGCGCTGCACAACGAATTTGGCCGCACGGGCCAGGTGTTTCCGCCGGACCTGCGGCGCCGCAGCCGTGAGCCAGCGGTGCCACCCGAGGTCTTTGAGCGGCTGGTGCGCCATCCGTTTTCGGGCAACGTGCGCGAACTGTTCAACGTCGCGCGGCGGTTGACCATCGACGGCCTGGACCGGTCTACCTCCGAGATTCTGCAAAGCGTCGAGGCTGCCCTGACGCCGGCAGCCGATCCCGCGCCGGCGACCGAATCTGCCGGTCCGGCCAAAGGCTACCAGCCGCCCAGCGACATCGACGACCAGACGCTACTTGCCGCATTGCACCGCAACCAGTGGCAGATGGCGCCGACGGCGCGCGATTTGGGTATCGCCCGCAGCTCTCTGTACTTGCTGGTGGATCAGTGCCCGCATGTCCGCAAGGTCCACGAGATTGCGGCCGACGAGGTCCAGGCTGCGATTGCGGCGGCCGGCCGCGATCTCGACAAAGCAGCTGCGCGCTTGCAGGTATCGCCGCGCGCGCTCAAAGCCCATGTGACCAAAGGACTGTCGCGCTAGCGGCCGCCTAGCCATGCCGCCACGGCGCGGCCCATCAGCTCGACCGCAAGCGGGAACGCGGCCTCGTCGACCACGAAGCGCGGAGAGTGATGCGGTTCGCTCGCCGCGCCCAGTGGCCCACACCCGACAAAGTAGAAGCAGGCGGGCACCTGCTCTGCAAAGAAGGCAAAGTCCTCGCCGGCCATCATGCGCATGGTGCGGTCGACGTGACCAACGCCCGCCACCTGCTCCGCGCTTTTCGCGACGAGCTCGACCATGGCCGCATCGTTGTGCAAGGCGATGGTGTAGCGCGTGTATTCACAATCAGCTTGGGCGCCATACGCGCCTGCCGCCCGCACTGCGGTGGCTCGCAACCAATTGGGCAACTGATCGGCGAGGTCGCGGCCAAAAGAGCGGCAAGTGCCGCGCAACTCGACCTGCTCGGCGATGACGTTGAAAGCGCTGCCGCCGTGGATGCTGCCGACGGTGACCACCAACGGCTGCATGGGGTCGTTGCCTCGCGAGACCATCGCCTGCAGCGCCTGCACCACCGCCGCTGACGCCACCACCGCATCGACGGCCTGGTGCGGCAGTGCGCCGTGCCCACCGCGACCGCGGACGGTCACCTTGAAGTCGTCGACGTTGGCCATCACCGGCCCGGACGTGGCACTGACGTGCCCAACCGGTAGGCCTGACCAGACATGCATGCCCAAGGCGGCCGCCACGCGCAAGGTCGGATCCCCGCACCACCGCCCATCGAGCAGGCCTTCTTCGATCATCGCCACGGCGCCGCGGCCATTCTCTTCGCCCGGCTGAAACGCCAACACCACCCGACCCGGCAACTGATCCGCGACTTGCCGGATGCGGGCGGCGACGCCAAGCAGGCAGGCCATGTGCGCGTCGTGCCCGCAGGCGTGCATGTGCCCCGGCCGCCGCGAGGCAAAGGGCAGCCCGGTCTGCTCCTGGACCGGCAGCGCGTCCATGTCCGCGCGCAGCAGCAGCGCCGGCCCCTGACCGCGACCGGCGACGACCGCAAGACCGGTCCCGCCCACGGCACGGGGCTGCCAGCCTTGTGCGACGAGTGCCTCGCGCACGTAGGTCTGCGTGTCGACCTCGCACAGCGACAGTTCCGGCTCGGCGTGCAAGGCCCGACGCCAGGCGACGACGTCTACTGCTTCCGCTGCGGTCGCGGGGGCGCACAAGTACTCGGCCCAGGTCTGGCTCACGGTAACCTCCGTTTTGGCGGGTCGGGGTGCGAATCGCCAGCCAGCCGCGGCACCAGTCGCTCAATCATCGCCGCGCGCACCGGCGTTGCACCGACCGCGGGTCGCACACCCTGGTACTCAGCGCCCATAAGGCCTTTTTCGCGCAAGTCGAACTGCCGGGCGCGGGCCACCGACTGGGCCTCGATCTGGCCAGCGTGCTCGCTGGCCGCCAGAACGCGATCGGCGGGCGCGCTGTACACGACGCGATCGCCCAACCACCACGCCCACGACAACGCGCCGCGGTCGCAGCGATCGGCGTGGACAGCGCACACGGTGGGCGCGCCGTGCTCAGTGGTACGGACGGTCAACACGAACCAGGCCATCGCCAGACTACTCAGGCACTTGCGTGGGCAGGCCCGCGGCAAGCCAGGCTTTCCAGCCGCCAGCCAGCGAGTAGACGTTGCGGTAGCCCATCTTCTGCAGGTTGTCAGCCGCAAGCGCAGACCGAAAACCGCCGCCGCAGTACAGCACCAACGCCTGGTCCTTGTCCGGCACGGCTTGCACGATGTCGCGCTCCAGCACGCCGCGGCCGAACTGCTGGGCACCCACGGCGTGGCCGGCGTTCCACTCGCGATCTTCGCGCACGTCGACCAGCAGCGCGCCGCCGGCCGCCAGCGTCGGCCATTGTTCGAGGTTTGTTTCGCGTACACGGCTTTTGGCGTCGTTGACCAGTGCTACGAATTCGTCGCTGTGGTGCATGGGTCGTCCTCCGGGCGGCAAGTGTGGCCCGCTGCGCCAGTCGAGGCAAGCGTGAGCAGTGGCAGCAATTACCGATTGACAATGGCGGTGCTGCCTTTACAATGCGCGCCCCGCTGCGGCCGTTCTGGTAGCGTCCGCGCCCCGAACGGGCAAGAAACCGCAGCAAAATCCAGCGCAACGGCACCCGCACCTTGAGCGGACACCCAAGGGCGCCCATCCGCGCTGGACTGCCGACGGCCGACCCGATAACGGGACCGTGCGGCGGAACCCCAAGTGCGGGGCAACGCACTGCTTGATCACGGCGCTCGGATAGCGCCGACAGGAACGAAGATGGACACAGTCGCAATCAGTGCGCGCCCGCGCCTGCTGGCCGGCTCCGACGTGGCGAACAAGGTCCGCCGTGCCGGATTGCTGCCAGCGGTGATGTACGGCGCCGGTGTCGGGCCCAATGCCCGCATGGTCGCGGTCGACCCGCAAGTGGTGCGCAAGGGTCTGAGCGGCGCCTATGGCCGCAACCAGATGTTCACCGTCGAGTTCGAGGGCAAGCAGCACCTGGCGATCTGCAAAGACGTGCAGATCCACCCGGTCAAGCGCACGCTCAAGCACGTAGACTTCTTCGTGGTGACCCCGGCGAGCCCGATTCGGGTGACCTTGTCGGTGGTGCTGTCGGGCCGCTCGGCCGGCCAGAAGGCCGGCGGTCGCCTGGAGCAGATCACGCGCTACGTCACCGTCGCCTGCACCCCCACGACCTTGCCCAAAGCGATCGAGATCGACGTCACCCCGTTCGAGAACGGCACCGTGATGACGGTCGACAGCCTGCCGCTGCCGCAGGGCTGCAAAGCCGTGTTCAAGAAGTCCTTCAAGATCTTTGAGTTGTTCGCACCCAAGGTCGAAGAAAAGGCCGCCGTGGACGACAAGAAGAAGCCGGCCGGCAAGAAGTAGCCAGGCGCCCGCTCGGGCGGTTTTCGGAATTTCTCGATGGCCGCCCAATCCGCCACCGGCAATCCTGGACGCCCGCGCGGCGCCGAGCCGCAAGCGGTGGCAGACCTGCCCATCCGGGCGCTGGTCGGCCTGGGCAACCCAGGCAAGGGCTACGCGGCGACGCGGCACAACGTCGGCTTTATGGCGATCGAACAACTGGCTGCGCGCCGGTTGGCCGCTTGGTCGAGCAAGTTCAACGGACAGTTTGCCCGCTGTCGCTTGCCGGGTCCGGTCGGCGACGTCGACGTGGCGCTGCTGCAGCCGATGACCTACATGAACTGCAGTGGCCACCCGACCCAGCAGATGCTGGCGTTTTTTGGCCATAAGCCTGGGGAACTTTTGGTGTTCCACGACGACTTGGACCTGCCGTTCGGCCGGGTGCAGGTCAAGGCTGGCGGCGGCCACGGCGGGCACAACGGCCTGCGGTCGCTGGTGGCCCAGCTGGGCAGCAATGCGTTCGTGCGGGTGCGCATCGGCATCGGTCGACCCGGAGCGGGTGGCGTCGCAGGCGGCAAGGGCGGCGACGAGGCAATCAGCAACTGGGTGCTGTCGCCGTTCGGCGCGGACGAGCGTGCGGTGTTGCCGCAAGTTCTGGACCGCGCGGTGGCGGCGGCAGAGGCCGTGTTGCAAGCGGGCGTTCGCGTGGCGATGAACACGCACAACGCCCAGCCGGCGCAGGCCGGCACCAAACCTGCGAACCCGTAAGGGTTCGCGTCAATCGGGTGCGGCCGCCATTGGGGCGGCAGGCACGCCGGGCAGGCCGCGGACGGTCCGCGACCTGGCCTCCTCGCTCGCGAACTTTGCCAAGGTGGCAGCGGCGCGCGGGCGAAAGTGCCAAACGGCGACACTTTGTCGCGGTTTTGGCGCCTTACCATGGGGAGCACAAGGAGAACAGAGCCATCATGCTAGTTCGTATGTATGAGACGCTGTTCATCACCCGAGTCGACGCGGAAGCTGAAGTGGCGGAGAAAATCCACCAACGGCTTTTGCGCGCGCTCGAGGCGATGGGCGGCAACGAAATCAAGCTGGTCGACTGGGGCAAGCGCAAGCTGGCCTACGAGATCGCGCGGCAGAAGAAGGGCAACTACTGGTATTTCGGCTACATCGCCGATCCCCAGTTCGTCAAAGAGTGCGAGCGTCAGTTGCGCATCTCCAATGACGTCATCCGCTACCAGACGGTGTGCCTGTCCAAGCTCAAGCAACTGAGCGAATTCGACCTGGAGGCCGAGCGCCGCCGGGCCGAGGGCCTGACGCCAGAGCGCGAAGAGGACGAAGAGGACCAGTACCTGCGCCGCAGCGACGAACGCCGCGCCCGCCGGGCTGACCAGGACGACGAAGAAGTCGATCACGAGGAGGTCGCATGAGGAACCAAGACGCACCGCAGGGCCAGGGCGTGGACCGCGGACCTGGCGGCGATCGCGGCGCTGGTGGCGAACGTGGCGAGCGCGGCGAGCGCGCAGGTCGGCAGCCGCGGCGCTTTGGTCGGCGCAAAGTCTGCCCGTTCTGCGCGGACAAGACGCTGTACATCGACTACAAGACCCCGAGCATGCTCAAGCGCTTCATCTCGGAGCGCGGCAAGATCGTGCCGCGGCGCATCTCGGGCGTGTGCGCGCAACACCAGCGCAATCTGTGCCTGGAGATCAAGCGCGCTCGCATCATGGCGTTCATGCCGTACTCGAGCGCGACGGCCGACTAGGCCGCAGACGGAGGTTCCCGTGAAAGTCATCCTGCGCGAAAACGTGCCCAACGTCGGCAAGATCGGCGATGTGCTCGATGTCGCTGACGGTTTTGGCCGCAACTACCTGCTGCCGCGCAGCCTGGCCACCCAGGCCAACGAGCGCAACGTGCGGCAGATGGACCACAACAAGCGCGTCGCGGCGGCTCGGCTCGCCAAGGCGCGTGCCAAGGCGACCGAAGAGAGCAAGCAACTGAGCGGCGTTCGCTTGAGCGTAGCCAAGCACACTGGTGACGAAGGCCGTCTATTCGGCTCCGTCACCGTGCGCGAGGTCGCTGATCTGCTGGCGGAAAAGGGTTTCCTGGTCGACCGTCGAGACATCGGCGTGCCCGACAACATCCGCACCGTCGGCGAGTACGCGGTTACGGTCAAGCTGCACCACGATGTGGTTGCCAAGCTGACGCTCGAAGTCACCGCAGCCGAATAGTCCCTTGCCCGATCAAGTTCGCCCGGCCGATCCTGCCCTTTGAGGATTGGCCGGGCGGCATTTTTGACATGCCCATTGCGCGTGCGCGAGGTCTGCCATGTCCACGTCTTCTACGACTCCAACTGCCGCCATGGCTCGCGCTGGCGGTCTTTGCGTCGTCATCCTCGCGGCTGGCCTGGGCAAGCGCATGTTCAGCCAGACGCCCAAAGTGCTGCACGAACTGCTGGGCGAAGCGATGTTGGGGCACGTGCTGGGCGCGGCCGCGGGTCTGAACCCGAACCGCCTGTGCGTGGTGTGCGGCCACGGTCGCGAAGCGGTCGAGCGCTACGTGGCAGACTGGGCGCGACGCAATCAGGCGGCGCTAGCCGGCGACCAGGCGCCGACTTGCGTCGAACAACCTCATCAGGGCGGCACCGGTCACGCGGTGGCGTGCGCGCAGCCAGTGTGGCGCGAATGCGACGAGGTGCTGGTCCTGTATGGAGACACGCCGCTCTTGCGCACCGACACCTTGCAGGATTTGCGGACCGCGCGCGGCAGCGGTCTAGTGTCGCTGCTGGTCGGCGACCTGCCCGACCCCACCGGCTACGGTCGCGTGGTGCGCGACGCCAAG
>SXRM01000117.1 GCA_005792545.1 Pseudomonadota bacterium | reverse complement strand
GGCGGGGGGGGGGGGGGCGGGGCGGGGCGACGATAGCCACGTGCGCGTGTTATCGTCAATAGGCACGCTCAACCGCGGCTAGCGTAACCACAATTTGCCCCGCTCGATCGCAGCTCGTGCTTGCCGCCCAGCCGAGCCACGCGCAAACTGAGCCTCGTTGGCGTCCGCTGGCGCGCAGACGAAGGGAACGCGATGGCCGAAAACCGGACCTCAAAGCGCGGCGAACTGGTGATGGACCGTTGGTTCGCGTTGGCGGCCAATTCCGGTGGCGGCTCCCCCAACACCGCGACCTCGCCACCTGAACTCGACGTCTGGATTGGCGACGCCGTCGACAGCACCTTCACGCTGGAACTGACTGGCGTCGGCGCCGCTTGTAGCGCGACCACTGGGCCCGCCATCACGGCCGAATGCGCCGTGGCCGTTAGCGACCTCGACAGCGCGTACAAGCAAGTGGCGACGCTGGTCTCGCGCGTAGACCGCAAGCGCTATTCGGTGACGGTGGTGCTCGGCGAGAACAACGCCGACCTCGGGTCAAACTACCCGCGCGGGTCGATGCGCATCAAGCTGACCAATACCGACGCCGTCAACGCCTGCTTCGTGCGCGTGCGCATGTGGGCCAACCTGACCCGGGGCGACGGCAGCCACATTGCCGCAGTGCCCGCTGGACCGATCCTGCCCCCAGCCGGTGGCCCGGCGCCATTCCTGTGGGCCGACAAGGTGATCTACCTCGACGGCGCGGGCGGCCCTGGCACCACCAAGTGGGCGATGTCGGCCGCCGATGTCTTGCCTATGCGCGAGCGGACGTTTGCGGCCTACACGGTCGATTTCGCAGCATCCGGCACGGGTACCGCGGTTGCCGATTTCCAGCGCACCGCCATGCCGACAGAGCGCGATGGCGCCTGGGAGAACATGTTGCCGAGCGCAGCCGCATTGGCGGCGGGCAGCGGCTTTGTCAACAAGAGCTTCGCAGCCGACGGCACCTCGACGCTGGCGCCGCGCGGCTACCAACGAGTGCAGTTCCGCAACACCCACGCCACCGACGCAGTGGTCATCCGTGCGCGCGTTTGGGCCCATTTGAGCGGATCGTAAGCTAGCCCACGGGCACCAACGACGGAGCGAGCGAACATGAAGACCTTGATCCCCGGGCAACGCATCCTCTGGCTCGACACCGCGTTTGTCTTGGACGACAAGTCGGGCGGTACGCAAGCCTACGACTGGTACCCGCCGCGCGAGGATTACATCGACTTCGGCGACTGCAACCAGGTCAAGTTTGACCTCAAGGTGTGGTTGTCGGGCCTGGGCCTGATCAGCGTCAAGGTCAACTTCGAGCGGGCGACGCAGCTGGAACTGCCGGACCAGTTCGAGAACATGAATTCGGTGCCGCAGAACATCAACCAGGGCGGCGTCGGTCCCGGCGTGTTCTCGGTGGAGTTTGGCCGCGGAGCGTTGACGGTGCAGCAGGACAAATATCCGCGTGGCATTGGGCGATTGTACGTGTACAATGAGGATGCCGTGGCCGGGCACTTTTGCATGGTGCACATGCAGATTTGGGCGGCGGGGCAGCGGTTTACGGCGGGTCGGGAGCCCGGGAGGTAGCTGTGCGTGCTACTGGCCAACAGACGGAGCACGAGTGCGAGGGCTGCGGCGAGCGTCGGGCGGGCGCGCCGCTGGTCGATGGGGCTGCTGTGGGCGCGGGGCGGCGTGCGGAGGGCGTGAGTTCGGTGGTGGCGGCGAGTAACGTCCCGCCTCGACTGGAATCCGCTGCGGTCAGGCGGCCGCCCGCGCAGCTTGCGACCCGAGGCGCTGTCGCAACCAGCCTGTCGGATGACACCGGCCGTGTCGCAACACCCGCGGGCATTGCTGGCGCCGCCAATGCAGAGCCTGGTCAGGAACAGGCATTGCGTCGCCTTGTGGCGCAGCTGGAGACGGCTGCATCGGCGGGGACACAGCGAGAGCGGGACCAAAGCCCAGCGCTTCGCAGCAGTCAAACCGCAAACTCAATCCGATTGGAGGAAGGCGTCGCGCTGCAGCAGGGCCGGTCGAGCCCAGCGCCTGCAGAGCGCAGCATCTTCGGCAGTGCCAATGGGCAACCAATTGCAAACGCCGACGTTACTCGTCGTGGTGCGATGCGCCTGGACGAAGGCGCAATGCCTGGCGTGGACAGTCGCCGTGCCAGCGACGGCCGACGACGCGGTATTCCGTTGCGCATCAAGCTCGGCGACGGCCGGGCTTGCGGGTGTTCGCACGGCGCGGAGACTTCGTGCGACGGCACCTCTGCGCCAGAAATGAGTCTGCCGCCGACGCAGCCAGTGGCGCCGAAGTTCGTTGGACGAACTTCCCAGGCGACTGCACGGGCGACGACCACTGGCTCGCGCGGGCCGCTGTCGATTGCGAGCATCCCAATGCGGGCCGACGGCACCGTGGACACCGAGGCGCTCAATCGGGCGTGGCGGGGTTGGTGATGGCGAGCTTTAGCTTGCGGGGGGTGGCGCGGCATTACTACGGGTACGATTTGAGCAACGGCGTGCGACCGCTCTACGAGATGATTCCGGTTCCCGTAGAGAAGCTGGCGACGGCATTGAATGACTCATCGCTCTTGGTGGCGGCGCCACACGGTAGTTCCGTGCGACAGGCGGTACTTGGCCGGACCGGGACCACCGAGTTCCACACGGAGCTCACAATCTGCGACGGATTTGTCCCTTGCTTCTTGAAAGCAGCCGTCATTCCTCTCCTCGCGGGCAAGGTCCAAGTAGAGGCAATCGTTGAGGTGCTGGAGGGACTTGCCAACCAGGGCGCGGGTCCCAACAAAGGCGCGCTGGCGACTCTCGTGCTAACTCTTCTTGGTTCCGTCGGCCCGTACGTTGAAAAGGGACCGTGTCGTCGAACTGTATTTGGGAGCAATTTCGCAACAGACTATGGGCAGCTTTGGGGGCACATAACCGTTCGGTACGACGTTACATGGGACGGTAGCGTGCCGGTGGCTGCGCGAACGGCCCTTGCGGGCCTGCTCAAGGTACTCATTGAAGAATGGTGGAGCAACCGCTTCGCATTGCAGCATGGCGACGAATTGCCGACGCCGATTACGTTTGGTGTTGAGTTTGGCGACGACGGACCGCACGACATTGAATTGGACGTCTTTTTGGAGAGTTCACAAGCACAGTCGAACTGGTGGACTTGGCACTTAGACACTACGGCGTTTCAGGCAGCGGCAACAGATCCAGTTTGGCAGGGCCAGCCGGCCGGATCCTTGCCCCATGAATTGCTGACTCCTGCACATGAGTATGGTCACGCCTTGGGGTTCATGGATGAGTATAATAGTGCAACGACACCATGTCCGTCGCTCCTGGGCGTTGCAGTAACTGACCCAAGCATCATGGGTGGAGTTCTGCCTACCCTAAATTCTGCCTTGTTCCCCCAGCGCCTTTTTGGCAAATTCGCTGGCAACGTCGGGGCGGTGACAGTTGCCGTCCCGGAGGATTTGCCCGTCTTTGACCTCGCGCAGGCAACGACGAAGGCTGAACCTTTCCTGGCCAACCTTCAATCGACGCTGAGTTCATGTGCTACAAGTGGGCCCTGCCAATAGTTGCCGCAACTACTTGTGGTTGCGATACGTTTGCGACCGACAAGGAGCGCTTTGCGTGCAGCTTTCAGTCGCCAGGCCACGTTGAATGCGCCGGCCCGTCGTGCCAAGGCTGTGCCGAGGCCGGACTGCAGGACCGGCCGCAGTACAACACCTATTGCGCACTGTGCACAGGGTTGCCCAAGGAGCCGACCGATACGACCAACGCTTTGACATGTGGTAGCCTATTTCCGCTCCAGTCAGGGAAGTACACCTTGCGTGGATGCAACACTGACGCGGATTGTGTCGGGCTTGAGGTAGTCAGGTTTGGCAAGAACCTGACTCTTGCACCCGAAAGAGTGTCCGGAATCCGCTGCTGGACAGACAACATTTGTGTTCCGATGTGTTGTGGCGACATGCCATGCATGAAGTCCAACTGAGCTTGGGGGTGACAATGGACTCAGACATCCGCTTCGACGACGACCGCATCACCCTCCAGGCCCGCGACCTGGACCTGCGCGATGGCAATCAGCCTCAGGGCACAGGTGCCTCCGCGCGGCGCATCGCGCTGCAGCACGCCCAGAACGACCGCCTGGTTATCAGCCCAGGCGGCAGCTACCCGAACGGCGTGACCATTGATGCGCCGGCACCACAAGCTACCATTGAGCTCAACGGCACGGTTAAGTTCGAAGGCGAGGTATCGTTTAGCCACGATCTGGTGGTCGAGCCGATGCTACGGTGCAAATCGTCAGCAGAATTCGCCGGCCCAGTCGTGGCACAGGACATGATGGTCGTGATGAAACAGCTCCTGCTGGACCGGCCAAGCGGCTGGCCACTCGCACCGGACCTCGTGAAGCGGGCAAGCGATGGCAAACTGCTCTATACGGTTTCCACATTGGACGTGTTTGACGAGTTGGCTCGGTTGCGACGGCAGGTGATGCTGCTGGAGCAAGCACTGCGTGGCGTCGCGGTGTTCGTAGACCAGGCGATCGGGGTGCCACTGGCGACGCAAGAGGTGAATACGGTGCTAACGAAGGAGATGTCGTCCTCGCAGTGGGCGGCGTCGCAAGGCCTGACTGACAACGTCGCAGTTGGTGCTGCTGGCCCACCGACAGTACCCGGCATGGGCCTCGGCGACGAAGCCAAGTATTCCGCGCCATACATAGCGCCGCCAAAGTCCGGCTTTCCACCATAGGATGCGGTGCCAAATGGTTGGCGCAGCGCCAACCCAGCACCGTGCCGTGGCTTGGCAATGCGGACGTTGTGCACGGGCACGATGGCGCAAACGGCCACCTGGCGTCGAGCGTCGACTGTGCACCTCACATCGCCCCTCATCGAGCGCGTGGCGCTGGCAGTCGCCTGCGACGCCACCTTGAGTTCCGCGCCCCTTGCGTGCCGTCCAGCCCCGCGGCATCCTGCGCCGATGACCGCGCCCGCCCCGTTCGTCACCACCGGCCCCGATGGCAAGCAACTGGTCCCCGGCGGCAGCGTGTACCGGCCGCCGAGCGAGGCCGACTCGCTGCTGTTGCAGGTCACCGTCGGCTGCTCCCACAACCGCTGCACGTACTGCGCCATGTACCGCGACAAGCGCTTCGCGCTGCGGCCGCAGGCCGAAATCGAAGCGCTGCTGGATACCTACGCGGGCCGGCAGCCGGCGGCGTCGCGGCGGGTGTTCCTGTGCGACGGCGACGCCCTGATCGTGCCCCAGGCGCGGTTGGTCGCGATCTTGCAGGCGATCCGTCAGCGGCTGCCGTGGGTCCGCCGCGTGGCAACCTACGGCGACTGCCGCTCGATTCTGCGCAAGTCTGAGCAAGAGCTGCGGCAGCTCGCCGAACTGGGCTTGGGCATGGTCTACCATGGCGTCGAGACCGGCGACGACGAATCGATGGCGGCCATCGTCAAGGGTTCGACGCGCGCGGAGGTCATCGCCGCTGCCGATCGCCTGCGCGCGGCGGGCATCTTGCACTCGGTCATCGTGTTGCTGGGGATTGGTGGCGTGGACGGCAGCGAGCGCCACGCCCGGCAAACGGCCAGCCTGCTGTCGCGCATCGACCCGCCGTTCGTGGGTGCCCTGACCGTGACGCCAGTGCCTGGCACGCCGCTGTGGGACGCGGAGCAATCCGGCGCGTTCTGTGTACCCGACCCGTGGCGGTTGCTCGAAGAGCTGCGCACTCTGGTCGCGGACGCGGACCTGAGCAATTGCCAGTTCAGTTCGAACCATGCCTCGAACTATCTGCCGCTGCGGGCGCGGTTGCCTGTGGATCGGGCGGCGATGCTGGCGGCTATCGACAGCGTGCTGGCCCGGCGGGACAAAGGTCTGCTCAAACCCGAGTGGCTGCGGGGGTTGTAGACCGGCGCCGGACGACCTGCGCCGCGGACCGCAATGATGGGGCCGCCAGACCCCAGCGCTAGACTCGCGCAAAACCCTGACCCGCCGAGCAAACAACTTTACGCTTGGGGCGCGCCACCTGGACCGGCGCGGCGATGGGGAACCAATGGGGCGGAAAGGACTAACTGCGCGCCTGAGCGCCAGGCTTTGGTGTCTGGGTGTCACATGTGCGGCTGCCTCGTGCGGCGAGGCAGAGGCGCCCGCAGCGGACGCACAAGCCGCTGAAACCGCCGCGGGCGGTGGCGACGGCGGCACCGTCGAAGCAAGCGGCGGCGACCTTGGTCCACTCGACGCCACGCTTTTGGACGCCCCGACAGGCGACCTGCAGGTCGCGCCCGCACCGCCCAAGCCACCGGGCACCTTGCAGTTCGGCGCGCAGACGCCGGGCAGCTTGCAGGGCGCCTACCAGTTCACCGGCGGGGCCACCGTCGAGTTCTCGACCAAGCTCGACGACAAGCAGGGCATCGCCAGCGCCACGCTGACCGACAAGGCAACCGGTGCCAAGGTCGAGGTGGCCATGACCGGCGCCCATACCGCAGAAGTAACCATCGACGGGCAGAAGCTGACCGGCAAGGGCAAGTTAACGCCCGCGGCCGCGGCGGCGCTGGAGAGCTTTGGCAATTCTGAACTGGCGCTGGCGTCGGCGCTGGCCGCGCTCGAGCTGGGCTGCAAGGTCGACAAGCCCGAAGACGCCGTCCACCTCGCGGCGCTATTGCTGCCGTGGCAGTTGCTCGTCAAGTATTCGCCGACCTTTCCGCACACCAAGGAACTGGTCAAGGCCAGCGCATGCCCGTACCTGCAAGACGCGGTCGAGCCAACGGACCCGGGCAGCGAGGGCCTGGAGCCCATCGACGTCACGCCCGTTACCGGCGCGCCGCCCAAGCTGCTGCGCCTGAACCACGACGACATCGTGCCGAGCGTTTTTGGCTTCTGGTCGCTCGACGGTGAGGGCGCGGTACCCAAGCTGCAGCCGTTCGCGCACGACACGCGTCCTTGCGGCGCCAAGTGCTCAGGCACTTGCGGCCCCGACTGCCCGACCAACAATTGCACCAGCGGCTTTATGTGGTTCTGCGAGAAGAACGCCCAGAACCAGAACACCGGCAACAAGAAGCGCTGGCGCCGCTACAACTGCGGCAGCCACGCCGGCTGTCGCGTCCATGACGGCTGCTACGACACCTGCCACACCACCCACGGCTGTGGCACCTGGGGTGCCGCGACCTGCCGCCGCGGCTGCGACGTGCAGTGCCTCGCCACTTACTGCCCGGCCTGTGGCCCACTGACCTGGTGGCTGTGCACGCCGGCCATGTGCAACTGCGCCAGCTGGATGAACGGCAATGGCCCCTACGACAGCTTTGTCACCTACTGGCACGACATCGGCGTGGTGGTGGCGGACCCACAGTGGTGCCCGCCGCCGGTCCCCAAGTGCAAGGCCGACGCCGACTGCGCCAATCCCCCGGCCGGTGAGCAGTGCTTGGAGCGCAAGTGCAACCTGCAGACCGGTGTGTGCAGCACCCCGGCCAAGCCAGACGGCACCTTCTGCACTGACGGCAAGCTGTGCACCGACCCCGACTACTGTCAGTTCGGCAAGTGCAAGGGCAAAGACAAGCCGTGCGACGACTTTGACCCGTGCACCAACGACGGCTGCGACCCGGCGACCGGCGATTGCTTTCACATCGCCATCGCGGGCTGCAAGCAGTGCAAAAAGGACGCCGACTGTGGCGATGGCGACCCCTGCACCACCGACGCTTGCGACGTCGCCACCGGATTTTGCAAGCACACCAAGATCGTGCCGTGCGGTGGGTGCACCAAAGACGCGCAGTGCGACGACGCCAACCAGTGCACCACCGACACCTGCAACCAGGCGACCGGCAAGTGCAGCAATGCGGGGCTTGTCGACGGCACCCCATGCAACGATGGCGACCTGTGCACCAGCCCGGACTACTGCCAGTTCGTCAAGTGCAAAGGCAAGCCCATCTGGTGCAACGACCTCAATGCCTGCACGACCGACTACTGCGACCCCAAGACCGGCAAGTGCGTCCACGACCCGATCGCCGGCTGCAAGGCCTGCACGACCGACGCGGACTGCGCCGACGGCGACCCGTGCACCACCGACACTTGCGGCGCCGATGGCACTTGCGACAACACGCCCATACCGGGCTGTGTCGGCTGCAAAGGCCCGGCCGACTGCAACGACAGCAAGCCGTGCACGCAAGACCTGTGCGACGCCGCCACTGGCAAGTGCAGCAACCCCAACAGCGCCGACGGCAGCCCGTGCGACGACGGCCAGCCTTGCACCGCGCCCGACAGCTGCAAGGCCGGTTCGTGCGCGGCGGGGCCCGGCAAGGTCTGCAATGACAACAATCCGTGCACGGCCGACAGCTGCGACCTGCTGACCGGCCAGTGCCTGTACACCCCGACATCGGGCAACTGCGACGACGGCAACGGCTGCTCGGTGGGCGACCAGTGTGCGGCCGGCCTGTGCAGCGCGGGTCCCGCCAAGAACTGCAACGACAACAACGCCTGCACGCTCGACGCCTGCAACCCGACCACCGGCGCCTGCGTCAACGCCGCGCAGCCCTCCTGTTGCACCAACAACACCCAGTGCAACGATGCCAACACCTGCACCGACGACGTCTGCGGCACCAATGGGGTCTGTGTGGTCACGGCCAATGCGGCCTCGTGTAGCGATGGCAACCCCTGCACTGTCGGCGACGGCTGCAAGCTCGGGGTTTGCCTCGCGGGCGGCGCCAACAAGTGCGACGACGGCGTGGCGTGCACGTTTGACAGCTGCGACCCCGCGACCGGCGGCTGCACCCACACGCCGATGCCCGGCTGCTGCACGGCCAACAGCCAGTGTGCCGACACCAACGCCTGTACCGACGACGTGTGCGCCTCAAACCTGTGCAGCCACCCGGCCAATACGGCGCCGTGCAACGACGGCAACGCGTGCACCAGCGGCG